>JBBSPY010000020.1:0-23064 GCA_038258415.1 Burkholderiales bacterium
CGCTACATGGTGAGCCAGCCGTCGTTCGCCAAGGACCTCATGGCAGCGTGCCAGAACGACCGCGGTCGCCGGACCTCCTGACCCGCGATCCGGGGAGGCGGCTCGTATACTGGCCGCCAGCGCTGATTTATCCGGCTTGCGGGCGCTCTACAAATACGGCTAAAGAGGGGAACCGAAACCCGGTGCCTGCTCCGCAGCGCCGGGTTTCCCGTTTCCGGCGTCGCCTGTAGAGGGTCTTCGTCGCTCCCGCATGGCCAGCCTCGGCGACGTCCAGCCGCAATCGATGCCGTTCTCGCTGCCGCTGCCGCTGGCCAGCGGTGCGCAGTTGCGCGACTACGCGCTCGCCTACGAGACCTACGGGACGCTGAATGCGGCGAAGAGCAACGCCGTGCTGGTCTGCCATGCACTCAACGCCTCGCACCACGTCGCCGGGACGCATGCGGGGGTGGCGAAGAGCGAAGGCTGGTGGGACAACCTCGTCGGCCCGGGCAAGCCGCTCGACACCGAGCGCTTCTTCGTCGTCGGCGTCAACAACATCGGCTCGTGCTTCGGCTCCACCGGCCCGACGAGCACGAACCCCGACCCGGCGGCCAGCGGCCGCACCTACGGCAGCGATTTCCCGGTCGTGACGGTCGAGGACTGGGTCGACGCACAGGTGCGCCTCGTCGATGCGCTCGGCATCGATCGCCTGGCGGCCGTGCTCGGCGGCAGCCTCGGCGGCATGCAGGCGCTCGACTGGTCGCTGCGCTATCCCGAGCGCCTCCGCGTCTGCGTGGCGGTGGCGACGGCGCCGAACCTGTCGGCGCAGAACATCGCCTTCAACGAAGTGGCGCGGCGGGCCATCGTCACCGACCCGGAGTTCCACGGCGGCCACTACGCCGAGCACGGCACGCTGCCGCGGCGGGGCCTGCGAGTGGCGCGGATGATCGGCCACATCACCTACCTCTCCGACGATGCGATGGAGACGAAGTTCGGGCGCAGCCTGCAGCAGGCGGCGTTCGGCTACTCGACGCAGGACGTCGAGTTCCAGATCGAAAGCTACCTCCGCCACCAGGGCGACAAGTTCAGCGAGTATTTCGACGCCAACACCTACCTGCTCATCACCCGGGCGCTCGACTACTTCGATCCGGCACGCGCCTGCGGCGGCGATCTCGCGAAGACCTTCGCGCGCGCCCGCTGCCGCTTCCAGCTGGTGAGCTTCTCGACCGACTGGCGGTTCGCGCCGGCCCGCTCGCGCGAGATCGTCAAGGCGCTCGTCGACAACCGGCTCGACGCGAGCTATGCCGAGATCGACGCGCCGCACGGCCACGACGCCTTCCTGCTGGACGACCCGCGCTATCACGGCGTCCTGCGGGCGTGTTTCGAGCGCCTGGCCGGAGAGGTGGCGTGAGCGATCGGCAGGACCTGGCGCTCATCGCCGAGCTCGTTCCGGCAGGCTCGCGCGTGCTCGACCTCGGCTGCGGCTCGGGCGAGCTGCTGGCGATGCTGCGCGACAAGAAGGACTGCAGCGGCTCCGGCGTCGAGATCGACGACGCCAACGTGCTCGCCTGCCACCAGCGGGGTGTCAACGTCATCCAGCTCAACCTCGAGGAAGGGCTGGCGCTGTTCGACGACCGCAGCTTCGACGTCGTCCTCCAGCTCGAGACGCTGCAGCACCTGAAGAACACCGAGAAGATGCTGCGCGAGACGGCGCGGGTCGGCCGCATCGGCATCGTCAGCTTCCCGAACTTCGCGCACTGGCCGAACCGGCTGCGCGTCGCGGCGGGCCGCATGCCGGTGACCCGCGCCCTGCCGTACCAGTGGTACGACACGCCGAACATCCGCGTCGGCACGTATGCCGACTTCGAGGTGCTCGCGCGACGCGACGGGTTGCGCATCCTCGACGCGTTCGGCATCCGGAGCGGCCGCGCGGTGCGCTTCTGGCCGAACCTGCTGGCGAGCGTGGCGGTGTTCAAGTTCGAGGCCGCCGGACGCTGAGCGCCCTGCCCGATCCACGCTGCTCCGCTATCCTCGCCGGCTTCGCCAAACGGGAGCTTTCGCCATGCTGCTTCGTCGCTCGCTGTGGTCCGCTGCATTGCTCATCGGGTGCGGGGTCGCGCTCGTCGCCGAGGCGGCCGCGCCGCAGCAGAAGACCGCCGCGCCCGGCTGGTACCGGACGATGCTCGGCGACTTCGAGGTCACGGTGCTGTCCGACGGTGTCGTCGACCTGGAGCCCAAGACGCTGCTGCTCGGCATCAAGCCGGCCGAGGTCGGCGTCCTGCTCGGCAAGCGATTCCTCGGTGACAAGGTGGCGACCTCGGTCAACACCTTTCTCGTCAACACCGGCGACAAGCTGATCCTCGTCGACACCGGCGCCGCCGGCCTGTTCGGGCCGACGCTCGGCAAGTTGCCGCCAAATCTCGCGGCTGCCGGCTACAGGCCCGAGCAGATCGACGCCGTGCTCATCACGCACATGCACCCGGACCACGTCGGCGGCCTGATGGCCGACGGCAAGCTCGCTTTCCCGAACGCCATCGTCCACGCCGATCAGCGCGATGCAGACTACTGGCTGAGCGATGCCCAGATGGCCAAGGCGCCCGAGGCCGCCAAGGGCTTCTTCAAGGGTGCGATGGCGTCGCTCAAGCCCTACGTCGATGCCGGCAAGCTCAAGACCTTCCGCGGCGACACCGAACTCTTCCCCGGCATTCGTGCGAACGCCGCCGCCGGCCACACGCCGGGGCACACGACCTACACGATCGAGTCGAAGGGGCAAAAGCTCGTGCTCTGGGGCGACCTGGTCCACGTCGCGGCGGTGCAGTTCCCCAAGCCGTCCGTGACGATCGCGTTCGACACCGACACCAAGGCCGCCGCCGGCGAGCGTGCGAAGGCGTTCGCCGCCGCCGCGAAGGGCGGCTGGTGGATCGGCGCCGCGCATCTGCCGTTCCCTGGCATCGGCCACATTCGCGCCGAAGGGCGCGCCTGGGAGTTCGTCCCGGCCAACTACGACGTGCCTCGCTGACGATGCCCGACCCCGCATCGCCGCGCCGGGCCGGCGTTCTCGCTGCCGCTCTCGTCCTCGCCCTCGTCCTCGTCGCGTGCGGCAAGGAAGGTGACGGCAACAAGTCCGCGAGCGGCGGCGCTTCCGCTGCATCGGGCGCAGGCGGCCCGCCGCCGGTCGAGGTCGGCGTGGTCGTCGCGGCGATGCGCAACGTCGGCCTCGTCAACGAGCTGCCTGGCCGGGTCGAGGCGTCGCGGGTCGCGCAGGTCCGGGCGCGCGTGCCGGGCATCGTGCTTCGTCGCGTGTTCACGGAGGGCAGCGACGTGCGTGCCGGCCAGCCGCTCTTTCGCATCGACCCGCAGTCGCTCGACGCTGCAGCCGCGTCGGCGCAGGCGACGCTGTCTCGCGCTCAAGCCAACCTTGCGCAAGCGACGGCACAGGCCGATCGGTACAAGCCGCTGCTCGAGGCGAACGCGATCAGCAAGCAGGACTACGTCAACGCCGTCGCGGCGCAGAAGACCGCCGAGGCCGACGTGGCGGCCGGCCGGGCGACGCTGAAGACGGCGCAGATCAACCTCGGCTACGCGACCGTCACGGCACCGATCTCCGGCCGCATCGGCCGCGCCCAGGTCACTGAGGGTGCGCTGGTCGGCCAGGGCGACGCGACGCTGCTCGCGACCATCCAGCAGATCCATCCGGTCTTCGTCAACTTCACCCAGTCGACGACGGAGGTGCTGAACCTGCGCCGCGCTTTCGAGACCGGGCGCTTCCGGCGCACCGGCGGCCCCGACGGCGGCACCGTCAAGGTGGTGCTCGAAGACGGCAGCCTCTACGCGCAGACCGGCAAGCTGCTCTTCACCGACCTGACGGTCGATCCGACTTCGGGCCAGGTGACGCTGCGTGCCGAGGTGCCGAATCCGAACGGGCTGTTGCTTCCGGGCATGTACGTGCGGGTCCGCATCGAGCAGGCCGAGACGCCCAACGGCATCCTGCTGCCGCAGCAGGCGGTGCAGCGCGGCTCGGGCGGCGACACGGTCATGGTCGTCACGACCGACGGGAACATCGTCACCAAACCGGTCAAGGTCGGCACCGGAAAGGGGGGCGACTGGGTGATCCTCGGCGGCCTGACGCCCGGCGAGATGGTCATGGTCGACGGGTTCCAGAAGGTGCGCGGCAAGGCGGCGGTGCGGCCGGTGCTGGTGCAGCCGGGCGGGGCAGCGTCGGCGGGAGCTTCGGCGCCTCGATAGACGCGGATGGCCCAGTTCTTCATCGACCGGCCCATCTTCGCGTGGGTCATCGCCCTGTTCATCCTCGTCCTCGGCGGCGTCTCGATCAGGCAGCTGCCGATCGCCCAGTACCCGACCGTGGCGCCGCCCTCGATCACCGTCACCGCGACCTATCCCGGCGCCTCGGCGCAGACCCTCGAAGACGCGGTCATCAGCGTCATCGAGCAGGAGATGAACGGCTCACCCGGGCTGGTCTACGTCGAGTCGGTGAGCCAGGCCAACGGGGTTGGCCAGATGACGCTGACCTTCGAGTCGGGCACCAACCCGGATCTCGCGCAGGTGGACGTTCAGAACCGCCTGGCCCGCGCCTCGCCACGGCTGCCGTCGGCGGTGACGCAGCAGGGCGTGCGCGTCGACAAGGCGCGCTCGAACTTCCTGCTCTTCACCATCCTGTCGTCGACCAACCCCGCGTACGACCCCATCGCGCTGGGCGACTACGCGTCTCGCAACGTCCTGCCCGAGCTGCAGCGCGTGCCCGGGGTCGGCCAGGCGCAGCTGTTCGGCACCGAGCGTTCGATGCGGATTTGGCTCGATCCGGCCAAGCTCGTCGGCTACAGCCTCTCGACCGGCGACGTCGTCGCCGCGATCCGGGCCCAGAACGCGCAGGTGTCGTCGGGGACGATCGGCGACCTGCCGATCGTCCAGGGAACGCCGATCAGCGCCCCCGTCGTCGTCGCGGGGCAGCTCACGAGCGCCGAGCAGTTCGGCGACATCACGCTGCGCGCCAACGCCGACGGTTCGGCGGTGAAGCTGCGCGACGTGGCCCGCGTCGAACTCGGCGGGCAGAGCTACTCGACGTCGGCGCGGCTCAACGGCAAGCCCTCCACGGGCATCGGCGTGCAGCTCTCGGCGACGGGCAACGCACTCGCCACGGCCGATGCGATCCGCGCCAGGATGGAGGCGCTGTCCGCCTACTTCCCGCAGGGCGTGCGCTACGACATCCCGTACGACAGCTCGCGTTTCGTGCAGATCTCGATCCGTCAGGTGGTCGAGACGTTGGTCGAGGCGGTCATCCTCGTCTTTCTTGTGATGTACCTGTTCCTGCAGAGTCTGCGCTACACGTTGATTCCGACCATCGTCGTTCCGGTTGCGCTGCTCGGTGCGTTCTCGGTGATGTTCGCGTTCGGCTACTCGATCAACGTGCTGACGATGTTCGCGATGGTGCTCGCCGTCGGCATCCTGGTCGACGACGCGATCGTCGTCATCGAGAACGTCGAGCGCATCATGAGCGAGGAGGGCCTGTCGCCGCGTGATGCGACGAAGAAGGCGATGAGCCAGATCACCGCTGCGCTGGTCGGCATCAGCGTCACGCTGGTGTCGGTGTTCCTGCCGATGGCGTTCTTCTCCGGCTCGGTCGGCAACATCTACCGCCAGTTCTCGCTGGTGATGGTGAGCTCGATGCTGTTCTCGGTCTTCCTCGCCATGTCGCTCACGCCGGCGCTGTGCGCAACCTTCCTCAAGCCGATCGAAAAAGGCGCCAAGCACGAGAAACGGGGGCCGTTCGGCTGGTTCAACCGCGGCTTCAAGGCGACGACGCACGGCTACGAGGGCGTTGTCGCGAAGATGCTGCGCCGGACCGGGCGCTTCCTCGTGCTCTTCGTGCTCGTCGCGGCGGTCGCGGGCTGGATGTTCACGCGCCTGCCCTCGTCTTTCCTGCCGACCGAGGACCAGGGCTTCCTGATCGCCAACGTCCAGCTGCCGCCTGGCGCGACGCAGGGCCGCACGCTCGCGGTCATGAAGCAGGCCGAGGAATTCTTCCTGAAGCAGCCCGACGTGCAGAGCATGGTCAGCGTGCTCGGCTTCTCGTTCGCCGGCAGCGGCCAGAACGCAGCGCTGGCTTTCGTGACCCTGAAGCCCTGGGGCGAGCGCAAGGGTGCCGAGCATTCGGCACAGGGCATCGCCGGGCGTGCCTTCCGTGGTCTCTCCGGCATTCGTGACGCCTTCATCTTCGCCGCAGTGCCGCCGGCGATCCGCGAGCTCGGCAACTCCACGGGCTTCGCGTTTCGCCTGCAGGACCGCAGCAGCAACGGCCACGAGGCCCTCCTCGCGGCGCGCGACCAGCTGCTCGGCGAGGCGGCGCAGAGCAAGCTGCTGGCGAGCGTGCGCGCCGACGGTCTCGAAGACGCGCCGCAACTGCAGATCGACATCGACCGGCCGCGCGCCGCGGCGCTCGGCGTCTCCTTCGACCAGATCAACGGCGTGCTCTCCACCTCCCTCGGCTCGACCTTCGTCAACGAGTTTCCGAACGCCGGGCGGCTGCAGCGCGTCATCGTGCAGGCCGACGCGCCGGACCGCATGAATGCCGACGACCTGTTGCGCCTGTCGGTCGTCAACGGCCAGGGCAAGACGGTGCCGCTCGGGGCGATGGCGACGACGCGCTGGATCACCGGCCCGCTCCAGACGGTGCGCTACAACGGCTACCCGACGATGCGCATTGCCGGTGATGCGGCGCCCGGCCGCTCCACCGGCGAGGCGATGGACGAGATGGAGCGCCTCGCCGCGAAGCTGCCTGCCGGCTTCGGCTTCGAGTGGACGGGCCAGTCGCGCGAGGAGCGCCTGTCGGGGTCGACGGCGACGATCCTGATCGTGTTCTCGCTGCTCGCGGTCTTCCTGTGCCTGTCGGCGCTCTACGAGAGCTGGACGATCCCGCTCGCCGTGCTGCTGGCGGTGCCGCTCGGCGTTCTCGGTGCGGTGCTCGGCGCCACCGTGCGCGGCCTGCCCAACGACGTCTTCTTCAAGGTCGGCCTCATCACCGTGATCGGCCTGTCGGCGAAGAACGCGATCCTGATCATCGAGTTCGCGAAGGACCTCGTCGCCGAGGGCAAGGGCGTGATCGAGGCGACGCTCGAAGCCGTGCACCTGCGCTTCCGGCCGATCCTCATGACGTCGATCGCGTTCATCCTCGGCGTGTTGCCGCTGGTGGTGGCGAGCGGCGCCGGGTCGGCCAGCCAGCGCGCGATCGGCACCGGCGTGATGGGCGGGATGATCACGGCGACGGTGCTCGCGGTGTTCTTCGTTCCGGTGTTCTTCGTCGTCGTCAAGCGCTGGTTCAAGGGTGGCGGCGTTCGCGGCGAGGGCCCGGAGGGCAGTGACAAGGGCGAGCGGCGTGGCTGACTTCGGTCGCAGTCGCAGTCGTGCTCGCGTGGGGTCCGTCGCCGCCACGGCGCTCGTGTCGGCGTGCGGTTCGTTGATCCCGAGCTACGAGCGGCCCGCGCCACCGATCCCGGATGCGTACCCGATCGAGCCTGCGCCCGCCGCGACCCGCGCTGACGCCACGACGATCGACTGGCGGAGCTTCTACGCCGACGCGCGACTTCGCCGACTGATCGACCTCGCACTCGCCAGCAACCGCGACCTGCGCATTGCCATCCTCAACATCGAGCAGACGCGCGCCGCCTACGACGTTCGGCGCGCCGACCAGCTGCCGTCGCTTGGCGCCGGCGCGACGGTCTCGCGCGGCGTCGTGAGTGGAGTCGGGCGCGCGACGACCTATGCCGCGGGCATCGCCGTCACGTCGTACGAGCTCGACCTGTTCGGCCGCATCCACGACCTCTCGGAGGCGGCGCTGGCGCAATACCTCGCCACGGAAGAAGCGCGCAAGGCGGTGCAGATCAGCCTCGTCGCCTCGGTCGCGTCGACCTACATCCAGGCGATCGCCGACGACGCGCTGGTTCGCGTGACGCGACAGGCGCTCGCGACGCGCGGCGAATCGACGCGGCTCACCAAGCTTCGGTTCGACAACGGCGCGTCGTCGGCGCTCGACTACCAGCAAAGCGTGTCGCTGCTCGAAGGCGCCAACGTCGCACTGGCCCAGGCACTCAGGCTGCGCGCACAGGACGAGAACGCCTTGCAGCTGCTCGTCGGCCAGCCGCTTCCGGCCGACCTGCCGCCGCCGCCGCCGCTCGCCGAGGTGCTCGCCGGCATCGAGCTGCCGGCGGGGCTTCCGTCGGAGCTGCTCGAACGGCGCCCCGACATCCGCGCCGCGGAAGAGCAGCTGCTCGCCGCCAACGCCAACATCGGTGCTGCACGCGCGGCCTTTTTCCCGCGCATCTCGCTCACCGGCAACTTCGGCAGCGCGAGCCTGGAACTGTCGGGCCTGTTCAAGAGCGGCATCTGGGCGTTCACGGGCAGCGGCTCGCTGCTGCAGCCGATCTTCGACTACGGCCGCAACCGCGCCAACCTCGGCGTGGCACGGGCGAGCTTCGCCATCGCCCGGGCGCAGTACGAGCGGGCGATCCAGTCGGCGTTTCGAGAAGTCGCCGACGCGCTCGCCGGCCGCGCCACCTACGGCGAGCAACTTCGCGCCCAACGCGCACAGGTGGAGGCGCTCGCCAGCACGTTTCGTCTCGCCGACCTGCGCTACAAGGCCGGCGCCGCGAGCTACCTCGATTCGCTCGACGCACAGCGCTCGCTCTTCACGGCGCAGCAGGCGCTGGTGCAGACCGAGGCGCAGCAGCTGCAGAACGCCGTCGCGCTGTATCGGGTGCTCGGCGGCGGGTGGAGCGAGCCGGCGGCGGCGCGGTGATGGCAGCGGTCGTCGCGCGCTGATGCGCCAAGTCGCTGCACGCGATGGCGTCGGGCTCGCCGTGCGCGAGTGGCCATGCGCCGGCTCGCGGGCCACCGTCCTTGTCGTCCACGGACTCGGCGAGCACGGCGGCCGCTACGCCGAGGTTGCGGCCCACCTCGTCGAGCGCGGCTTTCGCGTCGTCGCCTACGACCATCGTGGCCATGGCAACAGCGGTGGTTTGCGCGGTCGACTGACGCGAGAAGACGACCTGCTCGTCGACCTCGCGAGGGTGATCGACGCCGAACGTGCCGCGCATCCCGCGCCGCTCGTGCTGCTCGGGCACAGCCTCGGTGGGCTGGTCGCGGCGCGATTTGTCGGCGAGGCGTTGAACGCTTCACCACAGGCGTGGTCGCGCGAGGTCGACGCGCTCGCGCTGTCGTCGCCGGCGCTCGACGCGGGTCTCAGCCGTGTGCAGCGCGCGTTGCTCGCCGTGCTCGAGCCGATCGCGCCGAACCTGGCGGTCGGCAATGGCATCAAGCCCGAATGGCTGTCGCGCGACTCGGCTGTCGTCGCCGCGTACCGCGCCGATCCGCTTGTGCACGACCGCATCGCGCCGCGCCTGGCTCGCTTCATCGCCGACCAAGGCGCCGAGGTGCTGGCTGCCGCGTCGCGCTGGCGTGTGCCGACGCTCGCGATGTGGGCCGGCGCCGACCGTTGCGTCGCGCCGCGCGGCAGCGCCGCCTTCGTGGCGTCGGCGCCGAAGTCGCTCGTCACCGCGCGCGCATTCCCGGCGCTCTTCCACGAGATCTTCAACGAGCCCGAGCGAGGCGAGGTGCTGTCGGTCCTCGACCGCTGGCTCGATACACTGCCTTTTTGCGCCCGCGAAGGAGCCACCCCACCATGAACGCACGCGATCCGCTGCAGCCCGTCAGGGCCGACGAAGCCGAAGCGCTGCTCGGCCATGCCACCCGTGCGTGGGACGACGAGATCGTCCCTGCACTCACCCGCTACATCGAGGTGCCGGCCAAGAGTCCGATGTTCGACGCCGACTGGCAGCAGCACGGCTACCTCGACCGCGTCGTCGCCGATGCGGCGGCGTGGGTCGAGTCGCGCAAGGTGCAGGGACTCGAGCTCGAGGTCATTCGCCTCGAAGGCCGCACGCCGGTCATCTTCTTCGACGTACCGGCCACCCGCCCGGGCGGCAACGACGCCGGCGCCGAGACGATCTGCCTCTACGGCCACCTCGACAAGCAGCCCGAGTTCTCGGGCTGGAAGACCGGCTTCGGCCCGTGGACGCCGCGCTACGAAGGCGGCAAGCTCTACGGGCGCGGCGGCGCCGACGACGGCTATGCGGTCTATGCGGCCATCACCGCGATCGAGGCGCTCGACGCACAGGGCATCGCCCGACCGCGCTGCGTCGGCCTCATCGAATCGGGAGAAGAAAGCGGCTCGCCTGACCTGCCGTTCTACGTCGACGTGCTGAAGGAACGGCTCGGCCGCGTCGGCCTCGTCGTCTGCCTCGACAGCGGTGCCGGCAACTACGACCAGCTCTGGCTCACCACCAGCCTGCGCGGCATGGTGAGCGGCGTGCTCAAGGTCGAGATCCTCACCGAAGGCGTGCATTCGGGCGACGCGAGCGGGCTCGTGCCGTCGAGCTTTCGCATCCTGCGCCAGGTGCTCGACCGGCTGGAAGACTCGAAGACCGGCCGCCTCTTGCCCGAGAGCCTGCACTGCCAGATGCCCGCCGACCGGCTCGAGCAGGCGAAGGCCACCGCTCAGATCCTCGGCGACGAGGTCTGGAAGCGCTTCCCCTGGGCCTGCGGTGACGACGGCGGGCCGACGCTGCCCACCACCACCGACCCGCTCGAGGCGCTCATCAACCGCACCTGGAAGCCGACGCTCTCGGTCACCGGCGTCGAGGGCATGCCGGCGATGCGCGATGCGGGCAACGTGCTGCGGCCCTGCACGGCGTTCAAGTTGAGCCTGCGCCTGCCGCCGCTCATCGACGGGAACACCGCCGCGGAAACGGTGAAGCTGCTGCTCGAGGACAACGCGCCGTACAACGCCAAGGTCACCTTCCACGCCGACGGCCGCGCCGGCGCCGCCGGTGCGACGGGCTGGAACGCGCCGTCGCTCTCGCCCTGGCTGCACGATGCGCTCGACGCAGCGTCGAACGCGCATTTCAGCGCACCGTGCGGCTACATCGGGCAGGGCGGCACGATCCCGCTCATGAAGATGCTGCAGGAGAGCTTCCCGAAGGCGCAGATGATGGTCTGCGGGGTGCTCGGTCCGAAGAGCAATGCGCACGGACCGAACGAGTTCCTGCACGTGCCCTACGGCAAGAAGCTCACCGCGGCGGTCGCGCAGGTGATGGCGGCCTGCCCCTGAGAGGTCAGCGCGTGAGGATCGAGCGGGCCACCGCCTCGGCTGTCTCGATTCCATCGACGGCGGCCGACATGATCCCGCCCGCATAGCCGGCGCCTTCGCCCGCCGGGTAGAGCCCGCGCACGTTGACGCTCTGCCGATCGGGCCCGCGCGCGATGCGCAGCGGCGACGATGTCCGCGTCTCGACGCCCGTGAGCACGGCGTCGTCCATCGCGAAGCCGGCGATCCGCCTGGCGAACGCCGGGATCGCCTCGCGGATGGCATCGATGGCATAGCGCGGCAGGCTCTCGCGGCTCGGCTCTGCAAGGTCGGCGGGCGTGACGCGCGGCGTGTACGACGGCTCGACGCTGCCAAAGGCGCGCGTCGGCCGCATGGCGAGGAAGTCGCCGACGCGCTGGCCCGGGGCCGCGTAGGTCTGACCGCCCAGCACGAACGCGTGCGACTCCAGGGCGCGCTGGAAGGCGATGCCGTCGAGCGGCGACACCTCGCCGGTCGATCCCTCTGCCGGCGGCACGCGGTAGTCGTCCGGCGTGATGCCGACGACGATGCCGGCGTTGGCGTTGCGCTCGTTGCGAGAGTATTGGCTCATGCCGTTGGTGACGACACGTCCGGGCTCCGACGTCGCCGCGACGACGGTTCCTCCCGGGCACATGCAGAAGCTGTAGACCGCGCGGCCGTTCGTCGCGTGGTGCACGAGCTTGTAGTCGGCGGCGCCGAGCAACGGGTGGCCGGCGTATCGCTCCCCGTAGCGCGCGCGATCGACGAGTCCTTGCGGATGCTCGATGCGAAAGCCGATAGAGAACGGCTTCGCCTGCATCGCCACGCCGCGGGCGTGCAGCATGGCGAAGGTGTCGCGCGCGCTGTGGCCGAGCGCGAGCACGACGTGCCCGGCCGCCAGCTCGCGGCTGCCGCCGATCGCCGCGTCTTCGACGACGACCCCGCGAACGGCGCCGTCCTCGATCGCCAGGTCGACCACCTTCTGGCCGAACCGCACTTCGCCGCCGAGCCGCTCGATCTCCGCGCGCATCTTCTCGACCATCGCCACGAGCCGGAACGTGCCGATGTGCGGCTTGGCGGCCCAGGCGATCTCCTCGGGCGCACCGGCCTCGATGAACTCGTCGATCACCTTGCGCGTGAGGTGGCGCGGATCGGAGATCTGGCTCCACAGCTTGCCGTCGGAGAAGGTGCCGGCGCCGCCCTCGCCGAACTGCACGTTCGACTCCGGATCGAGCACCCCCTGTCGCCAGAGCCGCCACGTGTCCCTTGTTCGTTCGCGCACGGCCTTGCCCCGCTCGAGGACGATCGGCGCGAGGCCGGCCTGGGCCAGGATCAGGGCTGCGAACAGACCGCAGGGCCCGAAGCCCACCACCACCGGTCGCGCGCCGTTCGCGTCGGCATCGCCCGGCGGTGCGTGCGCCACGCCGCGGTAGCGTGTGTCGGGCGCGGGCCGCACGTGCGGATCGCCGGCGTGCCGCGCGAGCGTCGCCGTCTCGTCGCGTACCTGGCAGTCGACCGTGTAGACGAGAACGATCGCCGAGCGCTTTCTCGCATCGTGGCCGCGCTTGGCGACGCGGATCGCGATCAGCTCGTCGCGGGCGCTGCCGAGACGGGTGGCGACCGCCTCGCGCAGCGCAGGCTCCGAGTGCTCGAGCGGCAGGCGCAACTCGGTGAGGCGGATCATCTTGCTGCCAGTGCTGGAGCTGCGACAACGTTCGCAGGCTGGCTCAGTGGAACGCGTCGATCCGCGCCGCGCCCATCAAGGGTTCCAGCAGCCGTGCCAGCGGGCGCAGCGGGGCATAGCGCGTCGCGGCCTTGTGCGCATAGGCGAAGAAGCGCGGCAGGTCGGCGCTGTAAGCCGGCTTGCCGTCGCGGTGCTTCAAGCGCGAGAAGATGCCCAGGACCTTGAGGTGGCGCTGCAGCCCCATCCATTCGAGCGCTCGCCAGAACGCGCCGAAGTCGGCGTCGACCGCGAGCCCGGCCGCTTTCGCGAGCTGCCAGTAGCGAACCGCCCAGTCGAGCTCGCGCTCCTCGTCCCACGACACGAAGGCATCGCGAAGCTGCGAGGCGATGTCGTAGGTGATCGGGCCGCTTACGGCGTCCTGGAAATCGAGCACGCCCGGGTTGGGCCTGGCGATCATGAGGTTGCGCGGCATCCAGTCGCGGTGCACGAACACGGTCGGCTGGGCGAGTGCGCTGTCGACCAAGCGGTCGCAGGCCGCGCGCCACGTCGCCGCCTCGGCGGCGCTCCACGTTGCCTGGCATTCGCGCTCGACGCACCACTCGGGAAACAGCGCGAGCTCGCGGCGCAGCAGGGCATCGTCGTACGGCGGCAGCGAGGTGGCGTCGGCGCGGGTTTGCATCGTGATCAGCGCAGCGGTCGCGTCCTGCATCAGGGCGTCGGCCGCCGCGAGGTCGCCGCTCGCCTGCGCGTTCAGGAGGGCGGGCAAGTAGAGCGCGTCGCCGAGATCGTCGATCAGCAGGAAGCCTGACGCCTCGTCGGCGTCGAGCACGCGCGGCACGTGCAACGAGGCGGCGACGAGCAGTGCGGCGACCCGAACGAAGGGTCGCACGTCCTCCTGAGGCGGAGGCGCGTCCATGACGATGCACGCGCCCGAGCCGTCGGCTCGGTCGAGACGGAAGTAGCGGCGAAAGCTCGCGTCGGCCGACGCCGGCCGCAGCGTCGACGGGTCGAGGCCGTGCACGCGGGCGACGCGGCCGAGCCAGTCGTCGAACGCCGCCGCACGCGCGGGATCGCGCCACTCGAGGTTCATCAGGGTCACGGGTTCAGTCGGAGGTTGCGAAGGGCCGCACGCGCTCGGCTCGAAGCGCCGGGATCACGAAAGCCTCGTGGATAATGAATTCTACGAATCGGTCGCCGCGCCTCGTGCTGCGCGATCCCACGTGCGGCGGGCACGCCGCCCACGCTCCGACACCGAACGCGCCCATCCGCCTCGTGCGCCCATCTCCTGCCCGAGTCCGCAGCGCACACGCACACGAGGCACCGAGCCGACCTCGCCTGCATCGTCGCCACGCGCTGGCCATCGCCGCATCGATCGGCCTGACGGCAGCAGCGGCTTCAGTCCGGGCTCAGGGCGCCGGCGCCCCACCCTCTGCCCAGGTCGAGCGGCCGGCGCCGACGGCGCCCGATGCGCCTGCGTCGTCGGTCTCGCCGTCCGGCATCGAATTGCGCAACGCCACCACGCTTCAGGCGCCGCCGCGCGGCGAGGCGGCCAAGTCGCTGCCGATCATCCTGCGCGCCCGCGAACTGCGCGCCCGCCCGGACCTGGATGCCGAGGCGACGGGCGACGTCGAGTTCCGCCGCGGCGCGGTCGTCATCCGCGCCGACAAGCTCACCTACGACCAGGCCGAGGACTTCGCCCGCGCCACAGGCCAGGTCGTGGTGAGCCGCGACGGCAACATCTTCTTCGGCCCCGAGCTGCGGCTGAAGGTCCAGAGTTTCGAAGGCACGTTCACGTCGCCGACCTACCGTTTCGCCAAGACCGCGGCAGGCGGCACGGCGGCGCGCATCGACTTCATCGACGACCAGCACGCCGCTGCGATCGACGCGACCTACTCGAGCTGCACGCCGGCCGACGGCGACGAGCCCGCCTGGGTTTTGCGCGCTGCCAGCATCCGCATCGACACCGAGACCAACGAAGGCGTCGCGCGCAACGCCGTGCTGCGCTTCCTCGGCGTTCCCATCCTGGCTGCGCCCATCCTCGCGTTTCCGCTCAACGACGAGCGCAAGTCGGGCTTCCTGCCGCCGAGTTTCGGCATCGACAGCCGCAGCGGCGTGCAGCTCTCGATGCCGTACTACTGGAACATCGCGCCGAATCGCGATGCGACGATCACCGGCTACGCCAGCGTGCGCCGCGGTGCCGCCGTCGGCACCGAGTTCCGCTACCTCGAGTCGACCTTCGCCGGCGAGGCCGACGTGAAGGTGCTGCCGGACGACCGGGTCGCCGACCGCTCGCGCTACCAGCTGCGCTGGGCGCACGACGGCGCGCTTCCGTTCGGCGCCTACGCCCAGGTGCGGGCGCTGCGGGCGTCGGACGACGACTACTGGAAGGACTTCCCGGGCGAGCTCAAGACGTCGACGCCGCGCCTGCTGCCGACCGACATCACCGTCTCTCGGCCGTTCGGCGACTGGGTGTCGTACGCGCGCGTCGAGCGCTGGCAACTGCTGCAGACCGCAGACCCGACGACGCGCATCGCACCCGCGCCCTACGAGCGCTTGCCTCAGGTCGGCGCCCGCTACGGCGGCCCGATCGGCGGGTTCGACATGACCTTCGAGGGCGAGTTCAACCGCTTCACCGAGCCCGACAACACGTACGGCCTCGTGCGCCAGACCGGCAACCGCGTGCATGCGATCGGCAGCATCGCGCGACCGTTCTACACGCCGGGGTGGACGTTCACGCCGCGACTCGGGGTCAACGCCGCCTCGTACGACCTCGACGATGCGGCGCAGTCGACCGACGGCCGGCTGCATGCGTCGCGCGTCATCCCGACGCTCTCGGTCGACAGCGCGTGGACGCTCGAGCGCAATGCAACCTTCTTCGGCAAGAAGGTCGTGCAGACGCTCGAGCCGCGCCTGCTCTACGTCAACACGCCGTACCGCCGGCAGGAGAACCTGCCGAACTTCGACGCCTACCCGAAAGACTTCAACCTCGACTCGATCTTCACCGAGAACGCCTTCTCCGGCATCGACCGCGTGTCCGACGCGCACCAGATCACCGCCGGCGTGACGACGCGGATCCTGGACCCGCTCACCGGCGCCGAGGCGCTGCGCCTGGGCATCGCCCAGCGCTACCTGTTCCGTGATCAGCGCGTCACGCCCGACGGCGATCCGATCACGCGGCGTCTCTCCGACGTGCTCGTCAGCGGCACGACCACGGTCGTCCCGCACTGGACCTTCGACGTGCAGGCGCAGTACAACCCGGACGACCAGCGCGTCGGCCGCTCGCTGCTCGGCGTTCGCTACTCGCCGGGGCCGTATCGCACCGTCAACCTCAACTACCGCCTGACCCGCGGGCTCTCGGAGCAGGTCGAGCTCGGCTGGCAGTGGCCGATCTGGGGCAATCCGCCCCTCGTCGGCTCGGAAGGCGCTGCGCCGGGCACCGGGCGCTCCGCGGCTAGTTCGAGCTGCAAGGGAACCTTGTACGGGGTGGGGCGCATCAACTACAGCACCCGAGACCGGCGTCTCACCGACGGGATCGCCGGCTTCGAGTACGACGCCGGTTGCTGGATCGGCCGGATCGTCGCCGAGCGCATCTCGACCGGGCGCAGCGAGGCGACGACCCGTCTGCTGGTGCAGCTCGAGCTCGTCGGCCTGTCGCGCATCGGCTCGAATCCGCTGAAGGTGTTGAAGGACAATATTCCGGGCTACCAGTTGCTGCGCGACGAGCGCACGACGAACACGCCCTTCACACCTTATGACTGAATCGACCTCCCGCCTTCGCGCCGCAGGCACGGCGCTCGCTGCGGCGTTCGCGCTGGCGACGGCGCTGATGTGCGCCACCGCCGCCGCGCCTGCGCGGGCGCAGAGCAGCGCCGACTACATCGTCGCCGTCGTCAACCAGGAGGTCGTCACCAACGCCGAGCTGCAACAGCGCATGACCCGCATCCGCGCCGAGGCGGCACGCAATCGCACCCCGCTGCCGCCGGCGCCGGAGCTGCGCCAGCAGGTGCTGGATGTGCTGATCAACGAGCGTGCGATGGTCAGCGCGGCACGCGACAGCGGCGTCCGGGTCGACGACTCGGAGCTCGAGCGGGCGGTCGCCAACGTCGCCACGCAGAACCAGATGTCGATGGCGCAGATGCGTGCGCGTCTGAAGCGCGAGAACATCGACTACAACCGCTTCCGCGAGAACATCAAGGACCAGATGCTGGTCGAGCGGGTGCGCGAGCGCGAGGTCACCAGCCGGATCCGCGTCAGCGACGCCGACGTCGACGCGCTGCTCGACTCGAGACGCAAGGAAGTCGGCGACGCGCCCGAGCTCGACATCGCGCAGATCCTGGTCATCGTTCCGGAGGGGGCGAGCGACGCCATGGTGGCCGAGCGGCGCGAGAAGGCGCTGAGCGCGCTGCGCCGGGTGCGCGGCGGCGAGGACTTCGCCCAAGTGGCCCGCGCGGTGTCCGAGGACGGCAACCGCGCCAAGGGCGGCGAGATCGGGCTGCGACCCGCCGACCGGCTGCCCGACCTGTTCGTCTCGGCGGTGCGCACCCTGGCGCCCGGCGACGTTGCGCCGGACCTGTTGCGCAGCGGCGCCGGCTTCCACGTCCTCAAGCTCGTCGATCGACGCGAAGCCAACGCGTTCTCGGTGACGCAGACGCGGGCCCGCCACATCCTCCTCAGACCGTCGGCCGAGTTGAGCGCGGAGGCGGCGAAGAGCCGGCTGCTCCAGTTCAAGCGCGAGATCGAGGCCGGAACGAAGACCTTCGAGCAGCTGGCCCGGGACAACTCGGAGGACGGCAGCGCCGCCAACGGCGGCGACCTCGGCTGGGCGACGCCCGGCCAGTTCGTTCCGGAGTTCGAGGAGGCGATGTCCGACCTCAAGCCGGGTGGCATCAGCGACCCGGTGACGACGCGATTCGGCGTTCATCTGATCCAGGTCGTCGAGCGCCGCCAGGTCACGCTCGACAAGCGCCAGCAGCGCGAGCAGGCGCGCAACGTCCTGCGCGAGCAGAAGTTCGAGGAGGCGTACGCGGAATGGGTGCGCGACGTGCGCGGCCGCGCCTACGTCGAACTGCGCGACCCGCCGACGACGTAGCACACGGCGTGGCCGCGGCGCACATCGCACGCAAGCGCTTCGGCCAGCACTTCCTCGTCGAGCCCGCGGTGATCGACGCGATCGTTCGCGCCGTCGATCCGTGTCCGGGCGACGCCATCGTCGAGATCGGGCCGGGACTCGGCGCGATCACCCGGCCGCTGCTCGAAGGGGCCGGTCGGCTCGCCGTCGTCGAACTCGACCGGGACCTCGCGGCGCGGCTGCGAGGCTGGCCCGGTCTCGATGTCGTCGAGGCCGACGTGCTGCGGGTCGACTTCGCGGCGATGGCGGCGGCGCTGGGCGCGAAGCTGCGCATCGTCGGCAACCTGCCCTACAACATCTCGACGCCGATCCTCTTTCATTTGCTCGACGCCGCAGGTCACGTCGTCGACCAGCACGTCATGCTGCAGCAGGAAGTGGTCGACCGCATCGTCGCCAGGCCGTCGACCAAGGCCTACGGACGGCTGAGCGTGATGCTGCAGTGGCGCTACGAGACCGAGCGTGTGCTCGGCATCGGCGCCGAAGCCTTCTACCCGCCGCCGCGCGTGAAGTCCGCGGTGCTGCGTATGACGCCGCTCGCGGAGCCACCCGACATCGACGCGGCGCTCCTCGGCGAGATCGTCACCGTCGGGTTCTCCCAGCGCCGCAAGCTCCTGCGCCACACGCTCGGACGCTGGCTCGACGCGCGCGGCAGTTCTGCCGACTTCAACGTCCAGCGCCGCGCCGAGGAGGTTCCGGTCGCCGAATGGATCGAATTGACGCGATCCGAGCTGCGCCAGCCGCGCCCCGGTTGACCGCGGCTAGGCCGCGCTCAGCCACATCGCCGTGTCGAAGGCGCTGCTCATGAGCGGCATGTTGGCGCCGAAGCTGCTGTTGGCCGCGCTCTTGGCGGCCGTCTTCACCGGCTTGTCGGTGTTGCCGTTGATCGTGGGGGCCACCTCGGTAGCCCGCTCCCATTGGCCGTGGTCCTGGGAGCGGGCTACTGAAAAGAATAGAAACACCTGAACGGTATCTTCCGCTCCGCCCAGAAGTCGGCCGCGTCCCGGAAGACATCGAGCAGCTGCTCGCGCGCCTCGCGGTCGAAGCGCGGATTGTCGGGAAGCTGCTCGAGCACGACGACGAAGCCCGGCTGGCTGCCGGCCTTGTGCACGAGGTCGGTCATGCAGTCGTACAGCGCGTCGAGGTTCTTGCCGAAGTGGACGGGAAACAGGAACGACTCGGCGATGCTCTCGAGCACCTCCTGCTTCGATTGCGCCGGGCCGAGGTTGGCGTAGAGGAAATGCTGGTCGGCCCTGGTGGCAGCCTGCATCAGGTCGTCGACGCGGTATGCGCGGATCGACTGGACGATGTTCGGACGGACTGTCTGCAAGAGCATGTCGCGTTCCTCCTGTTGACGAAAGAAGAGATCGGGAGCGTTCATGGCGTGATGAGGGTGAAACTGGCGTAGTGATCGGCCGTATACCAGCAGCCGTCGGGGGCCGTCGCGACTCGGCCTCCGCAGATGATGCGACGCGCGCCGCGGTGGCGCGAACCCGGGTCAGAGACGGTGTACTCCCGGTAGTAGCCTCGGGACCGAACCGGCAGAGAACGCTCCCGGTTGCCGAACACGGTGCCGTCCTTCGCGTAAGCAAAAGGACCGCCGGCGTGGATCGCCCGGTGCACCGCCTCGGCCTGGCCCCCGAATCGGGCCACCGGAACCGGCCGCTCCGACGGGGAGGCCGGTTCCCTGGCCAGCGACCCCGACGCCAGGACGCCGGCCATGCCGACTCCCGCAGCCCAACGGAGCAATGGCCGCCAATTCCGCAGCCGACCCATCACACCCACGGGAAATCCCTGAACGTCAAAGCCGGCGATGTTACCGAAACGGCCCGCCGATCTCAAGCGCCGTGCCACATATTGGGGCACCGGACTAAGGATATATGTAAGCCCCCACACTCGCTCGAATAGAGATCAGATATGACAGCCGACATGTCCGTCACGCAACGGACAGCGTTTGGCGACGTGGACGAGTGGCCGGCGGCTGCGGCTCAGCGTGCGGCGTTCGCGTCGGCGACCGTCAGGGCGGCCATGTTGATGATCCGTCGCACCGTTGCCGATGGTGTCAGGATGTGCACCGGGAGCCGGGCGCCGAGCAGCACCGGGCCGATCGCGATGCCACCACCGGCGGCGGTCTTGAGCAGGTTGTACGAGATGTTGGCGGCGTCGATGTTCGGCAGCACCAGCAGGTTCGCCTCGCCGACGAGCGGGCTGTCGGCCATCAGCTCGCCCCGGTAGCGGGGGTTCAGGGCGGTGTCGCCGTGCATCTCGCCGTCGACCGGCAGCCATTCGGCGCGCTCGCGCAGCAGCCCGAGCGCCTCGCGCATCTTCAGCGCCGATGGATGGTTGCTCGACCCGAAATTGCTGTGCGAGAGCAGCGCAGCCCGCGGCTCGATGCCGAAGCGCCGCATCTCCTCGGCTGCCATCACCGTGAACTCGGCGATCTGTTCGGCGGTCGGGTCGTAGTTGACGTGCGTGTCGACCAGCATCACCTGCCGGCCGGGCAGGATCAGCCCGTTCATGCAGGCGTAGGTCTTCGCGCCCTCGCGCAGGCCGATCACCTGGTCGATGTACTGCAGGTGCATCGTCGTCGAACCCCACGTGCCGCAGAGCATGCCGTCGACTTCGCCCGAGCGCAGCAGCATCGAGCCGATCAGCGTCAGACGCCTGCGCATCTCGATCTTGGCGAGCTGCACCGTCACGCCGCGGCGCGCCATCAGCCGGTGGTAGGTCTGCCAGTAGTCGCGATATCGATGATCGTCCTCGGTGTTGACGAGGTCGTAATCGCGCCCGGCCACGAGCCGCAGGCCGAAGCGGACGACGCGCTGCTCGATGACCTGCGGCCGGCCGATCAGCGTCGGCCGGGCGACGCCCTCGTCGACGACAACCTGCGCGGCGCGCAGCACGCGCTCCTCCTCGCCCTCGGCGAACGCGATGCGCTTCTTCTTCGCCGCCTTGGCCAGCGTGAAGATCGGCCGCATCGTCGTGCCCGAGGCGTAGACGAACGTCTGCAACTTCTCGCGGTAGGCGTCGAAGTCGGCGATCGGCCGCATCGCAACGCCCGACTCCGCGGCAGCGCGCGCCACCGCCGGCGCGATGCGCATCATGAGCCGCGGGTCGAACGGCTTGGGGATCAGGTACTCGCGGCCGAAGCTCAGCGTCGCGCCAGCGTAGGCGGCGGTCACGACCTCGTTCTGCTCGGCGCGCGCCAGCTCTGCGATCGCATGCACCGTGGCGATCTCCATCTCGGCGGTGATCGTCGTCGCGCCCGAATCGAGCGCGCCGCGGAAGATGTACGGGAAGCAGAGGACGTTGTTGATCTGGTTCGGATAGTCGGTGCGGCCGGTCGCGACGATCGCGTCTTCGCGCACCGAATGCACCTCCTCGGGCAGGATCTCGGGCGTCGGGTTGGCGAGGGCGAAGATGATCGGGTTCTCGTTCATCGACGCGACCATCTCCGACTTGAGCACGCCGGCGGCCGACAGGCCGAGGAAGATGTCGGCGCCCTTCATCACCTCGGCAAGGGAGCGCGCGTCGGTCTTCTGCGCGTAGGCGATCTTGTCGGCGTCCATCAGCTCGGTGCGGCCCTCGTATACGACGCCGGCGAGGTCGGTCACCCAGACGTTCTCGCGCCGTATGCCGAGCTTGACGAGCAGGCCCAGACAGGCGAGCGCGGCGGCGCCGGCGCCCGAGGTGACGAGCTTGACGTCGGCAATGGCCTTGCCGCTGACGGCGAGCGCGTTGAGCACGCCGGCGCCGACGACGATCGCGGTGCCGTGCTGGTCGTCGTGGAACACCGGGATGTTCATCCGCGAGCGCAGCGCCCGCTCGACGTAGAAGCAGTCTGGCGCCTTGATGTCCTCGAGGTTGATGCCGCCGAAGGTCGGCTCGAGCGCGGCGATGAGGTCGATCAGCTTGTCGAGGTTCTTCTCGTTGACCTCGATGTCGAACACGTCGATGCCCGCGAACTTCTTGAACAGGACGGCTTTGCCTTCCATCACCGGCTTGGCGGCGAGCGGCCCGATGTCTCCGAGGCCGAGCACCGCGGTGCCGTTGGTGACGACGGCGACCAGGTTGCCGCGCGCGGTGTAGCGAAACGCAGTGGCGGGGTCGGCGGCGATCTCCTCGCATGCGGCGGCGACGCCGGGCGAGTAGGCGAGCGAGAGGTCGTGCTGGTTGAGGAGCTGCTTGGTGGCGATGACGGCGAGCTTGCCTGGCACCGGGTGCTCGTGGTAATCGAGGGCGGCACGGCGCAGCTCGGCGGCGCGTTGTTCGGAGGTCGGCATGGGACGGATGATTGCAGACCCGATGCCCGTCGGGCAGCGATGTTTCCCGGGGTTCGCGAGCCGGTTTGAAGCGGGTGCCGATAATGCCCCGAGCACCATGGCACGTCTCGGCGAGTTCGCGCTGATCGAGCGTTACTTCACCCGCCCTGCACGGCGCATCGTGCTCGGCGTGGGCGACGACTGCGCGCTGGTCGCACCACGACCCGGCATGCAGCTCGCCGTGTCGACCGACCTGCTGGTCGAGGGGCGTCACTTCGTCTCCACGGTCGCGCCCGAGCGGCTCGGCCACAAGGCGCTCGCCGTCAACCTCAGCGACCTGGCCGCCTGCGGCGCGGCGCCGCTCGCGTTCACGCTGGCGCTGGCGCTGCCCCGGGCCGACGAGGCCTTCCTCGAGCCGTTCGCGCGCGGCCTGCATGCCCTGGCAGAGCGCTTCGACTGCGAGCTCGCCGGCGGCGACACGACGCGCGGCCCGCTGACGATCTGCATCACGGTCTTCGGCGACGTGGCGCCCGGGCGCGCCCTGCTGCGTTCGGGTGCGACGGTCGGCGACGATGTCTGGGTCAGCGGCACCCTCGGCAACGCCCGCCTGGCGCTAGAAGTGCTGCGCGGTACCGTCCGCGTCGACGGCGATGCCTTCGAGCGGCTTCGCCGCGCGATGGAGATGCCCGAGCCACGGGTTGCGCTCGGCGCCGCGCTCGTCGGTGTCGCGAGCAGCGCGATCGACGTGTCGGACGGGTTCGCAGCGGACCTCGGCCACATTGCGGCGCGATCGGGCGTCGGCGCGGTCGTCGATGTCGACGCGTTGCCGCTCAGCCCGGAC
>JBBSPY010000021.1:0-22973 GCA_038258415.1 Burkholderiales bacterium
TTCCGGGCCTGCCTACGCCTTTCTCCTCGTCGAGGCCATGCTCGAAGCCGCTCGCGCGATCGGCCTTCCCGACGCCGACGCGCGGCGCCTGGCCGTGCAGACGGTGTCGGGTGCCGCGGCCCTCGCGGCGGCGAGCGCCGAGCCGATCGAGACGCTGCGCCGCAACGTCACCTCGCCCGGCGGAACCACCGCGGCGGCGATCGCGGTGCTCGAGGCGCGCGGCGTGACGCAGGCCATCGTCGAGGCCATCGTCGCGGCGCGCGACCGCGCCCGCGTGCTCGGCGGCTGAGCCCGTGGCGCGGCCGGGCGATCCGGCGGCGGGCGGACAATCCGGCGCTTCGCCACAAGCGAGAAGCGGACGATGAGCGACACCCTTTCCTACCTCACGCCCACGGCCACCAGCCCGTGGCACACCTATCTCTCGCAGGTCGACCGCGTCCTGCCCTACCTCGGCAGCCTGGCGCGCTGGTCGGAGACGCTCAAGCGCCCGAAGCGCGCCCTCATCGTCGACGTGCCGATCGAGATGGACGACGGCTCGGTCGCCCACTTCGAGGGCTTCCGCGTCCAGCACAACCTGTCGCGCGGGCCGGGCAAGGGCGGCGTGCGCTTCCACCCCGACGTGACGCTCGAGGAGGTGATGGCGCTGGCGGCCTGGATGACGGTCAAGTGCGCTGCGGTGAACCTGCCCTACGGCGGCGCCAAGGGCGGTATCCGCTGCGACCCGAAGGCGCTCTCGATCAAGGAGCTCGAGCGCATGACGCGCCGCTACACCAGCGAGATCGGCATCATCATCGGCCCGACCCGCGACATCCCGGCGCCGGACGTGAACACCAACGGCCAGATCATGGCCTGGATGATGGACACGTACTCGATGAACACGGGCGGCTCGGCGACCGGTGTCGTCACCGGCAAGCCGATCCACCTCGGCGGCTCGCTCGGGCGCGTCAAGGCGACAGGGCGCGGCGTCTTCGTCACCGGGCGCGAGGCGGCGCGCCGCATCGGCCTGAACCTCGACGGCGCACGCGTCGCCGTCCAGGGCATGGGCAACGTCGGCTCGTCGGCGGCGGAGCTGTTCGTGCAGGCGGGCGCGAAGATCGTCGCCATGCAGGACCACACCGGAACGCTCGTGCTGCCGGCGGGCTTCGACATGGCGACGACGATGGAGGTGCTGCGCCGCGACGGCGGCATCGCCGCGATCGACGGCGCCGCCAAGGTCGACGACGAGTCGTTCTGGGACACCGACTGCGACATCCTGATCCCCGCTGCACTCGAGGGCCAGATCACGCCAGTTCGGGCCGAGCGCATCAAGGCGAAGCTCGTGCTCGAAGGCGCCAACGGACCGACGCTGCCCGAGGCCGACGACGTCCTCGCCGACCGCGGCGTCCTCGTCGTCCCCGACGTCATCTGCAACGCCGGCGGCGTGACCGTCAGCTACTTCGAGTGGGTGCAGGACTTCTCGTCGTTCTTCTGGAGCGAGGACGAGATCAACGTGCGCCTCGACAAGATCATGGTCGACGCGCTGAAGAAGATCTGGGACACCGCCGACCGGCACAAGATCAGCCTGCGCACCGCGACGTTCGCGGTGGCTTGCGAGCGGATCCTGATCGCGCGGGAGGAGCGGGGGCTCTACCCATAGCTCCTCGTTCGGGGTGCGGCGTGTAACGAACGGCCGCTCCGCGCGGACCCAGTCCGATCGACCGCCCCTCGTGCCCCGCCCGCCTTCTTCCCTCACCTCCCGCCGCGGCGCCATCGGCCGCGGCCTGGGCTTGGCCGCAGGCCTCGCGCTGCCGCTGTTGCATGCGCAGGCGGCGAGCTTCGATCATCGCCATGCCGCCTGGACGTCGCTGCTGGCGCGGCACGTGGTCGTGCTCGACGGCGGACGCGCCTCGCGGCTGCGCTACGCCGGCATGGCCGCAGATCGGAGCGCATTGAAGGCCTACCTGGCCACGCTCTCGTCCGTCGGTGCCGCCGCTTTCGCCACCTTCGACCGGCCGCAGCGCGAGGCCTTCCTGCTCAACGCCTACAACGCGTTCACCGTCGAGCTCGTGCTCACGCGCTACCCCGACCTCACCTCGATCAAGGACCTCGGCGGCCTGTTCCAGAGTCCGTGGAAACGCGAGTTCGTTCCGCTCCTGGGCCGCATGCTGTCGCTCGACGACATCGAGCACGGCATGCTGCGCGCGCCCGGCCGCTACGACGATCCGCGGGTTCATTTCGCTGCCAACTGTGCGTCCATCAGCTGCCCGATGCTGCGCGAGGAAGCCTACGTCGCCGACCGGCTCGAGGCGCAGCTCGACGAGCAGGCGCGTCGCTTCATGTCCGACCGCAGCCGCAACCGCTGGAACACGAACGCAGGACGCCTCGAGGTGTCGAAGATCTTCGACTGGTACGGCGACGACTTCGCCAAGGGCCACCGCGGGATCGACTCCGCCGCCGCCTTCTACGCCCGCTACGCCGACCTGCTCGCCGATGCACCCGCCGACCGCGATCGCATCCGCTCGCTGAGGGCGCCGGTCGCCTTCCTCGACTACGACTGGTCGCTCAATGACGCTCGCTGAGGCGGCACCGCCTGCCCCACGACAGACAGGGCGGTGAACCGACAGCCCGCCATCAGCTGGCGCCGACGGCGTACGCAGCCGCGACACCAAAGAACACCGCGAAACCCAGCCAGTGGTTGAGGCGAAACGCGCGAAAGCATCCATCGCGCGAGCGGTCGCGGATCAGCGCCCAGTGCCAGGCGGCAGTGGCGGCGGCGGCACACAGGCCGATCGCGTACGGCCAGCCGAGGCCGAGCACCGCGCCGATCACGCCCCAGGTGACGATGAAGAGGCCGTAGAACACCATCACCCCGGCGACGTCGAAGCGGCCGAGGGTGATCGCCGAGGTCCGGATGCCGATCCGGAGGTCGTCGTCGCGGTCGACCATGGCGTACTCGGTGTCGTAGGCGAGCACCCAGAACGCGTTGCCGAGCAGCAGCCACCAGGCGAGCGCCGGCACCTCGCCGCGTGCCGCGGCGAACGCCATCGGGATGCCGAAGCTGAAGGCGATGCCCAGCATGGCCTGCGGCATCGCCAGGAAGCGCTTGGTGACGGGATACACGAGCGTGACGGCGAGCGCGACGACGCTCCACGCCACGGCCGATCCGGTCGTCGTCAGCACCAGCACGAAGGCGAGCAGCGCCAGCACGCCGCCCAGCACGAGCGCCTCGCGGGGCGACACGGCGCCGCTCGTCACGGGCCGATTCGCCGTGCGCTTGACGTGACGGTCGAAGTCGCGGTCGGCGACGTCGTTGACACAGCAACCGGCGCTGCGCATGAGGAAGGTGCCGAGGACGAACACCACGAGCAGGTGCCAGCCCGGGAAGCCGCCGGCGGCGATCCACAGCGCCGAGAGCGTGGGCCAGAGCAACAGCAGCGTGCCGGCAGGGCGATCCCAGCGAATGAGGTCGAGCCACAGCCGGACGCGCTCCGGTGCCGGCGTGGGGACAGCGTCGCCGCTCATCGGCCGGCGAACAGGCCCGCCAGGTTCAGCGCGGCGATGAAGGCGTTCAGACGTGTCTTCATGAAGTCCATTCGTACGACCGGCTCGTCGGCGAACTCGAGCGTGCGCGAGTCGCGGCGACCGTCGCGTGGCCATGCCGGCGCGCCGTTCGCCTGCGGCGAGCCGTCGAGCGCGAACGCTGTCCAATAGTCGCCGACGATGCGCGCCGCGACGCGATCGTCGTCGCTCTGCGGCGCGGGCAGGCAACCGCACGCGTCGTCGACGCCGAACACCGGCGCGATCTCGCCGCCATGCGGAACGCCGGTCCAGAGGTCGGTCGCGTTGGTGGGCACGCGGCTGTAGTGGTAGCGCCAGGTCGGCGCCCGCGCCGAGTGCAGCCAGGCGATGCGGCGAGCGAATGCGGTGAAGACGACGTCGCGCGCGACGTTGCGACCGAGCTGCGCGTCGTCGAGGTCGCTCGGATACAGGGCGCGGACGGCGATCCGAGCTGCGCCGAGCCTGCGCACGAGCGCAGCCGGGTCCACCCCGAACGCGAAGGCGACGTTGCCGTCGTCGCTGTTGCTGCCGACGACGAGAGGCAAGGCCGCTTCGCGTCCCTGCCGGACCGTGGTGAGGATCGGCAGCGGCAGCACCGCGTCCCCGACGATCGGCCCCGGCAGGAGTGCGCCGCCCGCCGACTCGGCGGCCACGACCACGTCGGCCGGAACGCTCCGCAGTTGCTCGAGCGTCGCCTTCACGCCGTCGAACCCGAGCGCCGTCGCGGTCGCGACGCCGTCCGCCCTCGCCTGCGCGCGCGACCGGCTCGGCACGCCGTACGGGCTTTGCGCAATCCCGCGGCGAAACAGACCCTTCGCAAGCGGCGACGCAAACAGCGCCAGCACGCTCTGCGCGCCGGCCGATTCACCGAAGACGGTGATGTTGCTCGGATCACCGCCGAACGCGGCGATGTGCTCGCGCACCCAGTGCAGCGCCGCGAGCTGATCGAGCAGGCCGAAGTTCACCGGCCCGTTCGGCGCGGCCGCGTCGAGCGCCGGGTGCGAGAAGAAGCCCAGCCTTCCCAGCCGGTAGTTGAGCGTGACGACGACGACGCCGCGCCGGGCCAGCGCCGAGCCGTCGTACAGCGCCTGGCTGCCGGCGCCGATGACGAACGCGCCGCCGTGCAGCCAGACCATCACCGGCGCGTTGGCCTGCGCATCGGCGCGTGGCGTCCAGACGTTGAGAAAGAGGCAGTCTTCCGACGTCGGGCCGGGGTCGCCGGCCTGGTCGACGGAGGCCGTGCGGTCTTGCGGGCAAGCCGGGCCGAATGCGTCGGCACGGCGCACGTCGGGCCACGGCGGCGGCGGCTCTGGCGCTCGCCAGCGCAGCGGCCCGACCGGCGCTGCGGCATACGGGAGGCCCCTGAAGACCGCGAGGCGACCTTCCCGGACGCCTTCGACGGTGCCGGTGCCCACGCTCACCCGCGGCGGTTCCGAAGTCTGCGATCGTGCCGCCGTCGAGCAAGCGAGCAACGCCGTCAGCGCCAGGACGGTGGCACCGGCCCAGGCGCTGTCGGCCGTTCTGGCGTACCGACGTTCGGCCACGGTCCTCAGCCCTCCAGCTGCTTCTGGAACACCAGCCCTGCGTGCTCGCGCAAGGCGTGGAAGCGGATCTTCGGCCAGTTCTCCTGCATCGCCCGCAGCTCGCCGGCGTACTCCAGCAGCACGCAGGGTGCGTTCACCGCGTCGTGTGCCACGCGGTGCGCGTTGCCGTCGATGAATCGCTGGAGCTCCTTCTCACCACCGTCGGCGGCGTCGCAGGTCACCCAGCGGGCGACGTTGTAGCGGGCCGGGAGCACGCGCGCCTTCACGCCGTACTCGTGCTCGAGCCGGTGCGCGACGACCTCGAACTGCAGCTGGCCGACGGCACCGAGCAGCAGCACCGACCCGAGCACCGGCCGGAACACCTGGATCGCGCCTTCCTCGCCGAGCTGCGTGAGCCCGGCGCGCAGCTGCTTGGTGCGCAGCGGATCGGCGATCTCGACCGAGCGAAACATCTCCGGCGCGAAGAACGGCAGCCCGGTGAACTGCAGCGTCTCGCCTTCGGTGAGCGTGTCGGCGAGCTGCAGCACGCCGTGGTTCGGGATGCCGATGATGTCGCCGGCGTAGGCCTCGTCTAGCAGCTCGCGGCGCTGCGACAGGAAGCTCACGACCGTGTTGGGGCGCAACTCCTTGCCGGAGCGCGACACCCTGAGCCGCATGCCGCGCTCGAAGTGGCCGGATGCGACGCGCACGAAGGCGATCCGGTCGCGGTGAGCCGGGTCCATGTTGGCCTGGATCTTGAAGACGACGCCGGAGAACTTCTTCTCTTCGGGCTCGACGGTGCGCTGCATCGCCTCTCGCGAGCCTGGCGGCGGTGCGAGGTCGACCAGCGCGTCGAGGATCTCCTGCACACCGAAATTGTTGATCGCCGAGCCGAAGAACATCGGCGTCTGGGTGCCGGCCAGGAACGCCGCTTCATCGAACGACGGCGACGCTCCGGTCACCAGTTCGATCTCGCCCCTCGCCTGCTCCCACTCGGCGCCGAAGCGCTCGCCGTAGGCCGGGTTGTCGAGCCCATCGAGGATCTCGTCGTCGGCACCCTTGCGGTCTTCGCCCGGCGAGAACACGCGCATGCGCTTCGCGCGCAGGTCCATCACGCCGTGGAAGCGCTTGCCCATGCCGACCGGCCAGGTGAAGGGCACGACCTGCATGCCGAGCTCGCGCTCGATCTCGTCCATCAGGTTCAGTGGGTCCTGCACCTCGCGGTCCATCTTGTTGACGAAGGTGAGGATCGGCGTGTTGCGGGCGCGGCAGACCTGGAGCAGCCGCCGCGTCTGCGGCTCCACGCCGTTGGCCGCGTCGATGACCATCAGCGCCGCGTCGACGGCGGTGAGCACGCGGTAGGTGTCTTCCGAGAAGTCCTGGTGGCCCGGCGTGTCGAGCAGGTTGATGACCGCGCCGCGGTACTCCATCTGCATCACGCTCGACGCGACCGAGATGCCGCGCTGCTTTTCGATCTCCATCCAGTCGGACGTCGCGTGGCGGGTGGCCTTGCGCGCCTTCACCGAGCCGGCGATCTGGATCGCGCCCGAGAACAGCAGCAGCTTCTCGGTGAGCGTGGTCTTGCCCGCGTCGGGGTGGGAGATGATGGCGAAGGTGCGGCGGCGGCGCACCTCGGCGGCGAGGTCGGGCATGGGCGGGCCGCTGGCGGTCGCTGAAAGCCGGGGATTATCGGGCGGCATCGCATGGCGCAACCCCGGGTGGCGCATGGGCTGCCGGTGATCGCTATCCTCGCGCGGAAACCAGGCAGCAAGGAGATCGCACCATGTCACGAGCCCGTCCGTTCATTCCGATGCTCGCCGCGGCGTGCATCGTTGCTGCCGGCGCTGCGCACGCGCATCACGGCTGGGCCTGGACCGAAGACCAGGAAAGCAGGCTGTCCGGCACGATCGAGTCGATCTCGCTCGGCAACCCGCATGCGCACGTCACGCTGCGCAACGACCAGGGCCTGTGGGAGGTCGACCTGGCGCCGCCTTCGTCGACCGAGCGAGCCGGCTTCGTTGCCGGTTCGGCTTCTGTCGGCGACCAGGCCGCGGTCACCGGGCATCGTTCGAAGGATCTCAAGCAGCTCGCCTTCAAGGCGGAGACGATCACCGTCAAGGGCAAGACGTACGACGTCTACCCCGGCCGCCCGAAGTCGCTCAAGCCCGCGCCTTGACCGCCCGCTGAGCGCACCTCGCAGGCCGGGCTTCGACCGCGTTGCTCGACGAGCTGCTGGCCGGCGTCGCAGCGTTGCCGGTGGCGACGGCGCTGAAAGCGTCGATCTACGTCTACCCGTTCGTCAACGCGGTGCACATCATGGGCCTGGCGACGCTGTTCGGCGCCATCGTCGCGCTCGACCTGCGGCTGCTCGGCGTCGCATCGGGGGTGCCACTGCGTCCGCTCGCCTTGCACCTGCCGCGCGTCGCGGCGTGCGGTCTCGCCGTCGCCGTGCTGACCGGCCTGCTGCTCTTCACCGTCAAGCCGTTCGAGTACGCCGACAACCGCGCCTTTCAGGTCAAGGCGGCCCTCGTCGTGGCTGGCGCGCTGCATGCCGCCGTCGTCCACGCTTCGGCCGCATGGCGGGCGCTGGTGGCGGAGGGTGCATCGAGCGGCCGCGGCCTGCGAGGAGCGGCGGCGCTCTCGCTCGCGATCTGGACGTCGGCGATCGTGGCCGGGCGCCTCATCGCCTTCTGACGGAGGGCGACGCGCGGTCGGGCGGCGATCAGCGCTGCGGCGGGGTGGCCAGCACCATCGTCCAGTAGCGGCGCTCGCTGCGCGGCTCCATGGCGCTGCCGTCCATGCACGCCAGTCCGAGCTCGACGACGGCGGTGTTCATGAGATTCTCGCAGTGGTGCTCGCTCTCGAGCCACGCATCGACCACGTCGTCGGCGGAGCCGTAGCCGACGGCAACGTTCTCGTAAGCCGCCGTGAACCGGTAGCCGGCGGCCTTCAGGCGATCGCCGAGGGCGCGGTCGGCGCGGTCGCGATGGCTCATCCGGTTCTGCAGCGCCATCTCATGCGCCTGCGTCAACGCCGCGGCAGCGAGGCTCGGACTCCACTGCAGCGGACGACCGTTCGTCGACATCGGAACGGCCGCGGCGCGGCAGGCACGACCGGCGGTCCGGATCGCGTTGAGACGCTGCAACACGGCTTCGGTCGAGAGTGCGAAACCACACGGCGAGGGCCCGTCGGCCAGAGAGCGCGCAGGCGAAAATGCACCGAGCGCTGCGACAGCGACGACCACCGTAGTTGCAACGCGGGCACCGCGGCGGAGCCGTTCGATCGGGCCAACAGGCCGCTCGGCAGACATCGCGACGCCTCCTACTCCACAGGGTTGATTCATCCTACGGATCGGGGTCGTGCGGCGGCCAGAAGAAGTGAAACCAATTGCGTGTATCGGTCGTAACGTCATCTTGATATTTCTTTCGGCGCTTCCCTCTCGAAATTCAACGATCCCTTGGTAACCGTCCTGTTTCAAACGTGAACTTTTTCGCCATCCGACTCCTGGTCTTCGCCAGCTTCGCCGTGCCGGTGATGCCGATGCTCGCGTGGCCCCAGGCCGCTGCCGCCGCCGCGTCGAACGCGCGCTACATCGAGTCGTGCGACTGGAACCGTCCCGGGCACGACCCGTACACCGGCGACGTGTCGTCGGCGATCGACCGCTATCCCGACCTGCCTGGCGACGTTCGCCAGCGTCTCCATGCGCGCATGGAGAAGCGCGACTACGACGAGGTCGTGACCATCGAACGCGACCGCATCGTCGGCAAGGCGCGCTACGGCACCACCATCCGCGACATGCACTTCGGCGCCAACAAGGTGTGCCGCACGGTCTCGCGCTCGGGCTGGCGGCCGGGCATGGAAGAGGCCGGGCTCGTCTATTGCGACAGTGGCCAGTGCATTCTCGTGCCGACGATCTGCCGCAACGTCAGCCGCATCACGCGGGCCGAGATTTCGCCCGACAGCGCCGTCGGCGACCTGCCGCCGCTGGCCGCGCTGACGCCCGACGACAAGCCCGCTTCGGCGATCGACAAGGTCGCGCCGATCGCGCTGCTCGACAGCCCGCCGACGTTTGACGGCCGCACGAACCCGCCCGACGCAGGCGGCGAAGGTTCAGGAGGCAACCCTGGCAACCCCGGCTACCCCGGCTACCCGGGATTCCCTGGCCCGCCGGGCGGAGGAGGTGGTCTCTACATGCCGCCGGGCGGCACGACGCACCCTCCGGGACCGCCGCCTGCCGTCACGCCGATCCCGGAACCCGCGACGTGGGCCCTGCTGCTGGCCGGCATCGCCGCGACGGCGGCGTGGCGGCGCCGCACGCCCGCAGCCGATCGCGCGTGAGCGGGTCGGCCTCGGGGGTCGGCTCGTAGCCCGAGCTCACGACAGGCGCTTCACACCGGCAAGGTCGCAGGCGTAGATTTCGTTGCGCAGCTCGGCGATCGCCTCGTAGCGCGTGAAGCTGCGCCGCCAGGCGAGGACGACGCGCCGCGTCGGCACTGGCTTCGTGAACGGAATGAAGGCGACGTGCTCGTCGCGCGTGCCGGGCACCGCGAGCTGCGGCACCACCGTCACGCCCATCCCCGACGCGACCATGTAGCGGATCGTCTCGAGCGAGGAGCCCTCGAAGGTCTTGCGCATGCCGTCGCCCGAAGCCGGTCCACCGCCCGTGAACTGGGCGTACTCGGGGCAGACGTCGAGCACGTGGTCGCGGAAGCAGTGGCCGGTGCCGAGCAGCAGCATCTGCTCGCCCCTGAGCTCGGCGGCGTCGATCGCCTTGCGCTTGGCCAGCGGGTGGGCCCTCGGAACGGCGACGACGAACGGTTCGTCGTAGAGCGGCGCGATCGCCAGGCCGGTGTCCGGAAAGGGCTCGGCCATGATCGCGCAGTCGAGCTCGCCGGTGCGCAGCAGCTCGAGCAGCTTGGCGGTGAAGTTCTCGAGCAGCACCAGCGGCATCTGCGGCGTCCGCGCGATGGCCTGGCGCACGAGGTCGGGCAGCAGGTAGGGGCCGATCGTGTAGATGACGCCGAGCCTGAGCGGCCCGTTGAGCGGGTCTTTCCGCCGGCGCGCCGTCTCCTTGATCTCGGCCGCCGCCTCGATCACCTGCTGCGCCTGGCGGACGATCTCCTCGCCGAGCGGCGTGACGCTGACCTCGCTGGCGCCGCGCTCGAAGATGCGGACGTCGAGCTCGTCCTCGAGTTTCTTGACCGACACCGACAGCGTCGGCTGCGACACCGAGCACGCCTCTGCCGCGCGCCCGAAATGCTTCTCCCGGGCGACCGCGACGACGTAGCGCAGCTCGGTCAGCGTCATGGACGCTGGCTACTTTTCGGCGCGCTTCATCGACTCGAGCTTGCCAAGGTCGAGTGACGCGACGACCTTCTTCAGCTCGGCCAGGTCGGTGCGGCGGCCCTCGACCGCGACGATCACGCCGTTGGCGAGGATCGTCGTCAACTCGCCGTGGCTGCCGTCCTTGCGGTACTCCTCGCGGATGGTGCGGTTTCCCTCCTTGTAGATCTTCTCGATCTTGACGTCGGTCTCCTTGTCCATCGTCACGCCCGCCCAGCCGGCGAGGCTCGCCATCCCAGCCAGGCCGCCGCTGTCGACGAGGGAGACGTCGATGCGCCGCTCGCCGCCGGCGTAGGTTGCCTTGGCGGTCGACCCGGCGAGACCCATCGCCTGGCCGCTGCTCGACTCGAAGCCGGTCCGCTTCAGGTCGCCGATCGTCTCGGGCAACATGGCCTTCAGCTCGCCCGCCGGGATCGGCGTGGTGCTCGATCCCGTCATCGCAGCCATCACCTCGGCGGCTGCCTTGCCGGCCGCAGCCGGGTCGCCGCTCTTCTGCGCAGCGTCCGCGCGCTGTGCAGCGGCCTCCATGCGCTTGGACATGGCGTCGAGGCCGGCCGTGTCGAGCGTGACGGTCGACCCGTCCGAGCCCTTCACCGTCACGTTGGCGCCGGCACCGGCCGCTGCCATGCCCAACCTCGCCGCCGGCGTGAAGAGGCTCAGCACGAAGCTGATCACGATGGCGACGATGATCGCGCAGACGATCACGACCGCGGTGTACGCCGCCGACTTCTCGGGCGGGTTGCGCATCAGCGTCGAGATGCCGGTGTAGAGCAGCCAGATCGAATAGAGCGAGGCGACCAGGCCGATGATGCCGAGCGCAGGGATGAGGCTGAAGACGCCGCCGACGAATCCCGCGGTGCTGGAGTAGGCGACCAGCTTGAGCGCCTGGATGGGGCTTTTCGAGCCGCCGAACGTCGGCGCCAGCGCGTTGACGATCTGCGTCAGCACGAACACCATCACCAGCGACAGCACGTAGCTGACCACCATCTGGACCAGCCCGGTGAGGAGCGGCAGCCGGTAGCTCACGCCGAACGCGCCGACGCCGACCAGAGTGAGCCCGATGAAGGCGGCGACCGCCGGGATCGCTGCGAGGATCATCACGTACCGGGTGTAGATCGAGGCCGCGTCGTCGGCTTCGGTGGCGATCACCGGCCAGGTCTGTCTGGGCTTGAGCAGAATGTCCTGAACACGCTGGACCAGATTCATGATTTCCTCCGTTCGTTGGGCGCCTCGATGAGGCGCGCGCGACTGTCCTCGCGGCGGCGATGGTAAGCAATGTGCCGACCGTGCGGCTGTCGTTCGTGCTCGGCAGCTGGCAGATCGTCGCCCTCGCTGCCGGTCTCGCACAGGCGGACGCCGAAGCCGCGTCGCCGTCTGGCGCAGGCAGCGCGCGCGTCCGCGAGGACATCCTCGTGCTCTACGAAACCGGCCCCGTGAGCGAGGCGCTGATGGCGGCGATGCGCGACATCGCCGGCGCGGTGCGGCCGTGGCATGCGGTCGTCGAGGCCTGGACGACGATGGCGTCGATCGACCGGCGCATGTCGCAGCGCGCTCACGATGCGGCGCAGTCCAGCCTGCGGGCGATCGTCGGCGCCGACCGTGTCGACGAGATCTGGCTGTGCCGGGCGACGCGCGCCGCCGAGCGGCTCGTCATCGACACCTGGCCCGATGCGACCGTGATGCTGTACGAGGACGGTGTGCTCTCGTATCTGTCGGCGCCGCCGGCTGCCGCCGATGGCCTCGGGCCCGCGGGGCGGCTCGCCGATGCGATGGAACGGTTCCGGCCGGCGCGTCGCCTGCGCCGCTGGAAGGACGGCTACGACCCGCGCCAGCTGCCGCGCATCGGCGGCGCCTGGATGCTCCTCGGCGACGCCTTCGCCCCGCCGCCTTCGCTCGCTGGCGTGCCGTGGCACGCGGTGCCGGCTGCCGTGCTGCGTCGCGTGGTCGACGGATGTCGCGCCCTCCCCGCGGTCGCCGCGTTCCGCCCGGAGCCGACCGAGCGCCCTGCCGTGCTCGTGCTCGGCCAGGCGCTGTCGCGTTTTCATGCGATCACGCGCGGCGAGGAGCTTCGCGTCTACGCCGATGCGGTCGGCGCCGTCGTCGCGCGAGGCTACGACGTGTGGTGGAAGGAACATCCGCGCGCCGTCGAGCCCTTCTTCGACGAGCTGGCGGCGCGTTCGCCGCCCGGCCGCGTGCGCGAGCTCGCGGTTCCGTTCGCGTGGCCGGTCGAGCTCGTCGCCGATCGGCTCGGCCTCGCGGCGGCAGTGGGCGGCATCACGACGGCGCTCTTCTACCTGCCGCGCCTGCTCGGCATCCCCGCGTACACCGTCGCCGCCGCCTTCGCGCCGTCGTTGCGCGGCAACTGGGCGTTGCAGAATAGGCTCTTCGTCGAGCGCGTCGAGCCGCTCGACGCCCTTCCCTCCGCGAGCCAACCGTGAGCCACGAACCGACGAGCGAGGACGCCGCCCGCGTCTTCATCGGCACCGACCCGTCTCAGGAGATCGCCTGTCGCCTCCTGCAGTGGTCGTTTCGACGCCACTCGACGATCGACATCGTCTTCGACACGATGGACAGCCTCGGCCTGCCCTTTCCCACGCAGGCGAAGAACCAGCCGCGCACCGGCTTCTCGTTCAACCGCTTCGCCATTCCGGGCCTGGCCGGCTATCACGGCCGCGCCATGTACGTCGACGCCGACATGCTCGTCTTCAAGGACCTGCGCGAGCTGTGGACGCTGCCGTTCGGCGGCGCGACGGTGCTGCACGCTCCGTCGTCTTCGTCGGAGCGACGGCGCCAGTTCAGCGTGATGTTGCTCGACTGCGACCGGCTGCGCTGGAACGCGACCGACATCGTCAACGGGCTCGACGAAGGCCAGCACACCTACGAGCAGCTGTTCTGGGACTTCTGCATCGAGCCCGACGCTCACATCCGCGCCGCACTGCCGATCGAGTGGAACTCGCTCGACCTCCACGTGCCCGGCAAGACCGCGCTCATCCACTACACGCACATGGAGAGCCAGCCGTGGGTCTACGCGCGGCACGAGCACGGCGCCGTGTGGGTGCAGGCGTTGGTCGACGCGATCGACGCGGGCGCGATCACAGCGGCCGACGTCGACGACGCGATCCGCCGCGGCTGGATCCGCCCGTCGCTCGCCCGGCAGCTGCGAACGAAGCCGCAGAGCTGGCCGGTGTTCACGCGCTGGGTCGCGCCCATCCTCGACATCGGCTACACGCCGCACCGCGAGCTCCGCAAGCGCCAGCGGGTGGCGCGGCGGCGCGAGGCGGCCGCTCGGCAGGCCGGCACGTGAACGATCACGTCGAGCCTTCGGTGCCAGTGGCCGCGCACGAGCTCGCCGAGCTCACCGCGGCGCTCGCGAGCGGCGATCCGCGCAACGCCGTCCTTCGCGTCGTCGAGCGGCTGTCGACGGCGCGCATGCAGACGGTCGTCTTCAGCGCGTCGCGGTGCTTTCTCGGCAGCATGGAGCTCGAGCGCGTCTACAGCTCGCGCCCCGACCTCTACCCGGTCGGCGCGCGCAAGACGAAGCGGGAGACCGGATGGGCGCAGCAGGTGATGCGCGATCACGAGGTCTTCGTCGGCGAGGGCGCGCTCGAGATGGCAGCGGCCTTCGACGATCAGGAACAGATGGCCAGGGCAGGCGTGCGCTCGATCATCAACGTGCCCATCGTCGTCGACCGTGCGTGTGTCGCCGTGCTGGCCTTCGCCCGCCATGCCGAGCGCGTCGCTCCGGCGGATGTTCTTCTCGCAAAGCTGTTCGGCATCGCGGCGACGGCTCCTTTCGTTCACGCATCCAGGTAGCGTTCGCGCGACCCGAGCCAGCGCTCGACGTGTCGCGCCGCGGCGAGCGGGTCTTCGTCCAGCAGGCGTTCGGCGATGCGCGACGCCGCCTCCACGAGCTCGGTGTCGGTCAGCGGGTCGGCAAAGCGCAGCAGCGGCGCGCCCGACTGTCGGGCGCCGAGCAGCTCGCCCGGGCCCCGAATCTCGAGGTCGCGGCGCGCGATCTCGAAGCCGTCGTTCGTCTCGCGCAGCGCCTTCAGCCGGGCCTTGCCGGTGTCCGACAGCGGCGGCGTGTAGAGCAGCACGCAGGCGCTCGCCACGCTGCCCCGGCCCACCCGCCCGCGCAGCTGGTGCAGCTGCGACAGGCCGAAGCGCTCGGCGTGCTCGACGACCATGAGCGACGCGTTCGGCACGTCGACGCCGACCTCGATCACCGTCGTCGCGACCAGCACCGAGAGCTGTCCTGCCGCGAAGCGCGCCATCGTCGCGCTCTTCTCGGCAGCGCCCATGCGGCCGTGCAGCAGGCCGACCGCGTGTCCGGGAAGTGCCGCGTTCAACTGCTCGCAGGTCTCGGTTGCATTCTGCAGATCGAGCGCGGCCGACGCCTCGACGAGCGGGCACACCCAATAGACCTGCCGACCGTCGGCGACGGCGTCGCGGATGCGGCCGATCACCTCGTCGCGCTTCGCGTCGACGAAGAGCTTGGTCTCGACCGGCGTGCGGCCGGGCGGCAGCGCGTCGATCGTGCTCACGTCGAGGTCGGCGAACATCGCCATCGCCAGGGTGCGCGGGATCGGCGTTGCACTCAACATCAAGGTGTGGGGCTCGAGCAGGCCGGAGCCCGATGCCAGCTTGGCGCGCAGCGCAAGCCGCTGCGCCACGCCGAAGCGGTGCTGCTCGTCGACGATCGCGAGCCCGAGCCTGGCGAACGTCACCTGGTCCTCGATGACGGCGTGGGTGCCGACCACGAGCCCGGCCTCGCCGGATGCGACCTGCGCCAGCATCGCGTCGCGCTTCTTCCCCTTGCGGCTGCCGGTGAGCCAGGCCACCGTGATGCCGAGCGGCGCCAGCCACGCGACCAGCTTCACGAGGTGCTGTTCGGCGAGGATCTCGGTCGGTGCCATCAGCGCGCACTGCCAGCCGGCGTCGATCGCGCGGGCCGCCGCGAGCGCCGCCACCACGGTCTTGCCCGAACCCACGTCGCCCTGCAGCAGTCGGTGCATCGGCCGGTCGCGTGCGAGGTCGGCCGAGACCTCCGCCGACACGCGTGCCTGCGCCGGCGTCAGCGCGAACGGCACGGCCGCAAGCAGCGCGTCGTGGAGCGCCCCGGCGCGGGCCGCGAACGGCGGTGCGTGGTGGCGTTCGCGGCTGCGCCGGGCTGCGAGCTGCGAGAGCTGCTGGGCGAGCAACTCGTCGAGCTTGAGGCGCTGCCACGCCGGGTGCGAGCGATCTTCGAGCGCGTCGGCGTCCAGCCCGGGCAGGGGCTCGTGCAGGCGCGCCAGCGCGTCGCGCAGCGTCGCGAGGCCGGCCGGCAGCATCGACGCCGGCACGATCTCGGCGAGGTCAGCGCGGCGCAGCCCGGTCGCGACCGCCTTGCGCAGCGCCGCCTGCGAGAGCCTGGCCGTTGTCGGGTAGACCGGCGTCAGCGCGGTCGGCAGCGGCGCACCCGCCTCGACGACCTTGATCGCCGGATGCACCATTTCCATCCCGAAGAAGCCGCCTCGTGCCTCGCCGCGCACCCGCACGCGCTTGCCGGGCGCGAGCGTCTTCTGCTGCGACGGATAGAAGTGAAGAAAGCGCAGAACGAGGTCGCCGCTGTCGTCCTCGACGGTGACCACGAGCTGGCGTCGCGGCCGGTACTGCACATGGCTGCTGCGCACCACGCCTTCGACCTGCGCCACGGCGCCGTCGGCGAGGCCGCCGATCGCGACGACGCGCGTCTCGTCCTCGTAGCGCAGCGGCAGGTGCAGCGCGAGGTCGATGTCGCGCAGGAGGCCCAGCTTGGCGAGCGCGGCCTCGGCGGGCGATGTCGGCATGCCAGAATTTTGACGCCCCCTCTCGCATCTCGATGGAACTCGTCGACTTCGACTACGCACTGCCGGCCGAGCTGATCGCGCAGCGACCGCCCGCCGAGCGCAGCGACGCGCGACTGCTCGATGCCACCGCGCCCGGCGCCGCGGTGTCGCGCTCGATCCGCGACCTGCCGTCGCTGCTGCGCGCGGGCGACCTCCTCGTCGTCAACGACACGCGTGTCGTCAAGGCGCGCCTCTTCGGCACCAAGGACACGGGCGGCGCGGTGGAAGCGCTGCTCGAGCGAGTCGACGGTGCCGATCCGGTGCTCGTGCACGCGCACCTGCGTGCGAGCAGGGCGCCGAAGCCCGGCACGACGATCCGCTTCGCCGACGCGTTCGAGGCCGAGGTCGTCGGCCGCAGCGGCGACGACGGCTCGCTCTTCACGCTGCGCTTCCCGGGCGACCCCTACGCGCTTCTCGAGCGCCACGGCCACGTGCCGCTGCCGCCCTACATCGACCGCGGCGCCGCTGGCGACGACGCCGACGACGCGCGCCGCTACCAGACCGTTTTCGCCGCGCATCCCGGGGCCGTCGCGGCGCCGACCGCGTCGCTCCACTTCGACGCGCCATTGCTCGACGCGCTCGCAGCGCGCGGCGTCGAGCGCTGCGCCGTGACGCTGCACGTCGGCGCCGGAACCTTCCTGCCGGTGCGCGGCGACAGCCTCGATGCGCACACCATGCATCGCGAGCGCTACGCGGTCGGTGCCGACGTGGTCGAGGCGGTCGCGCGCACGCAGGCCCGCGGTGGCCGCGTCGTCGCGGTCGGCACGACCAGCCTGCGCGCGCTCGAATCGGCGGCGCGCGAGACCGGCACGCTGCGCGCGATGGCGGGCGACACCGACCTCTTCATCCGGCCCGGCTACGCGTTTCGCGTCGTCGACGTGCTGCTCACGAACTTCCACCTGCCGAAGAGCACGCTGCTGATGCTCGTGTCGGCGTTCGCCGGCCACGCACGAATCAGGGCGCTGTACGCGCGCGCCATCGAGGAACGCTGGCGCTTCTTCAGCTACGGCGACGCGATGCTGCTCGCCCGAGAGGACACCATCCCATGATCATTCGTCGCACCCTGGCGGCCTGCATGCTGTCGACCTGCGCCGCGTCCGTCCCGAACCCGGCGGCCGCCGCGCCCGCCTATGCGACCGCCGGCCGCTGCGCCGGTTACCCGCGTGTCGACCTCGTCACGCCGCCCGGCTGGTGCGTCGGGCTCGTCGCGGATGCTTCGTCGGGGCTGCGCTTCCCGCGGCGCGTGCTCGAAGTGGCGCCGGGCCGTTACTGGCTGGTCGACATGGGCAGCTGGGAGTCGGGCAAGGGGCGGCTGCTCGAGTTTGCGTTGCCGGCCACGGGGCCGGTCGGCTTCACCGTGCTCGCCGACAAGCTCGATCGGCCGCTCGGCCTCGTGCGCGGGCCCGACGGCCGTGTCTGGATCGGCGAGGCCGGACGGATCTCGCGCACCGCCGTCGGCGCGGTCGGCGCGCCGGTTCGACTTGAGACCGTGATCGACGGCCTCCCGTCCGACGGCTCGCACCCGCTCAAGGAGCTCGCTTTCGGCAGCGATGGCGCGCTCTACGTCAACGTCGGCTCGGCGAGCGATGCCTGCCGCGACGACGCGAACGTGTTGCCGTCGCCCTGCCCGCAGGTCGATAGCGCGAAGCCGCGGGCCGCGATCTGGCGGGCGACGTTCGGCAGCGCCGCTGCGGCACCGCAGTCGATGCGCCCGTACGCGACGGGCCTGCGCAACTCGGTCGCGCTCGCGTGGGCCCCGGGCGCGAACGTGCTGCTGCAGGGCGAGAACTCGATCGACTACGCCGACGCAGCCTCGCCGCCCGAAGAGCTGAACGTCGTCCGCGACGGCGCTTTCTACGGCTGGCCGTACTGCGTCGGCCCGCGCACGCCGGCGCGCGGCTACGAAGGCCGCTTCGATTGCGCAAGGAAGAGCGAGGCACCGGCGATGCTCTGGCCGGCGCACGCCGCGCCGCTGCAGATGCAGGCCTACCCGTCGAGCGCGGCGCATGCCTTCGCCGGCCGCCTCGTCGTCGCGTGGCACGGCTACCGCGCCGGCGGCCACCGCATCGTGTCGTACGCGCTCGACGCGAACGGCCTGCCGACCGGCGCCCCGACCGCCTGGATCGACGGCTGGGCGGCGAAGCCCGGCGTGCGCCCGCTCGGCGCGCCGACCGGCTTCACGGTCGATTCGGCCGGCCGCATGCTCGTCGTCGAGGACCGCAATCGCACGCTGCTGATGCTGGTGCGCGACGGCGTGGCGCGTTGACGGCAGCGTCAGCGCGCGACCGAATGGCGGCGGATCCAGTCGGCGAAGGCGAACTCGTCGAGGTCGCCGGCGGCGAGGGAGAGCATCGTCACGACGCAGTCGGCGTCCGACGCCTCCAGGCTGCGGCCGTTGAGTGCGAGGAACAGTTCGACGGCGACGAAAGCGCTGCGTTTGTTGCCATCGACGAAAGCATGGTTGCGAGCCAATCCGAAGCCATGCGCTGCGGCAAGCGCCGCAGCGTCAGGATCGCCGTACGCAGCGAGTTGCTTCGGCCTCGCCATCGCGGACTCGAGCAAGGCCGCGTCGCGAAGCCCGGCGGCGCCGCCGTGCTCGGCCAGCTGTTCCTCATGGACGGCAAGCACCGTCTGCAACTCCACCCAGCCCCACGGCGCGTTCTGCGCTGCCGTCATTTCGCCAGCTCGCGCAGCACGCTCCGCCGCTTCTTCATGATCTTTCGCGCGGCCTCCATTTGATCGGCGAAAGCCGGATCGTGCGGCGTCAGCAGAAGGCCGCCGGGCGCGTCGACGACGTACAGGCTCTCGCCCTTTTCTATACGCAGGCGAGCGAGCACGTCCTTGGGCAAGATCACGCCGAGCGAATTGCCGATCTGGATGAGCTTGAGTGCCGCCATGGGATACTCCAGTTAAAACGAACGTAATAATATCCGCGAATCGGATCATGATCAGCTTCACCGTCCTCGCCACCCAGGGCCACGCCCGCCGCGGCCGCCTCGCGCTCGACCGCGGCACGATCGAGACACCGGTGTTCATGCCGGTCGGCACCTGCGGCACGGTCAAGGGCGTGATGCCGTCGTCGCTCGAAGCGATGGGCGCCGAGATCATCCTCGGCAACACCTTCCACCTGTGGTTGCGGCCAGGCCTCGATGTGCTGCGCGCCGTCGGCGGCCTGCACCGCTTCGAGGGCTGGACGAAGCCGATCCTCACCGACAGCGGCGGCTTCCAGGTCTGGTCGCTCGGCGCGAATGCCAAGGTCAGCGAGGAAGGCGTCGCCTTCCGCTCGCCCGTCAACGGCGACAAGCTGCTCCTCACGCCCGAGGTCAGCATGCAGATCCAGCTCGTGCTCGGCAGCGACGTCGTCATGCAGTTCGACGAATGCACCGCGTATCAGACCGGCGGCGAGGTCGCGGGCGAGGCGCAGGTGCGACGCTCGATGGAGATGAGCGCGCGCTGGGCGCGGCGTTCGCTCGACGAGCACCGTCGGCTCGACAACCCGAACGCGTTGTTCGGCATCGTCCAGGGCGGCATGTTCGAGCATCTGCGAGAGGCGTCGATCGAGGCGCTGGTGCCGCTCGACCTGCCCGGCTACGCGATCGGCGGCGTCAGCGTCGGTGAACCGAAGCCCGAGATGCAGCGCATCGTCGCCCACACGCCGCATCGCCTGCCGGCCGGCAAGCCCCGCTACCTCATGGGCGTCGGCACGCCGGAAGACCTGCTCGACGGGGTCGAGGCCGGCGTCGACCTGTTCGATTGCGTGATGCCGACGCGCAACGCCCGCAACGGCCACCTCTTCACCCGCTTCGGCGACGTGAAGATCCGCAACGCGCGCCACAAGACCGACGAGCAGCCGATCGACCCGACCTGCGCCTGCCCGACCTGCGCGCGTTTCTCGCGCGCCTACCTGCACCATCTCGACCGCTGCGGCGAGATGCTCGGGCCGATGCTCGCGAGCGTGCACAACCTGCACTTCTACGTCGACCTGATGCGCCAGGTGCGCGCGGCAATCGAGATGGCGACCTTCGACACTTTCGCCTCGGCCTTCCGCGCCGACCGCGCGCGGGGGGTCTAGCCGCGCCGCGTGATTGAATCCACCCCTACGCCAACCCGGATCGAGAGCACCGACATGACCCGAATCGCCGACATCATGACCCGAAGCGTCGCCACCATCTCGCGCGACGCCACGCTGCAGGCCGCGGCGCAGCGCATGCGCGACATGGACATCGGCTCGCTGCCGGTGATGGACGGCTCGGCCATCGCCGGCATGGTCACGGATCGCGACATCGTCATCCGCGGCATCGCCGACGGGATGATTCCGCAGGAGTCGCTCGTCTCCGACGTGATGACCGAAGACGTGCGCTGGTGCCGCGAGACCGATACCGCCCAGGCCGTGCTCGCCGAGATGGGCGACGCGCAGGTCCGCCGCATCGCGGTGCTCGATGCCGAGCACCGCATCGTCGGCATCGTGGCGCTCGCCGACCTGGCCACGCGGCAATCGGTCGACACCGACGACGCGCTGCGCGAGATCTCGACGCCCGACGCGTGAACCCGCTCGGGCGAAGCGACCTGCACGGACTGCCGAGCGCGATTCGCCGGCTGATCGGCGACCGCGTCGTCGGCGAGGCCGGCCTGTACGTGCTGCGACACCCCGGCCGCTTCGCGTGGCAGGTGCTGAAGGGCTTTCGTGCCAACCAGGGCCTGCTGCTCGCGGGCGCCGTGGCGTACTACGCGCTGCTGTCGATCGTGCCGCTGCTCATCCTCGCGGTGATCGAGCTGTCGAACCTGATCGACCAGGAGCGCTTGCTCGCGACGATCGGCCGCTACCTCGAGTACATCGTGCCCGGCCAGTCGAGCGCCCTCGTCGGCGAGCTCGCGGCGTTCCTGGAGAACCGCGGCAACGTTGGCTGGGTCGTCTTCGCGACGATGGTCTTCTTCAGCTCGCTCGCCTTCTCGGTGCTCGAGAGCGCGATGTCGGTGATCTTCTATCACCGGGTCGTCACCAGAAAGCGCCGCTACATCTTCTCGGCGCTGATCCCGTATGTGTACGTCGTCTCGCTCGGGGTCGGCCTGCTGCTCGTGACGCTGGTCGCGGGCAGCCTGCAGGCGGTCGGCAAGGAAAGCGTCGACCTGTTCGGGCGCGACTGGTCGCTGAGCGGCCTGTCAGGCTTCCTTCTCTACATGCTCGGCTTCGCCGGCGAGGTCTTCGTGCTGACCTCGGTCTACCTCGTCATGCCGGCTGGCCGTCTGAGCCTGCGCCACGCGCTGATCGGCGGCGTGACCGCGGCGGTGCTCTGGGAGATCACGCGGCACGTGCTCGTCTGGTACTTTGCGACGCTCTCGCAGGTCAACGTCGTCTACGGGTCGCTCACCACGGCGATCGTCGTGCTGCTCAGCCTCGAGATCGCGGCGACGCTGCTGCTGCTCGGCGCGCAGGTGATCTCCGAATACGAACGGATCGGCCTGCCGCCGCAGGACGCGGTGCTCGGGGCGCCGGCCTGAGGGCCGAGGCTCAGGAAGCCAGCAGCCCGCCGACCTGCGTGCGCAGCGCCGGTGGGGTCACGTCGCCGGGGGCGATCGCAGGCCCGGCGACGAGGTCGACCTGGCTGAAGAACCCGCGGCGAAACGGCTTGCTCATCGCCTTGCCGCCCGAGCGCGAGAAGAACGAACCCCAGAGGTTCTGCAGCGCGAGGGGCACGACCGGCACCGGATGCGTCTCGAGCAGCTTCATCACGCCGCCCTTGAACTCGCCCATCTCGCCGTCGCGCGTGATCCCGCCCTCGGGGAAGATGCAGACGAGCTCGCCTTCGTCGAGCGCCTGACCGGCGCGGACAAAGGCCTGCTCGTAGGTCGCCGCATCGACCTTGTGCGGCGCGATCGGGATCGCCTTGGCGAGGCGGAAGAACCAGCCGAGCAGCGGGATGCGGAAGATCTCGTGGTCCATGATGAAGCGGATCGGTCGCGGACTCGCGGCCATCAGCAGCACCGGATCGATGAAGCTCACGTGGTTGCAGACCAGGATGGCAGCACCTTCGGAGGGAATGTGGGCGTCGCCGCGGACCTTGAAGCGATAGACCACCCGCGCCACCAGGAACGCGACGAAGCGCAGGAAATACTCCGGCACGATCATGAAGATGTACGTCGCGACGATCGCGTTGAGCACGCCGATCACGCCGAACACCTGCGGGATCGTCAGGCCGGCCGACAGCAGCGCGCCGACGATCAGCGAGCTGGCGATCATGAAGAGGGCGTTGAGGATGTTGTTCGCGGCAATGATCCGCGCCCGGTGGCTGGGCTGCGAGCGCAACTGGATCAGCGCGTACATCGGCACGCTGTAGAGGCCGGCGAAGAGCGAGAGCAGCGCGAGGTCGGCCATCACGCGCCAATGCGCGGCCTGTGCGGCGAACGCCGACACCGTGTACAGCGTCGCCCCCGTCGGCGCCAGACCGCGAGAGGCGAAGTAGAGGTCGATCGAGAACACGCTCATGCCGATCGCGCCGAGCGGCACGAGGCCGATCTCGACGTGCCGCTTCGACAGCACCTCGCACAGCAGCGAGCCGATGCCGATGCCGATCGAGAACACCACGAGCAGCAGCGAGGCGACGTGCTCGTCGCCGTGCAGCACCTCCTTGGCGAACGACGGGAACTGGGCGAGGAAGGCGGCGCCGAAGAACCACAGCCACGAGATGCCGAGGAGGGACCGGAA
>JBBSPY010000022.1:0-22857 GCA_038258415.1 Burkholderiales bacterium
CGAGTGGGGCTGGCGCATCCCGTTCCTGGTGTCGGTCATCCTGCTCGGCGTCAGCGTCTGGATTCGCCTCTCGATGAACGAGTCGCCGGCGTTCAAGAAAATGAAGGAAGAGGGGAAGCTGTCGAAGGCGCCGTTGACCGAATCGTTCGCGCGCAGCCGCAACCTGAAGGTCGTGATCCTGGCCCTCGTCGGGCTGACGATGGGCCAGGCGGTGGTCTGGTACACGGGCCAGTTCTACGCGCTCTTCTTCCTCACGGGCCCGCTGAAGATCGACGGGCCGACGGCCAACATCCTGATCGCCGCGTCGCTGCTGATCGGCACGCCGTTCTTCATCTTCTTCGGCACCCTGTCGGACAAGATCGGCCGGAAGCCCATCATCATGGCCGGCTGCCTGATCGCCGCGCTCACCTACTTTCCGCTGTTCCACGCGCTCACCAAGGTCGGCAACCCCGAGCTCGACGCGGCGCAGCGGAACGTGAAGGTCGTGGTCACCGCCGACCCGAACCGCTGCTCGTTTCAGTTCAACCCGACGGGAGCCTCGAAGTTCACGAGCTCGTGCGACGTCGCCAAGCAGGTGCTCGCCAGCCGCGCAGTGAACTACGAAAACGCCGCGGCAGCGGCCGGAACGGCCGCGGTCATCACGATCGGCGACAAGAAGATCGAGGGCTTCGATACCAAGGGACTGCCGCCCGCCGAGGTCAAGTCCAGGGACGACGCCTTCAAGAAGGAGATCAGCGACGCGGTGACCGCCGCCGGCTATCCGGCCAAGGCCAAGCCGATCCCGTTCATGAGCGGCCAGTGGTGGCAGCTGGTGCTGATCCTGACGATCATGGTCATCTACGTGACGATGGTCTACGGGCCCATCGCAGCGATGCTCGTCGAGATGTTCCCGACCCGAATCCGCTACACGTCGATGAGTCTGCCGTACCACATCGGCAACGGCTGGTTCGGCGGCCTGCTGCCCGCCACGGGCCTGGCGATCGTGGCGCAGACCGGCAACGTCTACAACGGCCTTTGGTATCCGATCGTCTTCGCCGCGATCACCTTCGTCGTCGGCACGCTCTTCATCAAGGAGACGAAGAACGTCGACATCTACAAGAACGACTGAGCGGGCTCGCCCGTTCGCGAAAGGGCCGGCGCGAGCCGGCCTTTTTCATGGTCCGCGAAGCCGCATCGCGCGCTCGAGCAGGCTGCCGGTGCGGTCGGTGCCGAGCGTGAAGACCCAGCCGACGCCGGCCCGGAACGCCGCTTTCGACAGCCACGTGAAGTCGCCCGGGCGGCACACGACGAGGCGTGGCGGGTCGGCGCCGATCGACGCGGCAATGGCCTCACGGCCGCCGGCGTGACCGAGTCGCACGACGCGCAGGCCGACAAGGCGCGCAGCACGGTCGGCAACCTGGGCCTCGGCCGACGCGTCGACGAATGCGACGGTCTCGCCGGGCACGAGGGCCAGCGAGGCGAAGACATCGGCCAGCATCGCCGTCGCGGCGCCGAGGTCGGCGTCGGAGTAGCCGTCGACGGGGATGTGGGGTGCTTCAGGCACGCCCGCATTCTCGTCGGCGCCGATAGACTTCCGTCGATGCCGCCGGTCTCCGTCGCACGCAGATGGCTCGAATGGTGCGGCGCTCCGGCGATGGCCATCGTCGCCGCTTGCGTCGCACCGCCCGACGCGCTGGCTCAGACACCCGCTGCGCCGCCTGCGCCGGCCGCGCCCGAGGTCGCCGCGCCGGCCAAGCTCGAGCCCGTCGAGGTACGGGGCTCGCGGCCCGACGAGGTGCAGGAAAGGCGTCAGTCGACGGCGGCCAAGACCGTCATCGGCCGCGACGAGATCGAGCGCTTCGGCGACTCGACGCTCGGCGATGTGCTGAAGCGCCTGCCCGGCATCACGATCCAGGGACGGCCCGGACGCGGTGGGCAGATCCGCATGCGCGGCCTCGGCAGCGGCTACACGCAGATCCTGCTCGACGGCGAGCGCATCCCGCCGGGCTTCTCGCTCGACTCGCTGACGCCCGACCAGATCGAGCGCATCGAGATCTACCGCGCGCCGACCGCCGAGACGGGCGCGCGGGCGATCGCCGGCACGATCAACATCATCACCCGAGGCGGCTACAAGAAGCGCGTCAACGACGTGAAGGTCACGCTCGGCCGGGAGGACGGGCTGCTGCAGCCGTCGCTCTCGTGGACGCGCAACCTCACCGCCGGCGAGTTCGTCGTCAACTACTCGCTGACGGGTTTCCTGCGCCGCCAGGACGACCCGAGCCGAAGCGAGACGACGCAGCGCCAGCTGAGCGACGATGCGCTCGTCGAGCAGCGCGAGATCGACACGCGCAGCACCTCGCGCAACCGCGGCGTGCACGCCACCGGCCGCATCGAGTGGCGGCCTGCCGGCAGCCGCGGCCAGCTGACGCTGACGCCGGTGCTGATCGTGTCGCGCTCCTCGTCCGCCAGCCGTTCGGTGCTGACGCAGGACCTCGGCGCCGTCGCGCCACCCTACGACGCCGCCGCCACCGACGGCCACAGCAGCTTCTCGCTCGCCCGCCTGAACGCGGTGTGGAACCGCAGGCTAGACGACGGACGCTTCGAGTTGCGTGGCAGCGTCGGCCAAACGCGGATCGACGCCGACAACCTGCGCACCGAGCAGGTCGGCGGTGCCACGAGTCGCACGCTCGCCAACACCACCGCCATCCGCGACACCAGCTTCACGGGCGGCGCGAAGCTGACCAAGACGGTCGCTGAATCGCACAGCGTCGTCACCGGCGTCGAGGTCGAATCGAACCGCCGCGACGACGGCCGCTCGACGCGGCAGGACGGCGTGCCGGTGCTGACCGAGTTCGGTGACCGGCTGTCGGCGCGGTCGCTCCGGCTGGCCGGCTACGCCCAGGACGAATGGGACGTGACGCCACGTTTCGCCGCCCACGCGGGCCTCCGCTGGGAAGGCATCGCGACACGCGGCAGCGGCGTCGCCGGCGAGGCTGAGCCGGAGAACCGCAGCAGCGTCTGGACGCCGCTCGTGCACGCGGTGTGGAAGCCGGACCCGGCCTCGCGCGACCAGGTCCGCATCAGCCTGACGCGCAGCTACAAGTCGCCGACGCTGCAGCAACTCATCGCCCGGCCGCGCATCAGCACCACCTACCCGGTGCCCGGCCCGAACACGCCGACGAGTCCCGACTACGCCGGAAACCCGGAGCTCAAGCCCGAGCTCGCGACCGGACTCGACCTCGCGATCGAGCGCTACCTGCCGGGCAGCGGCGTGCTGAGCGCCAGCGTATTCCGCCGCAACATCACGAACTACCTGCGCAGCGTCACGCTGCTCGAGGCGGTGCCGTACTCGGCGACGCCGCGTTACGTGATCCGGCCGCGCAACGTCGGCAAGGCGACGACCGAAGGCATCGAGCTCGAGGCCAAGTTCCGAGTCAGCGAGGTGTGGAAGGGCGCACCGCGAATCGACCTGCGCGCCAACGCGAGCGCGTATCGCTCGAAGGTCGACGAGGTGTCCGGCCCCGACAACCGGCTCGACCAGCAGCCCGGCTACACCGCCAACGTCGGCGCCGACTACCGCTTCACCGCGGTGCCGCTCACGCTCGGCGGCAACGTCAACTGGACACCCGGCTACACGACGCGCATCTCGGCGACGCAGACCGCCACCCTCGGCCGCAAGCTCGTCGCCGACGCCTACGGCCTGTGGACGTTCGGCCCGGCGCTCGCGCTGCGCCTCTCCGTGAGCAACCTCGCCGCCGACGACTACGCGTACGGCAGCACCGTCGACGGCCCCGACCTGCGCGGCGTTCCGGTGCGCGAATCGACGACGACGCGGTTGTCGACCGGCGTCGCGGTGCAGGCGCGGCTCGAGCTCAAGCTGTGACGCCGCGAGAGCAGCCTGCAGGGCCTACACTGCCGCGGCCATTTTCGGAGCGACATCCATGCGACATACCCTCGTTTCCATCGTAGCGGCGCTGGCCGCCATCAGCGCCCCCGGCGTGACCCTCGCCCAGTCGAAAGGCGAGATCCGCATCGCCCACGTCTACAGCAAGACCGGGCCCCTCGAGGCCTACGGCAAGCAGACGCAGACCGGCCTGATGCTCGGCCTCGACTACGCCACCGGCGGCACCATGACGGTCGCGGGAAGGAAGATCGTCGTCATCGAGAAGGACGACCAGGGCAAGCCCGACGTCGGCAAGAGCCTGCTCGCGACCGCCTACGGCGACGACAAGGCCGACATCGCCGTCGGGCCGACGTCGTCGGGCGTCGCGCTGGCGATGCTGCCGATCGCCGAGGAGTACAGGAAGATCCTGCTCGTCGAGCCCGCTGTCGCCGACTCGATCACCGGCGACAAGTGGAACAAGTACATCTTCCGCACCGGCCGCAACAGCTCGCAGGACGCGATCTCCAACGCCGTCGCGCAGGACCGCGAAGGCACGTCGATCGCGACGCTGGCTCAGGACTACGCGTTCGGTCGCGACGGCGTCAAGGCGTTCAAGGAATCGGTGAAGAAGGCCAAGGTCGTGCACGAGGAATACCTGCCGCCGGGGACGACCGATTTCACCGCCGCCGCGCAGCACCTGATCGACGCACTCAAGGACAAGCCCGGCCGCAAGGTGATCTGGATCATCTGGGCCGGTGCCGGCAATCCGTTCAAGATCGCCGACCTCGACCTCAAGCGCTACGGCATCGAGATCGCCACCGGCGGCAACATCCTCCCGGCGATGGCCGCCTACAAGCAGTTCCCGGGGATGGAAGGCGCGACGTATTACTACTTCGGCATCCCGAAGAATCCGGTCAACGAGTGGCTGGTCGCGAACCACTACAGCAAGTACAAGACGCCGCCCGATTTCTTCACGGCCGGCGGCATGGCGGCGGCCATCGCGATCGTCGACGCGCTGAAGAAGACTGGCGGGGACACGACCACCGACAAGCTCATCAGGACCATGGAAGGCATGAGCTTCGAGACACCCAAAGGCAAGATGACGTTCCGCAAGGAAGACCATCAGGCGATGCAGAGCATGTACCACTTCAAGATCAAGGTCGACCCGGCGTTCGCATGGGGCGTGCCGGAGCTGGTCCGCGAGATCAAGCCCGAGGAGATGCAGGTGCCGATCCGAAACAAGCGCTGAAAGGGAAGTGGCGATGAACACGCTGCTGCGCCGCGCCAGTCGTGCGCTGGTGCTGTCGATCGGGCTGGCCGCCGGCGCGCCGCTCGTCGCGCACGCGCAGGAGGCGGTGGCCAACCGCGCCGCCAACCTGCGCGCCGGGCCGGATCGCGACTATCCCGTCGTGGTCGTCGTGTCACCCGGAACGTCGCTCGAGGTGCGGGGCTGCGTCGACGGCTACACCTGGTGCGATGTGTCCGCGGGCGAGTTCTCGGGCTGGATCTACGCGGCGAGCATCAGCTACCCGTACCAGGGCCAGCCGGTGCCGGTCTACGGCTATGGCGCGTCGATCGGGCTGCCGATCGTCGTCTTCTCGTTCGGCTCGTACTGGGACCGCCACTACCGCGGCCGGCCGTTCTACCGCGATCGGTACCGCTGGGAGCATCACCGTCCGGCGCACCGGCCGCCCTACGCGCGTCCGCCCCATGGGCAACGTCCGCACGGCCGCCCGCCGCACGGCCGCCCGCCGCAAGGCCGCCCGCCGTCCGTCCAGCCGCCTCCCGGGCGACCGGTGATGCGGCCGCCGGGGGCCCTTCCGCCCACCGGTGCCCGTCCGCTGCCGGCCCGGCCTCCCGTCGGCGCTCGCCCGCCATCGGGGCGGCCCGGGCACGGCGGCGGCAACGGTGCGCGCCCCGGGCGCGGCGACGGTGGCGGCCACGGCGATCGCGGCGGTCGCGGCGCCGGCAGGCCCGGCGGCCCTCGCGCGAACCAGCAGGTGCGCTGAGCACCGCGTCGGCCCCGTGCCGTGCTGGAAACCCGCGACCTGACGATCCGCTTCGGCGGCCACGTTGCCGTCGACCGCGTCTCGTGCGCGTTCGCTCCCGGCACGCTGACGGCGATCGTCGGGCCCAACGGCGCCGGCAAGACGACCTACTTCAACCTGATCTCGGGGCAGCTCAGGGCGAGCGCAGGAACGGTCCACCTCGACGGCGCCGACATCACCGGCGAGCCGGTGTCGCAACGCACGCATCGCGGCCTCGGTCGGGCCTTTCAACTCACGCAGCTCTTCGGGGGCCTGTCGGTGCTCGAGAACGTGCGCCTCGCGGTGCAGGCGAAGAAGCGCCAGGGCCTCGACCTCTGGTCGGTGTGGAGCGACAAGCGCGCGACGCTCGCCGCCGCACGCGAGCTCATCGACCGCGTCGCGCTCGGTGATCGCGCCGACGCGGTGGCCGCCAGCCTGCCCCACGGCGACCAGCGCAAGCTCGAGGTGGCGATGCTGATGGCGCTCGAGCCGAGCGTGTTCATGTTCGACGAGCCCACCGCCGGCATGAGCAGCGACGACGTGCCCGTGATCCTCGACCTCGTGCGCTCGCTCAAGGCCGACGCGACCAAGACGGTCCTCCTGGTCGAGCACAAGATGGACGTGGTGCGCGAGCTCGCCGACCGCATCGTCGTGCTGCACAACGGCCGGCTCGTTGCCGATGGCGAGCCCGAGGCGGTGATCGCGTCGAGGGTCGTGCAAGAGGCGTATCTCGGCATCGCGCCCGCGGAAGTCGCGGCATGACGAAGGCGCTTCTCTCGCTCGACGGTGTGCACACGCACATCGGCGCGTATCACATCCTCCACGGCGTGACATTCGACGTGCCCGAGGGCGACGTGACGATGCTGCTCGGCCGCAACGGCGCCGGCAAGACGACGACGCTGCGCACGGTGATGGGGCTGTGGCGGCGCTCGCAGGGAACCATCGCGTTCGCCGGCCGCGCCCTCGACGCGCCGACGCCCGACATCGCCCGACTCGGCATCGGCTACGTGCCGGAGAACATGGGCATCTTCTCGGACCTCACGGTGCGCGAGAACATGCTGCTCGCGGCGCGGGCGGCGAAGTCGCTCGACGACATCGACACCACCCGCCTCGACTGGCTGTTCGGCCTCTTCCCGGCGCTGAAGAAGTTCTGGCTCTACCCGGCCGGCAAGCTCTCCGGCGGGCAGAAGCAGATGCTGGCGATCGCCCGGGCGATGGTCGAGCCGAGGAAATTGCTCATCGTCGACGAGCCGAGCAAGGGCCTGGCGCCGGTCATCGTCGCCAACCTCGTCGCCGCGCTGCGCGAGCTCAAGCGCACCGACACGACGGTGCTGCTGGTCGAGCAGAACCTCGCCGTGGCGCGCGCGCTCGGCGACCACGTCGCGGTGATGGACGACGGCCGGGTCGTTCACCGCGGTGCGATGGCAGAGCTCGCCGAAGACGAGTCGATGCAGCGGCGGCTGCTGGGGTTGTCGCTGGGAGCGCACGCATGACGGCGACCGCGAACGTCGCGTCGCCGGCGGCGCCGCCCGACGACACCGACGACGCGATCCCGAAGTCGCGCTTCGACTGGCTGCCGGTCGCCTTCGTGCCGTTGCTGGCGCTGGTCGCCTGGCCGCTCATGGGCTCGACCTCGACCTGGCTCACGCTCACCGGAGCCGGCCTGGCGATGGGCATGATCATCTTCGTCATCGCCTCGGGGCTGACGCTCGTGTTCGGCCTGATGGACGTGCTGAACTTCGGCCACGGCGTCTTCATCGCCTTCGGCGCCTACGTCGCGGTCAGCGTGTTCGCCGGCATGAGCGACTGGGCCAGCGCCGCCGATGCGTGGAAGAACCTCGCCGTGATCGGCGCCGCGATGCTCGGCGGTGGCGCCGTCGCCGCGGCAATCGGCGTGGTCTTCGAGCGGGTGCTGATCCGGCCGGTCTACGGCCAGCACCTGAAGCAGATCCTCATCACGATGGGCGGCATGATCATCGGCGAGGAACTGATCAAGGTGTTCTGGGGGTCGACGCCGATCGTCCTCGACCTGCCGCAGGCGTTTCGCGGCGTCTTCACCGCCGGCGACGCGGCGGTCGAGAAGTTCCGACTGTTCGCGGCCGCGTTCGGCCTGCTCGCCTTCGCCGTGATCGCGCTCGTCCTCGAGCGCACCAAGCTCGGCCTGCTGATCCGCGCCGGCGTGCAGGACCGCGAGATGGTCGAGAGCCTGGGCTACCCGATCACGCGGCTGTTCGTTGCGGTGTTCGTCGCCGGCTCGGCGCTCGCCGGCATCGGCGGGGCGCTGTGGGGCCTGAACCAGCACGGCGTCAACCCGCAGATCGGCGCCAGTGTCAACGTGCTGATCTTCATCGTCATCATCATCGGCGGCCTCGGCTCGACGACTGGCTGCTTCGTCGGCGCGCTGCTCGTCGGCCTGATGGCGAACTACATCGGCTTCGTCGCGCCGAAGGTGGCGATGTTCTCGAACATCGGGTTGATGGTCGCGGTGCTGCTGTGGCGGCCGCAGGGGTTGTATCCGGTGACGAGCCGATGATGCTGTCCCGCCTCCTGTCGCACGACCTGCCGCGCAGCCGCGTCCTCGCCGTGCTGCTGATCGCCATCTTCCTCGGCCTCGCCCTCGCGCCATTCGTCTTTCCAGGCACGCGCGCGCTCAACGTCGCCGCCAAGGTGATCGTCTTCGTCGTCCTCGCGGCGAGCTTCGACCTGCTGCTCGGCTACACGGGCATCGTCAGCTTCGCGCAGACGATGTTCTTCGGCATCGGCGCCTACGGCGTCGCCATCGCGTCGACCCGGTGGGGGCCGACGTGGCCGTCGATCCTCGCCGGCATCGGCATCGCGCTCGGTGTCTCGCTCCTGCTCTCGCTCGTCATCGGCCTGTTCTCGCTGCGCGTGCGGGCGATCTTCTTCGCCATGATCACGCTCGCCGTCGCATCGGCCTTCGCCACGCTCGCGTCGCAGCTCTCCGACCTCACCGGCGGCGAGGACGGGCTGACCTTCAAGGTGCCCGTCGCGCTGCAGCCCGGCACCGACTACCTCGCCGAACCCTTCCTCGGCGTCTCGATCGACGGCCGCTTCGTCAGCTACTACGTCCTCTTCGTCGTCGCGCTCGTGCTCGTGCTGGCGATGCTGCGCATCGTCAACTCGCCGTTCGGGCGTGTGCTGCAGGCGATCCGCGAGAACGACTTCCGCGCCGAGTCGATCGGCTATCGCGTCGTCGTCTACCGCACGATCGCGAGCGTCGCCTCGGCGTTGTTCGCGACCCTCGCCGGCGTGCTGCTCGCGATCTGGCTGCGCTACAACGGCCCCGACACCACGCTCTCGTTCGAGATCATGCTCGACGTGCTGCTCATCGTCGTCATCGGCGGCATGGGCACGATCTACGGCGCGGTGGTCGGCGGCGTGCTGCTGGTGCTGGCGCAGAACTACCTGCAGGATCTCCTCAAGCGCGCCGTGCCGCTGGTCGACGGCATCCCGGTGCTCTCGCAGATCGTCTCGCCCGACCGATGGCTGCTGTGGCTCGGCATCCTGTTCGTGCTCTCGGTGTACCACTTTCCGAGCGGCGTGGTCGGGCGGTTGCGCGGTGGCCGAGCGCGCCAGGCCGAAAGCTGAGCCGGGCGGCTAGCGCGTGAATCGAAGCTCGCAGGCGCGGCCGGTGAGCCGTTCGCCGCGACCGGAGCGCGCGTCGTCGAACCTGGCCTTGACGCGATACGAGTACGGCTTGCCGCGCTGCGCGTCGTTGATCGCGTAGTCCGGGTTGTTGACGATGCCGTCGAGCCGGAGCGTCGCGCTGCCGTCGGCCCGAATGCGTCCGTGCAGGTGGTGCCAGCCCGGTTCGCCTTCGTGGCCGTAGGTGCCGCGCAATTCGCTCTCGGCCACCGTCGCGGGAAACCGGTGCGTGTAGCCCTTCGCGTCGTCGTCGGCGTCGTGGCGCGGCGGGCAAGTGAGGGTGACGTTCCAGTCGCCGTCGAAGGCGCCGGGCTCGGCGCGCGCCGCCGTCGAAAGGAGCCCGGCCGCCATCGCTGCGGCCAGCGTCGCCATGCCGAACGCGGAGCGGCGGACGTCGTGAGAAGGTCGGTTCATGTCGGTGCTCCCATGGCATCGCCGCCGTTGCCCACGATCGCCGGCAGGAGCTCGCCGATCGGCCCGCGCAGCACGACGTCGGCGAGCGTGTCCATCGCCGTCGCGTCGGCGTTGACGATGACGATGCGGGCACCGGCGCGCGCGGCGATGGGCACCATGCCGGCCACCGGCTGCACCTGCAGCGTCGAGCCGACGGCCAGCAGCAGATCGCAGCCGTGCGCCGCGCGCAGGGCCCTGTCGATGACCTCGGGAACGAGCGCCTGCCCGAACGAGATCGTGTCGCTCTTGAGGATGCCGCCGCAATCGACGCAGTGCGGGTCGGCCTCGCCGGCGCGGACGCGGGCGAGCGCGTCGGCCATCGGCGTTCGCGCGCCGCAGTCCATGCAGACGACGCGCCGCACCGTGCCGTGCACCTCGACGACCTTCTCGGGCGACGACCCGGCGCGCTGGTGCAGCTCGTCGATGTTCTGCGTCACCAGCGTGTCGAGCCGGCCGCGCTGCTCGAGCGCGACGAGCGCCGCGTGGCCGGCGTTGGGCACCGCGTGCCACGCGGGATGCACCGAACGCGCCTGCCACGAGGCGCGGCGCACGTCGGGGTCGCTCAGGTAGTTCTGGATCGTCGACTGCTTCTCGGCCGCCGGGTTCTTCGTCCACACGCCCTGCGGGCCGCGGAAATCGGGGATGCCGGAGTCGGTCGAGATGCCGGCGCCGGTGAGCGCGACGATGCGCGTCGCTTCGGCCACGAAGCGCGACGCCAGGTCGATGGATGCGGCGCCAGCCATGGGTCGGCCGATGGTAGCCTCGGCGCATGAAGCCCGTGCCGACCGGCGCGCCGCCGCCCGTCGTCGCCGAGCTCGGCAACGGCGTCCGCGTCGTCGCCATCCCACTGCCGCACATCGAGACCGCCGCGGTCAGCGTGTTCGTGCGCAGCGGCAGCGCGCACGAGGCGCGCCGCCTCGCCGGCATCAGCCACGTCGTCGAGCACATGGCGTTCAAGGGCACGGAAGGCCGCAGCGTCCAGCAGATCAACTTCGACGCCGAGCGGCTCGGCGCCGACGTCAACGCGCACACCGACCGCGACCACACGGCATATCACATGCGAGGGCGGGCCCGCGACGCGCTGGCCTTCGTGGCGATGCTCGGCGAGATCGTCCTGCACAGCACCTTTCCCGACGACGAGCTCGAGCGCGAGCGGCAGGTGCTCCTTTCGGAGATGGCCGACGAGGACGACGACGCCCTCGTCATCGTCGACAAGCTGTTCGACCGCCTCTCGTGGGGTGACCATCCGATCGCGCAGCCGATCGTCGGCAGCGCGACGACGGTGCGGCGCATCGGCCGCGACGACATCCTCGGCTACGTCGCGGCGCAGTACACGGGGCCGAACGTCGTCGTCGGCGTCGCCGGCAACGTCGACGTCGAGGCGTTCATGCGCGCCGCCGAGGCGGCGTTCGGTGCGATGCGCGGTGGCACGGCCAACGTCGTTGCCGCCACCGAGTGGCACGGCGGCTTCGGGTCGAAGGCGCAGGGCGGCAGCCAGCAGAGCCACGTCGTCCTCGGCTATGCCGGCCGGGCGGTCACCGATCCGGCGCACCACGCCATCGCGGTTGCCGCGGCGGTGCTCGGCGATGGCATGAGCTCGCCGCTGCTCGACCAGATCCGCGAGCGGCGCGGCCTGGCGTACTCGCTCGGTTGCGCGGCGGAGAGCTCATCGCTCGCCGGCTCCTTCGTGGTCGATGCGTCGCTCGCGCCCGAGCATCTCGATGCCTTCCTCGTCGAGACGAGGAGGCTGCTCGACGAGCACGCCGGCGGCGTCGAGGCGTCGTCGCTCGAGCGCGCGAAGAACCTGCTCGCCGTGCGGCGCCTCCGCGACGCCGAGCACGCCGTGCGCCGACTCGAGCACGCCGCGCTCGACGTGCTCGCCTTCGGCCGCATCCGCGACCGCGCCGAGCTCGACGCGCTCGAAGACGCGGCCGACACCGCGTCGGTCAGCGCCACCTTCGCCCGCCTCCTCGCGGCCCCGGTGTCGCTCGCGATCGCCGGCAAGCTGCGCAAGGGGGCGGTCGAGCGCGCTCGCGAAACCTTCGGACGCCGCTGACGGCCCGACCGCCGGGAGCGGCGCTCCCCGATGCCGGCGGCACACGACTTGCCGGGTCTTCGGCATCGCGGCGCAACGCCGCCCCGCAACGAAGGACCCCGCATGACCGCCACCCCCGACCTCACCGGCAAGACCGTCGCCCTGCTCGCCGCCCACGGCTTCGAGCAATCCGAGCTGCTCGATCCGCGCAGCGCCCTTGACAACGCCGGCGCCACGACCCGCGTGGTGTCTCCTGCCGACGGGCGTGTGAAGGGATGGAGCGACGGCGAATGGGGCGAGAAGGTCAAGGTCGACGTCGGTCTCGACGCCGCCGATCCTGCCGACTACGACGCGCTCGTCCTGCCGGGCGGCGTCATGAACCCCGATTCCCTGCGGACGAACAAGGCCGCGGTCGCGTTCGTGAAGGCCTTCTTCGACGCCGGCAAGCCGGTGGCCGCGATCTGCCACGGCCCCTGGACCTTGATCGAGGCCGGCGTCGCGAAGGGTCGCAGGTTGACGAGTTGGCCGTCGTTGCAGACCGACCTGAAGAACGCCGGCGCCACGTGGGTCGACGAGGAGGTCGTCGTCGATGGCAACCTCGTCACGAGCCGCAAGCCCGACGACCTGAAGGCCTTCGACCGCGAGCTCCTGAAGGCGGTCGCGGCGACACCGCCGCGACGCTGAAGGAAAGTCGGCTCGTGGCTTGTAGGCGGGTGACCCGGGGTGCGTGCGGGCGCCCGGAAAACGCATTTGCGGCACCACGATTGCCCTGTTGATCACATTGATCACTCAAGAGAGCCCCATGACGCTTCATTCGCATTCCAGTTCGAGCCGTTCCACCCTGCCCGCCCTGAGAGGTGTCGCGATCGCGGTCGCCGTGATCATGGCCGGCGCGACTGCCTCCGTGCAGGCTGCCAGCGACAACAAGACGGCCATGGCCGCGCCGATGACCGCCGCCACCGTCAACAGCTACCACGCCGTCCGCGCCAGCAAGGTCGTCGGCATGGATGTGCAAGGCGCTGCCGGCAAGGAGGTCGGCAAGATCAAGGACCTGATCGTCGACACGCACACGTCGGCGGTTCGCTATGCGGTGCTCGAGTTCGACCCCGGATTCTTCAAGTCCGACAAGCTCTTCGCGGTGCCGCTCAGCTCGTTGAGCTTCGTCTCCGACGACAAGCCACTGATCTACAAGAACGTGACGAAGGCGCAACTCGACAAGGCGTCGGTGAACAAGGCCGACTGGGAGAAGGCGCTCGACAACAGCCGATACGTCTCGGCGCTCGACCAGAACTACGGCTACAAGCCGCCGTCGGGTGACGCCAGGGCCATGCGGGCCAGCAAGCTGATCGGCAAGGACGTGAACAACCGCGCCGGCAAGGACATCGGCGACATCCAGGATCTGGTGCTCGACATGGGCGCCAACAAGGTCGACTACGCGGTGCTCGCATTCGACCCGAGCTGGTTCGCCAAGGAGAAGATGTTCGCCTTTCCACTGTCGGCCTTCGTCGCCACGCGTGACAGGGACGACCTGGTCCTCGACGTCGACAAGGCGAAGCTCGAGGCGATGAAGAACTTCGACGCATCGCGCTGGGGACGTCTGAACGAGCTCAACCGCAACGAGTTCGTGAACCGGCCGGTCGTCCGACGCTGACTGACACCTGCCCCGTCTGGCGCAGAGGCCTGACCGCAGCAGCGGTCGGGCCTCTTTTCATGTTGCAGTTCGTCCGATCTCCGTAAGGCGGGGTTCGGCCGGGGCGACTCCACACGCGCTGTCCCCGGATCTCGCGTTTCGGGCACGATCGCGCCAGATGACCGACACGCCGCCGACGCCCCGCTCTCCTCCGCTCGTCGCCCGATCTCCGGCGTCGCTCGCCATCGTCGTTCCGGCGCTGAACGAGGCCGCCGTCATCGGCGCGACGCTGGCGGCGCTGGCGCCGGCAAGGGCACGCGGTCATGTCGTCGTCGTCGTCGACGGCGGCAGCCACGACGGAACGCCCGCGCGCTGCGCAGGCGCGGTCGACATCCTTGCATTCGGCCCCCGCGGCCGGGCCCGGCAGATGAACCACGGCGCGGCTCTCGCGCCGTCTGCCGACGTGCTGCTGTTCGTGCACGCCGACAGCCTGCTGCCGGCCGAAGCCGACCGGGCCGTGCTCGATGCGGTCGACCGCGGCGCCGAGTGGGGCCGCTTCGATGTGACGATCGCCGGCAACAGCGCGTGGTTGCGCGTCGTCGCCGTGGCGATGAACCTGCGCTCGCGGCTGTCGGGGATCGCCACGGGCGACCAGGCGATGTTCGTCCGCGCCGATGTGTTGCGCGCACTGGGCGGCTTTCCGGACCAGCCGCTGATGGAAGACGTGGAGCTGTCGCGGCGCCTGCGCGCTCGGTCGCCCCCGGCGTGCCTGCGCCAACGTGTCGTCACGTCGGGCCGTCGCTGGGAGGCGCGCGGCGTCTGGCGAACGATCTGGCTGATGTGGCGGCTGCGCTGGCGCTACTGGCGCGGCGAGGCCGCCGAGTCGTTGGCGAGGGCGTATCGATGACGCGGGAGCGAGTTGAGGCCGGCGGCACGGTGATCGTCGTGATGGCGAAAGCGCCGGTGGCCGGTTATGCCAAGACCCGTCTGGTGCCGGCGCTCGGCGAGTTCGGCTCTTCGGCGCTCGCCGCGCGCATGCTCGACCACGCGGTCAACGCAGCGCTCGACGCCGGTCTTGGCAGCGTCGATCTCTGCTGCTCGCCCGACACCTTCGACCCTGCGTTTGCCGCCTTCGCTGCGCAACCGCGGCTGTCGCTGAGCGAGCAGGGCGATGGCGACCTCGGCGCGCGCATGGACCGCGCCTTCGCCCGCCATCTGCCGGCCGCTCCCGCCGTGCTGCTCTCCGGCACCGATGCCCCGGCGCTCGACGCGACGATGCTGCGCTCGGCCGACCGCGCGCTCGCCGCCGACGGCGTCGCCGCGGTGTTCGTTCCGACCTACGACGGCGGCTATGCGCTCGTCGGCCTGAAGCGCCGCGCGCCGGAGCTGTTCGCCGGCATGACGTGGAGTCACGCCGGCGTCATGGCCGCGACCCGGGCTCGCGCCGCCGATGCGGGCCTGCGCATCACCGAGCTGGCGCCGATCGCCGACGTCGACGAGCCCGAAGACCTCGTGCATCTGCCCGAGGCCTGGCGTGCGTAGCCTTCAGGCAGACCCTTCCGATCTCCCATTCACCGATCCCGACACCCATCGCACCGCATGGAATCCATCTACTACGTCATGGCGTGGGCCTGCCACCGCCGCTGCAAGCATTGCTACGAGGAACGCTTCCGACCCTACGTGCGCAGCGCGCTCGCCGGCGTGGTCGACGAGGCGGTACACAACTTCCCGCGCATCGTCGACCATTTTCCCGAGCGGATGTCCTATGTCGACCTGAACGACCCGAGACCCGACGGCACGCATCCGGAGAAGGTCGGCCGCATCGTCCTGTCGGGGGGCGAGGCACTGATGAAGCCGGTGCGCGAAACGATCGCCTATCCGGTGATCGAGCGGCTGCAGGCGCGCTACGCGGGCAAGGGCGGCGTCAAGATCGTCGTCCAGACGACCGGCGACCTGCTAGACGACCGCATCGTCGGCGAGTTGCTCGACCGCGGCATCTACATGATCTCGGTCGCCAGCGTCGACGACTTCCACGTCGGCCTCGAAGGCGAAGCGAAGCAGCAGGCGTTCATGGACAAGCTCTCGGCGCTGTTCGACCGCCACGGCATGAAGCGCTCCGGCCTGAGCGCGACCACGCGCAACTGGCACGAGGAGGAAGGCCCGGTCTACAGCTTCTTCGGCGCCACGCCCGACTCGTGGATCGGCAAGCTCTGGCCGCGCGGCCGCGCCTGGCAGAACAGCCTGCCGCGGTCGAGCCTCGAAGACAACTTCTGCAACCGCTGGTCGGGTGGGCTCAACTTCCTGCGCCACCGCTACAACGGCTCGGAGGTGTCGGTCGAGCCCGACGGCAGCCTGTACCCGTGCTGCGTGAAGACGAAGCTGCCGCTCGGCAACCTCGTCGACGAGCCGATGCTCGAGATCCTCGACTCGCTGGTCGGCGTGCCCGCCTATGAGGCGATCACGATGGGCCACCCCGAGCGCATGGGCCTGGCCGACGGCTGGGACGAAGCGCGCTTCAACGAGGCGTCGCGCACGACGCTGCCCGACGGCACGCCGTACCAGAACCTGTGCATCGGCTGCGACCGATACCACGAGCAGGTGCTCGGGCCCGTGCTCGAGCAGGCGCATGCGCGGCGGCGCGCGGCGCGTGGCCAGCCGCCGCTCGCCACGCCGCCCGTGCCGCCAAGGTCGACCACCACGACCTCAACGATTCCGATCCACAACCTGGAAACCATCCGATGAAGCGACGTTCCTTCCTCCTCACCGGCGCCGCGGGCGCTGCCTGGACCGCCGGCTCCAACGCGATTGCGCAGACGGCGCCGGCCGCGGGCCGTGCCGCGCCGCAGGCGCTGCAGGCAGCGGCGATTCCGCCCTGGCCGGGCGTGCTCGCCAAGGCGAAAGGGCAGACCGTGTACTGGAATGCCTGGGCCGGCGACGAGAAGACCAACGCCTTCATCGCCTGGGCCGGCGAGCAGGTGCAGCAGCGCCACGGCGTGACGGTGCGCCACGTGCGCCTGAAAGACACGGCCGAGGCCGTGACGCGCGTCATCGCCGAGAAGACCGCTGGCCGCGACGGCGACGGCTCGGTCGACCTCATCTGGATCAACGGCCCCAACTTCCTCGCCATGAAGCAGCAGGGCCTGCTCTACGGCCCGGTGACGCAGGCGCTGCCGAACTTCAAGTACGTCGCCACCAAGACCAAGCCGTCGAACGTCGTCGACTTCACCATCCCCGTCGACGGCCTCGAGGTTCCCTGGCGGATGGCGCAGATCGTCTTCGTCTACGACTCGGCGCGCCTGAAGGAGAGCGCGGCGCTGCCCCGCTCGGCGACGGCGCTGCTCGAGTTCGCGCGGCGCAACCCGGGCCGGCTCACGCACCCCAACGTGAGCAACTTTCTCGGCGTGACCTTTCTGAAGCAGGCGCTCGAAGACCTGCTCACCGACCGCAGCGTGCTGCAGTTGCCGGCGACCGATGCGAACTTCGCCGCCGTCACGGCGCCGCTGTGGGCCTGGTACGAGCCGCTGCGGCCGCTGCTGTGGCGCCAGGGCCAGCAGTTTCCCGAGAACGGTCCGGCGCAGCGCCAGCTGCTGGGCGACGGCGAGATCGACATCGCCATCTCGTTCAATCCGACCGAAGCGGCCGTGGCGATCGAGTCGGGCCTGCTGCCGCCGACCGTTCGCACCTTCACCTTCACGCGCGGCACGATCGGCAACACCAGCTTCGTCGCCATTCCGTACAACGCCAAGGCGAAGGAAGGGGCGCTGGTCGTCGCCAACTTCCTGATCGAGCCGGCGACGCAGGCGCACGCGCAGAGCCTGCAGTCGATGGGCAACCTCAACGTGCTCGACCTGGCGTTGCTGACGCCGGCCGAACGCGAGGCGTTCGCGCCGCCGGCCGCCAACCCGGCACTGCCGAGCGCGGCCGAGCTCGGCGTGCCGCTGCTCGAGCCGCATCCGTCGTGGATGACCCGGGTGACGGCCGAGTGGAAGCAGCGCTACACGCGTTGAGCGCGGACCCCCGAGTGGCCGCGCGTTCCCGCTCGGGTGCCTGGTCGCTGGCGCCGTGGCTCACCGTCGGCGTGCTGCTGCTGCCGGTCGTCGCCGGACTGATCGGCACGCTGCTGCCTGCGTTCGGCGTGTTGCCGTCGCTGGTCGGTGCCGAGCCGGGCCTCGGCGCGTGGCGGGCGCTGTTCGCGGCACCCGGCTTCGCGACCGCGCTGCAGTCGACGGTCATCATCGGCGTCACCGTCACGGTGCTGTCGCTCGCGCTCGCCATCGCCGCGGTCGCCTTCGCCTTTCACCGGCCATGGGGCCGGCGCCTGGGCGAGGCGATGGCGCCGATGCTGGCGATGCCGCACGCCGCACTGGCCATCGGTTTCGCCTTCCTCGTCGCGCCGTCGGGCTGGCTGGTGCGCTGGGTCTCGCCCGCGCTCACCGGTTGGGACGTGCCGCCCGACGTCGCCACGGTCGGCCACCCGTCGGGGTGGCCGATGATGGCCGCGCTGCTGCTGAAGGAGGTGCCCTATCTGGTCCTCGTCACCCTGGCGGCGCTGGCGCAGGTTCCGGCGCGCGCGCAGCTCGCGGTGGCGCGCTCGTTCGGCTACGCACCGGCGGCGGCGTGGCTCGCCGTCGTGCTGCCGCAGGTCTACCGGCAGATCCGCCTGCCGGTGCTCGCGGTGCTCGCGTATTCGCTCTCCGTCGTCGACGTGGCCCTGATCCTCGGCCCGCACAACCCACCGACGCTCGCCGTGCTGGCCGTGCGCTGGTTCGCCGACCCCGATCTGCGCAACGTGCTGCCGGCCGCGGCCGCATCGGTGCTGCTGCTCGGCGTCGTCGTCACGGCGATCGCGCTGTGGTGCGTCGGCGAGCGCGGGGTCGCGGCGATCTGGAAGCGCCACGTCGAGCGCGGCGCGCGCGGGCCCGGCGCCGGCATCGCCGTGGCGGCCGGCATCGCGGTCGGCGCGGCGCTGCTCTTGCTGGCCGTGCTCGCCATGCTGGGCATGGCGCTGTGGACGTTCGCCGCGCAATGGCGCTATCCGAACGCGTGGCCGACGGGCTGGACGCTCGGCACCTGGCAGCGCCAGTCGGCGAGCCTGTGGACGCCCGCCTGGACGACGCTGGCGATCGGCGTCGCCTCGGTCGTGATCGGCCTCGCGCTGGTGCTCGGCTGCCTCGAGCACGAGACCGGGGGCCGCGCGGTGCGGCCAGCCGCCGGACCGCCTGCAAACTCGCGCGCCACGATGCTCCTCTACGTGCCGTTGATCGTGCCGCAGATCGCCTTCCTGTTCGGCTTGCAGGTGCTGCTCGTGCGACTCGATCTCGACGGTCGCTTCGCCGCCGTCGTGTGGGCCCACCTCGTCTTCGTCCTGCCTTACCTGTTCCTGGCACTGGCCGATCCGTGGCGGGCCCTCGATCCGCGCTATGCCCGCGCTGCAGCGAGCCTCGGCGCCTCGCGCTGGCGCGTGTTCTGGCGCGTCAAGCTGCCGATCCTGATGCGACCGGTGCTCGGCGCATGCGCGATAGCCTTCGCCGTCAGCGTCGGCCAGTACCTGCCGACGCTGTTCGCCGGCAACGGCCGCGTCGCCACGCTCACGACGGAGGCCGTGACGCTGTCGAGCGGCGCCGATCGGCGCGTGATCGGCACCTGGGCGACGCTGCAGGCGGCGTTCCCGCTGCTCGCCTTTCTCGCCGCGACGGCGATCCCACGGCTTGTCCACACGCGCCGACGGGGCCTGGCTTGAAGCGCGACGACCTGGCCGAGCCGAGTCGCGACGGCACGATGCCGCGGGCGGACGCCTCGCTGCGCCTCGATCGCGTCGCCATCACGCTCGCCGGGCACCCCCTCGTCGGCCCGCTCGACGCCTGCGTCGCACCCGGCGAGGTCCTGACCGTGATGGGCCCGAGCGGCTGCGGCAAGTCGACGCTGCTGTCCTGGCTGGCCGGCACGCTCGATCCGGTGTTCGAGGCAACCGGCAGCGTGCGCATCGGCGAGCTCGACCTCGGGCCACTTCCAACCGAGCGGCGCCGGGTCGGCATCCTGTTCCAGGACGACCTGCTGTTCCCGCACCTGTCGGTCGGCGGCAACCTCGCCTTCGCGCTCGCCGCCGATGTGACGTCGCGCGCCGCGCGGCGCACCCGCATCGACGCCGCGCTCGCCGACGTCGGCCTTGCCGGCTTCGCCGCTCGCGACCCGGCGACGCTCTCCGGCGGCCAACGCGCCCGCGTGGCGCTCGTGCGTGCGCTGCTCGCGGCGCCGCGTGCGCTGCTCCTCGACGAGCCGTTCGGTCGCCTCGACGCCGACCTGCGCGACGAGTTCCGCCGCTTCGTCTTCGACCACGCAAAGGCCGAGCGTCTGCCGGTCGTGCTCGTCACGCACGATGCCGACGATGCGCGCGCCGCGGGCGGCGTGGTGGTGCGGATCGGCGCCGCGGTGGCGGAGTGAAGCGGCTCGTCCTCGTCGGCGCCGGGCACGCGCACGTGCAGGTGCTCAAGGACTGGGCCGCACGACCGGTCGCCGGCGTCGAGCTCGTCCTCGTCACGCCCGAGCCGCTCGCGCCCTACTCGGGGATGGTGCCCGGCTGGCTCGCCGGCCTCTACGACTTCGACGAGATCTGCATCGACGTGCCGCCGCTCGCCCGCGAAGCCGGTGCGGTGCTCCGCCTCGACCGGCTCGTTGCGCTCGATGCCGAACGTCGCCGGCTCACGCTCGCGGGCGGCGACACGATCGAATGGGACCTGCTGTCGCTCGACGTCGGCTCGACGCTGCATCCACCGACGGCACCCGCGGCGTCGACCGTCCTCGGCATGCGCCCGCTCGGCACGCTGCAGGCGCGTTGGGACGACCTGCTGCACTCGATGCAGGACCGCGACGATCGGCGGACGATCGAGCTCGTCGTTGCTGGAGGAGGTGCGGCCGGCTTCGAGTCGGCGCTCGCGACCGTCGCCCGCCTGCGCGAGCTGCGGCCCGGTCGCGCCGTGCGCACGCGGCTCTACACCGCGGGCGCGTCGCTGTTGCCGAACCTCGCGGCACGAGCCCGTCGCCTCGCGCGCGATGCGCTTCACAAGGCTGCCATCGAGCTCGTCGCGGGAACGGCGCTCGACGACGGCGCCGGCGGTCGTCGCGAACGCGGATCCGACCTCGCACCGGTGCCCGGCTGCGACGTGCTGCTCTGGGCCACAGGTGGTCGTGCCCACGCCTGGCAGGCGTCGAGCGGACTGGCGGTCGACGGTGGGGGCTTCATCGCGATCGACGAGTGCCTGCGGTCGACGTCGCACTCGCATGTCTTCGCCAGCGGCGACTGCGCCGGCTGGCGCACGCCGTTGCCCAAGGCCGGCGTCCACGCGGTGCGGATGGGGCCGGTGCTGGCCAGGAACCTGAAGGCCGCGCTGGGCGCCGGGTCGTGGCGTTCGCACACGCCGCGTCGCCGCCACCTCGCCCTGCTCTCGACCGCCGACGGTCGCGCCATCGCAGCGTGGGGTCCGTTCGCCTTCGAGGGCCGGCTCGCGTGGCGATGGAAGGACTTCATCGACCGCCGCTTCCTGCGCCGCTTCTCGGCAGCGGCCTGAGGTCGCGGCCCGGTCGCGGCCCGGTCGCCATACTCGCATCGACTTCAGGAGATCGACCCATGCTCGCGATCATCGGCGGCACCGGCCTCTACGACCTTCCCGACATGCGGATCGAGGAACGCATCGACGCGAGCGCGGCGGGAGGCACGCCGTTCGGCGCGCCTTCCGGCGACGTCGTCCGCGGCACGCTGGATGGACGACCGCTGCTCTTCCTGGCCCGCCACGGCGCCGGCCACCGGCTGCTGCCCCACGAGGTGAACTACCGCGCCAACGTCTTCGCGCTCAAGCGCGCCGGAGCGGCGATGCTGCTCGGCTTCTCGGCCGTCGGCAGCCTGCGTGAAGACATCGCGCCCGGCGACCTGGCGATGCCGGGGCAGTACTTCGACTGGACGCGCGGCAGCCGCGAGCGCACGTTCTTCGGCGGCGGCGTCGCGGCCCACGTGTCGACGGCCGAGCCGGTGAGCGGCGCGCTCGTGGACGCCGTGGCCGCTGCCGCGGCAACCGCCGGCATCGCCCTGGCCACCAACCTGGTCTACGCCTGCGTCGAGGGGCCGCGCCTCGGCACACGCGCCGAGAGCCGTTTCCTGCGCCAGGCCGGTTGCGACCTCGTCGGCATGACCAACGTTCCCGAGGCCTTTTTGGCGCGCGAAGCGCAGATGGGCTATGCGACCGTCGGCATCGTCACCGACTACGACTGCTGGATGGAAGACCCGGCGAAGCATGTGAGCGTCGCCTCGATCTTCGAGCTCTACGGCAGGAGCCTCGAGACCGCGAAGCGGCTCCTCGCGGCGTTCGTCGCCGGCCCGGAGCCGGTCATCGAGGCGTCGACCCGGAAGGCGCTGTCGACCTCGATGCTCACGCCGGACGAGGCGTTGACGGCGCAGCAGCGGTCGTGGATGGCGGTGCTTCGGACCTGACGGCGCGAAGCGCCGCCGGGCGCCGATCGCACCCGTCGGCTGGCGGCAATCGCGTGACTTCCGCACGTCCGTCGCCCGGGCACCCCGTTCCATGGCTCAAGCGCGGGCGTCGCCTGCCGATCTCGTAGGTCACCCATCCGACGCAGCAACAGCGAGGGCCCGACCCGTGTCCGATCGATCGCCTCCGGGCAGCAAGCGCTGGTCCACAGGCCTCTGGCGCCGGCCCGCAGACGGGCGCAAGCCCCGCGCGGAGCCGTCGCTCCTGTCGCAGCAGCTCGACGACCTGGGTGCCCGCCTGCTCGTCCACGATCCGTTGACGCAGCCGGTGCGCAACCTCTACACCGTGCACCAGGCTCTCGGCGACGGGGGCTGGGCTGCCGCCGAGGCGCTCGCGCCGGCGGTGATCGAGCGTGCCGGCGTCGAAGGCGAGATCCTGCTCAGCCAGGATCCGTCGGCGCCGTTGCGCGCGCTGGTCGAGCGGCTCGTGGCGCTGCGCGCCGACGCCGTCGCGGCCGAGGAGCAGGCGAAGACCGACGCGCTGCTGCGCGACGACGACGGTTGGGAGGCACCCGCCGTTCCCGAGGTGTCGGAGGCGTCGCACGAGGAATACGAGCTGATGGAGCGGAGCTGGATCGGCACCGTGCCTCAGGACTACCAGCCCACCGATCACGCACCCCCGGAACCGACCCCGACATGACCGCC
>JBBSPY010000023.1:0-22433 GCA_038258415.1 Burkholderiales bacterium
AGCGCGCCGCCGAGCGCGAGCGCGCCCACGTCGCCCATGAACACCTGCGCCGGATGGGCGTTGAACCAGAGAAACGCCAGCCCGGCACCGGCCATCGCCGCGCAGAAGATGAGCAGTTCCGCCGCGCCCGGAATGTATGGGAACAGCAAGTAGCGCGAGTAGACCGAGCTGCCGGTCACGTACGCGAAGATGCCCAGTGCCGAACCGACCATCACGACCGGCATGATGGCCAGCCCGTCGAGCCCGTCGGTGAGGTTGACGGCGTTGCTCGAGCCGACGATCACGAGGTAGGTCAGCACGATGAAGCCGAACACGCCGAGCGGGTAGCTCACGCTCTTGAAGAACGGCACGATCAGATCGGCCTTGGGCGGCAGGTCGTTCGAGAACCCGCTCTGCACCCAGCGGACGAACAATTCGAGCACGCGCATATTCGACGTCTCGCTCACCGAGAACGCGAGGTACAGCGCCGCGACGATGCCGATCAGCGACTGCCAAGCGTATTTCTCGCGCGAGCGCATGCCCTCGGGGTTCTTCTGCACGACCTTGCGCCAGTCGTCGACCCAGCCGATCGCGCCGAAGCCGATCGTCACCAGCAGCACGATCCAGACGAAGCGGTTCGACCAGTCGAACCACAGCAAGGTCGAGACGCCGATGCCGATCAGCACCAGCACGCCGCCCATCGTCGGCGTGCCGGTCTTGACGTGGTGCGTGTCCATGCCGTAGGTGCGGATCGGCTGGCCGATCTTCAGCGCGGCGAGGCGGCGGATGACCCACGGGCCGAAGGCGAGGCCGATCAACAGCGCCGTCATCGCCGCCATGACGGCGCGGAACGTGATGTACTGGAAGACGCGCATGAAGCCGAACTCCGGCGACACGGTCTGCAGCCACGACGCGAGGCTAAGCAGCATCGCGCGGCTCCGCTGCAGCCGGCGGCGCGTCGTGCAGCGCCAGGAGCGCCGTCACCACCCGCTCCATCTTCATGAAGCGCGAACCCTTGACCAGCACCGACGCGAACGCCGGCGCTTCGCCGAGCGCCGCGAGCAGCGCATCGGCGGTCGCGAACGAGCGCGCGCCGGCGAACGGCGCTGCGGTGCTGGCGGATTCGGCGCCGGCCGCCCACAGCACGTCGATGCCGCGAGCCCGCGCGTAGTCGCCGACCTCGCGGTGCAAAGCGGGGCCCTGGTCGCCGACTTCGCCCATGTCGCCGAGCACCAGCCAGCGGGGCGCCGGCAGTGCGGCGAGCACGTCGACTGCGGCGCGCGCGGAGTCGGGGTTGGCGTTATAGGTGTCGTCGACGAGCGTGCGGCGCACCCCGCCGATCACGACCGACCGCACGTCGGAGCGTCCTCGCACCGGCGTAAAAGCGGCCAGGCCAGACGCGACCGCGGCCAGTTGCGCACCGGCGGCGATCGCGGCAGCCGCTGCCGCGAAGGCGTTTCGCACGTTGTGCACGCCGGCGATGCGCAGGTCGAACTCGACCGCGCCAAGCGGGGTTCGCATCGCCACCGACCAGTGGTCGCCGCGCCATGCCGCGCCGCCGCCGACGTCGCCGGCATCGCCGTCGCCGAACGTGAAGACGCGACGCGCTCCGGCGATCGAGCGCCACGTCGGTGCGTGCGCGTCGTCGGCGGGAAACACGGCGACACCGTCGGCGCCGAGCGCGGCGATCACGCTCCCGTTTTCGCGTGCGACGGCATCGACGCTGCCCATGAATTCGAGATGCTCGCGCTGCGCGTTGTTGACGAGCGCGACCGTCGGCGCGGCGATCGCCGCCAGGCGCGCGATCTCGTCCGGATGGTTCATGCCGAGCTCGACGACACCGGCGCGGTGGTGTGGCCGCAGCCGCAACAGCGTCAGCGGCAGGCCGACGTCGTTGTTGAAGTTGCCTTCGGTCGAGAAGGCGGCCGTCCCGAGCCAGGCGCGCAGGATCGCCGCCGTCATCTGCGTGACCGTGGTCTTGCCGTTGCTGCCCGTCACTGCGATCAGCGGCAGCGCATGCCGGCGGCGCCAGCCCGCGGCCAGCGTTCCGAGCGCGCCACGTGCGTCTTCGACGCGCAGCCCGCTCAGGCCGGTGGGCGCGAGGTCGCGTTCGGCGAGCGCGGCGGCCGCTCCGTTCGCCTTCGCCTCGGCGAGAAAGTCGTTCGCATCGAAGCGCTCGCCACGGAGCGCGACGAAGAGGTCGCCCGGCCGCAACGTCCGCGAGTCGCTGTGCACGCGGGTCACGCGCGTGCCCGGATCGCCTTCCAGGCGCGAGCCGGGGACGAGTGCCGCAAGCGCCTCGAGCGTCGCCATGGGCGCGCGCGCCGCCAGCGCCGATGCCGCGTGCGCCGTGTCGGAGAACGGCTGGCGTACGCCGCCCGCCTCCTGGTAGTCCTCGTGACCCTTGCCGGCGACGAGCACGACATCGACAGCGGCGGCACGGGAGACGGCATGGGTGATCGCGGCGTCACGGTTCTCGATCACCGCGACCTCGTCGTGCCCGGTCACGCCAGCGAGGATCTGGGCAAGGATGCGGTCGGGTGCTTCCGAGCGCGGGTTGTCGCTGGTGAGGACGACGCGGTCGGCGAGCCTGCGCGCGATCGCGCCCATCAACGGGCGCTTGCCCGGATCACGATCGCCGCCGCACCCGAACACGACCCACAGCTCCCCGCCGCGGGCCGTGGCGAGCGGGCGCAGCGCCGAAAGCGCTTTCTCGAGCGCGTCGGGGGTGTGCGCGTAGTCGACGATCACCGCAGGCTCAGCCTTACCCGACGTGGCGCTGGCGACGCCCACGCGTTCCATCCGGCCGGGCACGGGTGTGACGCGGGCGCAGGCGGAAGCAGCCTCGGCGAGCGGAACGCCCAGCGCGCGCAGCACGCCGACCACCGCGAGCAGGTTGGCGACGTTGTAGGACCCGACGATCGGGGCGCGGATGCGCGCCTCGACCGACGGCCTGTCGACGATCGCTTCGCGTACCGTGAACGAGGCCGCGTCGCCATCGAGCTGGACTTCGGCCGCGACCAGCCGGGCGCCGCCGCGCTGCGAGACGCTCCAGACCTCTGCCCGTCCTTCGGCCAGCGAAGCCGCGAGTTTCGCGCCATGCGCGTCGTCGACGTTGACCACGGCGGCGCGCAACCCCGGCCACGCGAACAGCTCCGCCTTGGCCTTCCAGTAGGCCGCCATGTCGCCGTGATAGTCGAGATGGTCCTGCGTGAAATTCGTGTACACCGCGACGGCCACGTGCGTTCCGGCGAGCCGGTGCTCGGCGATCCCGATCGACGACGCCTCGATCGCCACGGCCTCGACGCCGCGCTCCGCGAAGTCGGCGAGGGCAGTCTGCAGGCCGATCGGGTCGGGGGTCGTCAGTCCGGTCTTCACGAGCGGAATGCGCGCGCCGCCTCCGGCCGCCGGCGGCTCGCCCCAGCCGAGCGTTCCCACCACACCGGCGCGCCGGCCGAGCGCAGACAACGCTTGCGCGATCCACCACGTCGTCGAAGTCTTGCCGTTCGTGCCGGTGACGGCGATCACGTCCAGGCGGCGGCTCGGCTCATCGAGGAAGCGGCTCGCGATGTCGCCCGCGGCCGCCTTCAGTCCGTGCACCGCGGCGACCCGCGGCTCGCCGTCGAAGCCGAACGCCTCGACGCCATCGGCCTCGACGAGGCACGCCGCCGCGCCGCGGCCGAGCGCAGAGCCGACGTGGCGACGACCGTCGGTGGCGTGGCCAGGCCAGGCGACGAAGCCGTCGCCGTCGCCGACGACGCGGCTGTCGATCACGAGCCGTCGACAGCCGCGCCCGACCAGCCATGCATGCGCGGCGCCGTGCGAGTCGAGGACCGTCGGCATCGGTGCCATGTCAAAAGCTTTCCGGCTCGTCGGGAACTTCGCGGGCGACGAAGCCCGGCTTGACCTCGAGGTCGGTCTGCACGCCCATCAGCCGGAGCGTCTGCTGCACGACCTCGCTGAACACGGGTGCCGCGACGTCGCCGCCGAAATACTTGCCGGCGCTCGGCTCGTCGACCATGACCGCGACGATGATCCGCGGGTTCGAGATCGGCGCCAGGCCGACGAACCAGGCGCGGTACTTCTTGGTCGCGTAGCCGGCGCCTTCCTGCTTGTACGCGGTGCCGCTCTTGCCGCCGACGGAGTAGCCGATCGTCTGCGCCTTCTGCGCCGTTCCGCCGGGCAGCGTCACGAGGTGCAGCATGGACCGCACCTGCGCCGCGGTCTTCGGCGAAATGACGCGCACGCCGCCGACCGGCGTCGACAACCCGGCATCGCCCGTGGCGGACGGCTTGACGAGCGTGGCCGGGATCAGCTCGCCGTCGTGCGCGAAGACGGTGTAGGCATGCGCGATCTGGAACAGCGACGCCGACAGGCCGTAGCCGTAGCTCATCGTCGCCTGTTCGATCGGCCGCCAGCTCTTCCAGGGCCGCAGGCGCCCGCTCACCGCGCCGGGGAAACCGATCTGCGGCTTCTGGCCGAAGCCGACCGCGCTGAACAGCTCCCACATCTCGCGCGGCGTGAACGTCATCGCCATCCGCACCGCGCCGACGTTGCTCGACTTCTGGATCACCTCGGAGACGGTGAGGTTGCCGTGCGGATGCGCGTCGGTGATGGTCGAGCCGGTGACGACGAGCCTGCCGCCGGCCGTCTGGATCAAGGTCTGCGGTGTGACGCGGCCACTCTCCAGCGCCCACGCGGCGATGAAGGGCTTCATCGTCGAGCCCGGTTCGAAGGTGTCGGTCAGTGCCCGGTTGCGCAACTGTGCGCCGCTCAGGTTGCGCCGGTCCGTCGGCGAATACGTCGGCACGTTGGCTAGCGCGAGCGTCTCGCCGGTCTGCGCGTCGAGGACGACGACGGTGCCCGCCTTCGCCTTGTTGGCGATCACCGCGTCGCGCAGCTTGGTGTAGGCGTGGAACTGGATGCGCGCGTCGAGCGTGAGGGCGACGTCGCGGCCGTCGACCGGCGCGAGGCCGTCGCCGACGTCGTCGACGACGCGGCCGAGCCGGTCCTTGATGACGCGACGCGAGCCGTCGCGGCCGGCGAGGCTCTTGTCGAAGGCGAGCTCGACGCCTTCCTGCCCGTGGTCCTCGATGTTGGTGAAGCCGACGACCTGCGCGGCCGCTTCACCGGCCGGGTAATGACGCCGGTATTCGCTCAGCTCGTGCACGCCGCGAACCCCGAGCGCACGCACGTTCACCGCGACCGCGTCGTCGACCTGGCGGCGCAGCCACACGAAGTTCGGACTGCCGTCGAGCCGCGCCTCGAGCTCGGCGCTCGTCATGCCGAGCGCCCGGGCGAGCTTCACCCGACTCCGGGCATCCCCTTCCAGGTCCTTCGGGATGGCCCAGATCGACGGCGCCGGCACGCTCGCGGCCAGCAGTGAACCGTTGCGGTCGACGATGCGGCCGCGGCTGGCCTGCAGGGCGATGGTGTGCGCGTAGCGCGCCTCGCCCTGCTTGAGGAAGAACGGCGCCTCGAGGATCTGCACGAAGACCGCGCGACCGAGCAGCAGCGCGAATCCGACGCCGACGAGGGCCACCAGCAACTTCGAGCGCCAGGGCGGCGTCGGCGTCGCGAGCAACGGGCTGGTCGCATAGCTGACGCTGCGCGAGCTCTTCACGTTCTTCACGCTCGCCGCGGCGCGACTGCGCGGCGTCGACTTGGGCTCGCGGCTCATCGCCTGGCTCCAGTGGAAGGAGGCGACGCCGCCAGCGCCGGCGGCAATGCCACGTACTGGGTGGTCGCCGGCGTCGCGACGCGCATGTCGAGTCGGTCGCGCGCCGTCCGTTCGACACGAAGCGGCGTCGCCTGCGCGCGCAGGTCGGTCTGCAGCCGCTCTCGGTCGACGTCGAGCGCGCGTTCCTGGACCTGCGCCTTGTCGAGCGCGGCGAACAGGCGCCGCGACTCGTACGACACGCGCACGAGCCAGACGCAGCTCACGAGCAACGCCAGCAACAGCACGACGTTGAGCCGGGTCACGCCTCGACCGCCGTGCGCTCGGCGACCCGCATCACCGCCGATCGCGCCCGCGGGTTGGCGCGTTGCTCCGCGTCGCCCGGCTTGACCCGCGCCACCGCGCCCAGGCGATGCGGCGGTTCTGCCGCAAACGGCGCGCGCCGGTCGACGACCGTGCGGCTCTCGCGGGCGATGAAGGTCTTGACGATCCGGTCCTCGAGCGAATGAAAGCTGATCACGACCAGCCTTCCGCCGGGGGCGAGCACCGCCAGCGATGCTTCGAGCGCCTGCTCGAGCTCGGCGAGCTCGGCGTTGACGAAGATGCGCAGCGCCTGGAAGGTTCGCGTCGCCGGGTTCTGTCCGCCTTCTCGCGTGCGCACCGCCGCGGCGACGACCGCGGCCGCATCCGCGGTCGTCCGCACCGGTTGGCCGCTCTCGCGCCGCGCGACGAGCGCCCGGGCGACGCGCTTGGCGAAGCGCTCCTCGCCGAACTCGCGAATCACGGTGGCGAGTTCGCGCTCATCGACGCGGGCGAGCCAGTCGGCCGCGCTTTCGCCGCGCGTCGGATCCATTCGCATGTCGAGCGGGCCGTCGAACCGGAAGGAGAAGCCGCGTGCCGGGTCGTCGATCTGCGGCGACGACACGCCGAGATCGAGCAGCACGCCGTCCACCCGATCGATGCCGTGCGCGGCCAGCGTCTCGGCGAGGTGGGCGAAGCTGGTGTGCGCGATCGAGAAGCGGGGATCGTTGGCGAGCGACGGGTCGCGGCGGGCGCTGTCGACGGCCTCCGGATCGCGGTCGATCGCCAGCAGCGAACCGCCGTCGCCTAGCCGCGCCAGGATCGCCCGCGCGTGGCCGCCACGGCCGAAGGTCGCGTCGACATAGGTGCCGGATGTCGTCGTCACCAGTGCATCGATCGCCTCATGCAGGAGCACGCTCACATGCGCTCCGGCGCCGGTTTCGGGCGGCATCAGAAGCTGAACGTCTTGAGCGATTCAGGCAATGGCGACTGCATCACCGCTGCCTCGTGCGCCGCGTGGCGCTCGGCGTCCCACAACTCGAAATGGCTGCCCATGCCGAGCAGCATCACGTCGCGCACGAGACCTGCGGAGGCGCGCAGTTCGGGAGCGATCAACACCCGGGAGGTCGCATCGATGTCGACGTCCATCGCGCTGCCGAGGAACACGCGCTTCCAGCCGCTCGAATCCATCGGCAGTCCCGCGACCTTGTCGCGAAAGCTCTCCCAGGCGGGACGAGGGAATACCAGCAGCGAGCCTTCGGGATGCTTGGTGACGGTCAGCTGCGAGACGCCCATCGCCGACAGCAACTCGCGATGCCGTGCCGGCATCGTGATGCGGCCTTTGCCATCCAGCGTCAACGCTGCGGGACCTTGAAACACGAAGCTCGCCACAAAATCCCACTAAAGTGCACTTCATGCCACTTTAGCCCAAGGGCTCGGGACGGTCAATGCAAGCGCGGCACAAAAATCAATGGAATCAAGGACTTACACAGTACCTGTACATCGCTTCCGGCGGTGCGGAAATGCGTTCAGAAATAAGGACTTGCGGCTCTCAATGAAAGCCGCGCCTCACGACGCCGGCGTGAATTTCACACAGCGTCAGCGCGGCGCCGACGCAGCCTTGCGGCGATGGATTTCGGCCAGCATCTCGCGGTACTGAGTCCGCGTGGCCGACTCGATCACGGCAGGGCCCACTAGCGGAGGCAACCACGCCTTCGGCACGTACTCGCCGTGGTGGACGATGCGGACGTGGTCGGTGGCGTCGGTGAACCGCGTCGTGGAGACGAGCGACTTGAAGTCGCCCTCGATCAACCAGGAACGGATCTCACGGCGTGGCACGAGCTCGACGCCGCGCACGCCGGCGAACGCGAAGCGCATGAACATGACCTTCGTCGAGCCGGCCTGCGTCAGTTCGAGCGCGTTGCCCCGGCGCGACCGGACCTTGCTCGTCGTGATCGACGTGACGAAACCGGCCATGCGATCGTAGTCGGTGAACACGTTCCAGACCTCGCCGATGGGCGCGTCAACGCGCGCCTCGACGTCGATGACGACGAGTTCGCCGCGACGGTCGACCGTGACGGAGACATTCTCGGCGGCGCTTGCCCTCAGTGGTGATGCGGCGATCGCGGCGCACCCCGCGACGGTGGCGAGCCGAACGCCGAGAAAGCCGAGGAAGCCGAGGAACGGTCGCCGCATCGGATCGCAACGCTCAGACAAATCGCAGCGAGATCGTGCCCAGCGGGCCGTAGTCGACCTCGAAGGCATCGCCCCGGTCCGCCGTGACAGGGCGCGTGAACGAGCCGCCGAGCACGACGTCGCCGGCTTCGAGGCGCTCGCCGTGCGGCGCGATCTTGTCGGCGAGCCAGGCGACGCCGTTGGCGGGGTGGTCGAGAACCCCGGCAGCGAGCCCCGTCTCCTCGACGATGCCGTTCTTGCGCAGGATCGCGCCGACCCAGCGCAGATCGGTCGAACCGGGTGCGACGGCGTTGCCGCCGACGACGATGCCGGCGTTGGCGGCGAAGTCGGCGATCGTGTCGAACACCTTCCGCGGCGCCTTCGTGTCGCGGTCGAACTGCTCGATGCGAGCATCGATGATCTCGATCGCGGGTGTCACGGAACGCGTGGCGGCCATCACGTCGGCCCGCGTCACGCCAGGTCCTTCGAGGGGCTCGGCAAGGACGAAAGCGAGCTCGACCTCGACCCTCGGCGCGATGAAGCGGTCGAACGGGATGTCGCCGGGGGGGAAAAACATGTCGTCGAGCAGCGGCGCGTAGTCGGGTTCGTCGATCTGCGACGACTGCTGCATCGCCCGCGACGTGAGGCCGATCTTGCGACCCTTGACCGTGCGGCCCTCGGCCAGCCGCATGGCCACCCAGGCTCGCTGGATCGCGTAGCCGTCGGCGACGGTCATCTGCGGGAAGCGCGCCGAGAAGTGCCGGACCTGCACGCGGCGTGTCTGCGCGTCGTGCAGCTCGGCTGCGAGCGATGCGATCGTGACAGCGTCGAGCATGGGGCCGCGCGGCTTCAGGACGCCGCGAACAGCGGATGCAGCGTGCTGTGCTTGGCGTCGAACACCGGCTTGCCCTCGTCGATCTGCAGCGTGATGCCGATCGCGCTGCGCTCGAAGAGCGAAGCGAAATGGCGCCGCACGACGTCCATCATCGCCTCCCCCGTGGCCTGCACCCGCGCCTGCTCTCGGCCGGCGGCGATGCGGGCGTTTATGTAGACGAACGCGCGATCGGGCGCGCCGTCGGCGACAGCGGCGTGGGTTGCCGCGTAGGCGAGCACGCGCGTGCCGCCGAGCGGGAACAGCCGGGCGCCCGAGGCGTCGCGCTGGGCGCCCAGCACCTCGGCGAGTGCGCCGCACAGCGCAGCGATCGACGCTTCCGACTCCAGGTTCGGCGTGTAGTGGATGGTGACGTGAGGCATGGTCTGCTCTGCTCCGGATGGTGACCCTACGCGACCGACATCACGCCGACCGTGCAGCCGACCGAGAAGATCGGGATCGGCGCGTAGTGGCGAATCTCGCCGCGACCGCGCGCGGCGGCGGCCGCGGCGATGAAGGTCCGGATCTCGAAGCCGCCCTGCCCTGCCTCGCGGTAGGTGGCGTCGTCGGTGTAGTCGAGCAGGGCGTCGCGGTCGCAACGGCACCAGCGGTCGAGGAACTCGCGGTCCCAGGCCTCGTTGACCTTGCCCGAGTCGGGGGTCGCCGGCCAGTGTGAGATGCCGCCGGTGCCGACCAGTGCGATCCGCTCGGGCTGCGCGTCGCACGCCGCGCGCAAAGCCTCGCCGAATGCCCAAGCGCGATGCAGCGGCGTCAGCGGCGGACCCTGGCAGTTGATGTTGACGGGGATCACCGGGAGATCGAACGCGGGGGTGAGGAAATGGAGCGGCACCATGATCCCGTGGTCGAACTTCCACTCCTCGGCGAAGGCGACGTCGACCGTGTTCATCACGGCCGAGATCACACGCTTCGAGAGGTCGGCGCTCCCCGGGACGCGCGTCCGGGCGATGCCGAGCCAGCCCGGATCCTCGATCGGCCCTTCGTAGCCGTCGGCCATGCCGATCGCGTAGGCCGGCATGTTGTCCATGAAGAAGTTCGCGAAGTGCTCGGCGGCGATGACGACCAGCGCGTCGGGCTTCGATTCTGCGAGCGACGCACCCAGGCGCGACAGCTCGGCGTGCAGTCGATCCTTGGCAGCGGGGTCGGCGAGATGGGCGCGGCCCGTGATCCCGGGCGCGTGGCTGCAGACGGCGACGAAGGTGAGCGGCACGTCGCGTCGGTCTCAGACGCCGGCGACCCGGTCGTCGGTCGACGTCGTCATTGCGTAGATGCCGGCGCGAACCGGCCCGTGGCGGCGGACGCCGTCGCGCATCGCCTCGATGTAGTCCGCCCACGGCATGCCGATCAGCGCTGCGAAATGCATCAGGAGCTGGCCGTTCGAGCCGAGCACGTAGAGCTTGCCGATGTCGCCGTCGACGAAGGCCTCGCGCTCCTCGGAGGTGAGATCGTAGTCGGCGAGCAGTTCGGCCGGCGCGCCGCGAAAGCGCTTCTGCACCGCCGGGTCGCGGTTGAGGTGATAGAGCAGCTTCTGCGCCGCGTACAGGCTCATGCCGATGTCACGCCGCGCCCCAGCGGGGTATGTGGTGGTCGCCGATCGAGACGCAGACGTTCTTCGGCTCGAGAAAGACCTCGTAGCTCCACGTGCCGCCCTCGCGCCCCGTGCCCGACGCCTTGCTGCCGCCGAAGGGCTGGCGGAGGTCGCGCACGTTCTGGCTGTTGACGAAGCACATGCCGGCCTCGACGGCGGCGGCCACGCGGTGCGCCTTGCCGATGTCCTGCGTCCACACGTAGCTCGACAGGCCGTAGACGATGTCGTTGGCCTTGGCAATCGCGTCGGCCTCGCCGTCGAACTCGATCAGGCACGCCACCGGGCCGAAGATCTCCTCCTGCGCGATCCGCATCCGGTTGTCGACGCCGGCAAAGACCGTCGGCTTCACGAAGTGGCCCGCGCGAACCCGCTCCGGCAAGTCAGGCGTGTCGAGGCCGCCGCAAAGCAGGCTCGCACCTTCTTCCTCGCCGAGCACGATGTAGCGACGCACCTTGTCGAGATGGTCGCGGCTGATCATGGGGCCGACGATCGTCTTCGGATCGAGCGGGTCGCCGACCGTGATGCGCCCCGCGCGCTCGACGAAACGGCGCGTGAACTCGGCGATGATCGAGCGCTCGACCAGGATGCGCGAGCCAGCGGTGCAGCGCTCGCCGTTGTTGGAGAAGATCATGAAGACGGCGGCGTCGAGCGCACGCTCGAGGTCGGCGTCGGCGAAGACGATGAACGGGCTCTTGCCGCCGAGCTCCATCGAGAACTTCTTCAGGCCGGCGGTTCGGACGATGCGCTCGCCGGTGCGGGTCGATCCGGTGAACGAGATCGCGCGCACGTCGGGATGCGCGCACAAGGACTCGCCCACCTCGGCACCGTAGCCGTGAACGACGTTGAGCACCCCCCTGGGCACGCCGGCCTCGAGCGCGATCTCGCCGAGGCGCGCCGCGGTCATCGGCGAGAGCTCGCTCATCTTCAGCACCGCCGTGTTGCCGAACGCCAGGCAGGGCGCCGTCTTCCACGTCGCCGTCATGAACGGCACGTTCCAGGGCGAGATCAGCGCGCACACGCCGACCGGGTGGTACAGGGTGTAGTTCAGATGCGTCGTCGTCGGATAGGTGTGACCATCGACGCGAACGCACTGCTCGGCGAAGTAGTGGAAGTTGTCGGCGGCGCGTGGCACGAGCTGCTTGCCGGTCTGGGCGATGACCTGGCCCGTGTCCTTCGTCTCCGTCTCGGCGATCGACGCGACCTCGGCGGTGATGAGGTCGCCGAGCCTGTGCATCACACGCGCTCGCTCGGCAGCGGGCTTGCCGGCCCACGCGGGAAACGCCGACTTCGCGGCGGCCACCGCCGCCGCGACCTCGCTTTCGCCACCGCGTGCGACTTCGGCGAGCACCTGCCCCGTCGCCGGGTCTGCCGTCTCGAAATAGGCCGCGCTCTCGACGGCGCGACCGTCTATCAGGTGGTGGATGCGCATGGCGAGATTCTGAACCAGCGCGACGCCGTCACGGCGCTTCGCGACCGAACGCCGCGTCGTCGACGATGGTGTTGACCAGGCGGCCGAGCCCTTCGATCTCGCACACGACCTCGTCGCCGACCGCCACGTCGCGAACGCCTTCGGGCGTTCCGGTCAGGATGACGTCGCCGGTCGAGAGCGTCATGAAGTTGCTCAGGTACTCGACGAGCCGTGGGATGTCGAAGACGAGGTCGCGCGTGTTGCCGCGCTGTACGACCGTGCCGTTGATCGAGGTGCTCAGCGCCAGCTCGGGCGGCGCGCCGATGTCGGCCGCGTCGACCAGCCACGGGCCGATCGCGGTCGCACCATCGCGGTTCTTGACGCGCAGATTCGGCCGGTGCCAATTCTCGAGGTAGTCGCGGATGGCGTAGTCGTTGGCGACGGTGTAGCCGGCGACGTGCGCCATCGCATCCGCCCGGTCGATGTGCCGGCCGGGCGCGCCGATCACGACGGCGAGCTCGCACTCGTAGTGCATGAAGGTGACGTCGGCTGGCCGGCGCGTGGTTCCCCGGTGGCCGACCAGCGTCGATGCCGTCTTGAGGAAGACCAGCGGCTCCTCCTGCGCGGAGAAGGCGAGCTCTTTCGCGTGGTCGGCGTAGTTGAGACCGAGCGCGATGACCGTGCCGACCTCGAACGGCGGCAGCCAGACGACATCACGCTCGCCGACGAGTCGACCGTCGGCGAGGCGGACCCGGTCGGGCGATGGACCCGGGGTCGCGTGGTGGATGGCGCCGGCGTAGGCGACGCGGGCGCGCTTCATGTCCGCAGGCCGGAAAGTGATTCGGGCGGCGCGGATGCGGACGCGATGCGAACGTGCAACGAGCCGACGGCGTCGATGTCGATCCTCACCGCGGCGCCTGGCCCTGCGTGCGGTGCGCCCGGCGCAACGCCAGCGAGCAACAGGTCGCCCGGCGCGAGGGTGATGAAGTCGCTGACCTCGGAGACGAGGCGTGCGATCGAACGCGTCGTTCCGCCGGTGGTGGTCCGGTGCGCGGCATGGCCATCGATGGCGACCCGTACGGCCAGATCGCCGGCGTCGCCGACGGCGGCCGCAGCAACGGGAGTCGACAACGCGAGCGAGCGGTCACGCGCCTTCGCCCGCACCTGCGGCCGGTAGTGCTGCAACACCGGAGCGGTGAAATCGGCAGCCACCGCATAGCCCGCGACGTGACCGAGCGCGTCGTGCTCGGTGACCCGGCAGGCCGCGCTTCCGATCACGACAGCCAGCGCCGCGCCGACGATCAGCGACGTGCCATCGGCCATCGCCTCGATCTCGTCGCCCGGCCGGGCGAAGGTGTTCGACGGCTTCACATAGAGCACCACCGACTTCGGCGGCGCACGGTAGGGCGGCGCGTGGGCCGCCTGGCCGAGCTCGTCGAGGAGCGCACCGTGGCCAACGGCGACTCCGTACACCGTACCCGAGAGGCGATACGGGGCGAACGCGAAGACAAGGTCGAATGGCGGTGTTTGCATGTGCCGGTGCGGATCAGGCGAGGGGCGACACGCCGATGAGCCAGCGATGCAGCCACAGCAGGGTCGCTCCATATACCGCCGCGCCCGCGAAGACGGCGATCGCGTCGTTGACGCCGCGCCTCCCGTCGGCGTCGGCCGTGCCGCGAATCTCGCGTGGCCGGCGCGCGACCGCGATCCGGTCGGCGACGGCCCAGACGAGGAAGCTTCCGAACAGGCACACGTCGGCCAACGCGCCGTTGGCCAACAGGTGCGAGATCGTCCAGAGCACCACCGCGAGCAGCATGGGGTGCTTGACCGCCCGCTGTATGCGCCCGGGGAGATACGCAGCGAACAGCAGCGGGAACACGGGAGCCATGACGAGCAACGCGACGTGACGCAGACCGGGCGGCGGCCCGTAGAGGACGATCGGCTCGCGCCTCGCCGCTCCGTAGCCCACGACGATCAGCATCAGGCCGATGGTGGCGACCACGGAGTACAGGCCCTTCCACGCGCCTTCCCCGACGCGCGCCACCGTCGCACGCCGCCACTGCGGCGCAACGATCTGCGCCGAATGGATCGCGAGAAACAGCACCAGGCCGGCGACGAGCAGCGTCATCCGGGCGATTGTGGCGCGCTCGCGCAACGCTGCTGCAGTCGCGGCCGGACCCAGAGCCAGGCGACGAGCCCGACTGCCATCAACGCGACCGCCGCGGCAGCGAGCGCGACGGCGGAGTGCATCACCATCGGCGCGAGCACGCCGGCGACAACGCCGTTCGCGCTGCTGCCGACGAAGGCCTGCAGCGACGATGCCATGCCGCGGCGCTCGGGCACGAGGTCGAGCACGAGCAGCGTGACGACGGGCACCATCGTCGCCCAGCCGAACGCATAGACCGCGAGCGGCCACAGCGCCCACCATGCCGACGGTTCGAACCAGGCGTTGAGCACCAGGTTGCCAAGCGACACGACCGCCATGATCCAGAGACCGAGCCGGATCTGCCGCGCCGGCGCGACGCGCCCGGCCATCCGCCCGGAGACGAAAGCGCCGGCCATGATCCCGGCGATCGTCAGCACGAAGAACCAGAAGAACTCGCCCGGTTGTAGATGCAGCAGCTCACCCAGGAAGACCGGTGCCGACAGCACATAGAGGAACATGCCGTTGAATGGAATGCCGCTGGCCAGGGCCAGGGCGAGAAAGCGGGGATCACTGCCGAGCGCCCAGTAGCCCGCCAGCAGGTTGCGTACGCCGAAGGGCTGGCGGTGCGTGGCGTGCAAGGTTTCCGGCAGCAGCCGCGCGATGGCGATGAAGAGCGCCACGCCGACCGCGGCCAGGAACCAGAAGATCGACGCCCAGCCGACATGCACGAAAAGGAAGCCGCCGATCATCGGCGCGATTGCGGGCGCGACGCCGAAGTAGATCGTCACCTGAGACATGACGCGCTGCGCGTCGGCGGGCGGGAACATGTCGCGGATGACGGCGCGCGAGATGACGACACCGGCGCCGGCCGACATGCCTTGGACGGCGCGGAAGAAAACGAGCAACCCGATGTGCTCGGCGAGCGCGCAACCGATGGAAGCCAACACGAAAACGGCGAGACCGCCGAGAACGACGGGCCTGCGGCCAAAGCTGTCGGACAGGGCGCCGTGAAACAAATTCATCACGGCGAAGCCGAACAGATAGGCCGACAACGTCTGCTGCATCTGCACAGGCGTCGCACCGACGGCGCGGGCGATGCCGGTGAACGCTGGCAGGTAGGTGTCGATCGAGAACGGCCCCAGCATGCCGAGGCAGGCGAGCAGCATCGCCAGCCCCCAGTTCGGTGCCTGCCACAGCGACCGCGCGTCGGGGTTCATGAGGGAAGAAAAAGTGTGAAGCGGGCCGGTAGGCCGGATTCTGTGCGGCGCGTGCTCCTTGCGAAGCGCGCGCCGTGGCCGCCATTCGTCTGGGCCGGCCATCGCTGACCGGCTCGGTGCTACCTACCCGCCGGCTCGTGCGGAGCCACACTTCAAGCCCGGGCTTTCGCCCGTGCCGCGCCGGCCTATTTGGTATTGCTGCGCGTAGAGATTGCCCGTTTCACCCGGCCGCGGGCTTGCACCAAACGGCCGACTCGTCTCTGTTGCTCTGATCCTCACCTCGCGGTGGACAGCCGTTGACTGCTACGCCGCCCTGTGCAGTCCGGACCTTCCTCCAGCGCCCGGAGGCGCCAGCGGCGGCCTGGCCCGCTTCACGGTGCGATTATCGGCCTTCGCAAGCCCCATCGCCGGTGTCGCGGTTAGACTTCCGACTTGCGGGGCTACTGGCGCCGCAGCGGCGCGTCAACCAGAAACCGGAAGTCGCGTTGACGTACCAGGTCTCGTTCCTCGACGTGAAGTTCGCGCCGGGACGGAAGGCTCCCGAAAGAGAGTCGCACCGAGAGTCGGGACTCGTGCCCCAACCCTTTCAGCAACTGTTCCAGGAGATCTCGAATGAACACCAAGCTCGTTCTCAGCGCCGCCGCAGCGGCCATCGCCATGCTCGCGCAAGGCGCATACGCCCAGACCTCGCCGACCCGTGCCGAAGTCAAGGCCGAGGCCAAGGAAGGCGCGATCGCCCCGGCGGGTCAAGGCCCTGGCGCGATGGCCGGTTCGGCCGCCAGATCGGGAATGTCGACGCGCTCGCGCGCAGATCGCAAAGCGACGACCAGAATGGCGGAAAAGGCCGGCGAGTTGAAGCCGGCTGGCGAAGCCGCTGAGAAGATCACCAGCGACGAGACTCGCGCGAAGGCGACGACCACGAACCGCGCCGACAGGAAGGCCAAGACCAAGGCCGCGGTTAAGGCCGGTGAAACGAAGCCCGCCGGCGAGGCGCCTTTGCCCGTCGCCGTAGAGCCGAAGAAGTAACAGCCCACGAGCTGTTGCCCAGGGCGACCCGCGGGTCGCCTTTTTCATGTCGGCTGCGTCGACTCCGCGAACCGCCAGGCCAGCGACTGCCCGGCACGCAGCGGCCTGAGTCTGGCGTCGCCGAACGGCACGTCCAGCGGTACCTCTTGCGTGGCGCGCTCGAGCACCACGGCTCCCCGGTTGCGGGCAAGGCCGTGGAAAGCCGGGCCGTTGAAGCTCGCGAACGCCTCGAGGCGATCGAGGGCGCCGATTTGATCGAAGGCCTCGGCGTAGAGCTCGAGCGCCGTGAGGGCCGTGTAGCAACCGGCACAGCCCGAGGCCTGCTCCTTCAACACTGCGGCGTGCGGCGCACTGTCGGTACCAAGGAAGAATCGCGGATGCCCGCTGGCGACGATCGCCAGCAGCACCTGCCGATGTCGCTCGCGCTTGAGGACCGGAAGGCAGTACCAGTGCGGCTGCAGTCCGCCCGCGAACAGCGCGTTGCGGCTGTACAGCAGGTGGTGCGCCGTGAGCGTCGCCGCCGTTTGCTCGCCGGCATCGACGACAAATTGCACGCCTTCGGTGGTGGTGACGTGCTCGAGAACGATGCGAAGCGCCGGCAAATCGCGTCGCAATCCGGCGAGGTGCCGATCGATGAAGACCGCCTCGCGATCGAAGACGTCGACGTCGGGATCCGTCACCTCGCCGTGCACGAGCAGCGCAATCCCCTCCCGCTCGCACGCCGCAAGCGTTGGCATGACGAGGCTCAGGTCGGTGACGCCGGCATCGCTGTTGGTCGTCGCACCCGCCGGGTACAGCTTGACGCCGAAAATGCCGGCCTCTCGCGCGCGTCGCATCTCCGAAGCCGGTGTGCGGTCCGTGAGATACAGCGTCATCAGCGGCTCGAACGTCGAGCCGAGCGGAAGGGCGGCGCGTATCCGGTCGCGATAGACGAGCGCCTGCTCGACACTCACGACGGGCTGCCGGAGGTTCGGCATCACCACGGCGCGTGCGAACTGCCGGGCACTGTGACCCACGACGTCGCGCATCGCGGCACCGTCGCGCAGGTGGAGATGCCAGTCGTCCGGCCGGACGATCGAGAGCCGTTCGATCATGGCGGCGATTGGTCCCTCGACGCGTGCTCTTCAGTGCTGGAGGATCTTCGAGAGGAATTCCTTGGCACGCGGCGAGCGGGATTCGGCGTCGTCGAAAAAGGCATCGCGGGAGCAATCCTCGACGATCCTGCCCGCGTCCATGAAGATGACGCGGTGGCTGACCTTGCGCGCGAAACCCATTTCGTGGGTCACGACCATCATCGTCATGCCCTCCTTGGCGAGCAGCACCATGACGTCGAGCACCTCGCCGACCATCTCCGGATCGAGTGCGGAGGTCGGCTCGTCGAACAGCATGACGATCGGATCCATGCTCAGCGCACGGGCGATCGCCACGCGCTACTGCTGGCCGCCTGAAAGCTGACCGGGAAACTTGTCCTTGTGCACCATCAGGCCGACACGGTCGAGCATCTTCAGGCCGCGCGCCTTGGCGTCGGCATCGTTGCGGCCGAGCACCTTCATCTGAGCCAGCGTCAGGTTCTGCGTGACGGTGAGGTGCGGAAACAGCTCGAAGTGCTGGAACACCATGCCGACGCGCGACCGCAGCTTGGGCAGGTTGGTCTTCTTGTCGGTGAGCGATATGCCGTCGACGAAGATGTCGCCCTTCTGGAACGGCTCGAGGGCATTGACCGTCTTGATGAGCGTCGACTTGCCCGAACCCGACGGTCCGCAGACGACGACGACCTCGCCCTTGTCGATCTTCGTCGTGCAGTCGGTGAGCACCTGGAAGGTGCCGTACCACTTCGAAACGTTCTGGATGTCGATCATGGCCATGGCGAGGCGCTTCTCCCGGACGATCAGCGGATGATCGCGATCTTCTTCTGCAGCCGGCGCACGAGCATCGACAGCGAGAAGCAGATGACGAAATAGACGACGGCGGCGATGAGATAGGTCTCCACCGGCCGGTTGTAGTTCTTGCCCGCGACCTCGAATCCCTTCAGCAGGTCGTAGGCACCGATCGCATAGACCAGCGACGTGTCCTGGAACAGGATGATCGTCTGCGTGAGCAGCACGGGGAGCATGTTGCGGAAGGCCTGCGGCAGCACGATCAGCCTCATGCACTGCGAGTAGGTCATGCCGACTGCGTATCCTGCCCCGACCTGGCCCTTGGGCACCGACTGGATCCCCGCGCGCATGATCTCCGAGTAGTACGCAGACTCGAACACGGTGAAGGTGACGATCGCCGACAGCTCGGCACCGAGCGGTCGGCCGATCAGCAGCGGGATCAGCAGGAAGAACCAGAGGATCACCATCACCAGCGGAATCGACCGCAGTGTGTTGACGTAGGCTGCCGCCGGCACCTCGAGCCACGGCTTGCCGGACAGTCGCATGAGCGCGACCAGGGTGCCGATGACGACGCCGCCGATCATCGCCACGATCGTCAGCTGCACCGAGAACCAGAGCCCCTTGAGGACGAAACTCTGGACCAGCGCCCAGTTGAAGAAGGAGAAGTCGAGCTGGCCCATGTTCAGACAACCGCGCTCACTTCGCGCCGATCATGCCGGGCACCTGGACCCGCTTCTCGATGAATCGCGAGGCGCGGTTGATGGCGAAAGCCGAGACGAAGTAGAGGACCGTCACCGCGAGGTAGATCTCCTTGCCGCGCGACGTTTCCTCCTGCGCCTGCATCGCGAAGTTCGTCAGCTCGGCGATTGACACGGCGAACGCCACCGACGTGTTCTTGACGATGTTCATCGACTCGCTGGTGAGCGGCGGGATGATGATCCGGTAGGCCATCGGCAGCAGCACGTAGCGATACGTCTGTGCCAGCGTCAGGCCGACCGCGAGGCCGGCGTAACGCTGCCCGCGCGGCAGGCTCTGGATGCCGGCGCGCACCTGCTCCGAAATCCGCGCCGAAGTGAAGAAGCCGATCGCGAACACGACCAGCCAGAAGCTCGGCACCTGTCGCAGAGACAGGAAGATCGACGGCAGCACGTGATACCAGAGGAATATCTGTACGAGCAGCGGGACATTGCGGAACAGCTCGGTCCACACCTCGCCGATCGCAACGAGGACCTTGCTCGGCGTTGTGCGGAAGATGCCGATCAGCGAGCCGGCAACGAGGGCGACGATGAGCGAGAGCGCGCCGACCGAGAGCGTCCAGCCCCACGCCGACATCATCCACCGCAGATAGGACTCACCCCCGCCGGTGTCGCGCAGGAAGAACTGCCACTCCCATTCGCCCAAGCGCCATTACCTCCGCATTCGCAGGCGCATCGCGCCCTCAGGACTTCAAAGCGCGCGACGCGAGGGTGTCGCGCCGCGCCCCGCTCAAGGTTGCGCGTACTCTTCGAGCGGCTTGTCCGACGGGTTCGCCCACGCCGCCTTGGTCGCGTCGCTCGCCGGCAGGTTGACGGTCGTGTTCGCGGGCGCGATCGGCTTCATGAACCACTTGTCATAGAGCTTGGCGGCCTCGCCGCTCTTGGCGATGTTGCGGACCGAATCGTCGACGAGCTTCTTGAAGGCCGGATCGTCCTTGCGATACATGATGGCGATCGGCTCGACCGACAGCGCCTCGCCGACGATGTGGAAGTCCTTCGGGCTCTTCGCCTTCGAGATCAGGCCGGCGAGGATCTGGCCGTCCATCACGAACGCATCGGCGCGGCCGGATTCGAGCAGCAGGAAACTGTCGGAGTGGTCCTTGCCCGTCAGCTCCTTGAAGTCCATGCCCTGTGCGCGCTTGTTCTTGCGCAACAGCTGCACCGAGGTCGTGCCGGTCGTCGTGGCGACGGTCTTGTCCTTCAGGTCGGCGATGCCCTTGATGGGCGAATTCGCCTTGGTGGCGATCCGCACTTCCTCGACGTAGAGAGCCGGCGCGAAGGCGACGTCCTTCTGGCGGGTGGCGTTGTTGGTGGTCGAGCCGCATTCGATGTCGACGGTGCCGTTCTGCACCAGCGGAATGCGGTTCTGCGACGTGACCGGCTGGTACTTCACCTCGAGCTTGCTCATGCCCAGGTGCTTCTTGATGTCGTCGATGATCTTGGCGCACACGTCGTAGTGGAAGCCCGTGTACTTGCCGTCGCCGAGCGTGAACGCGAGGGCGCCCGACGATTCGCGGACGCCTTCGGTGATGGCGCCGCTGTCCTTGATCTTCTTCAGCGTGTCCTCGGCGTGCGCGGCACCGGCGGCCATCGCGAAGGCAAGCGCCGCGACGCTCAGGATCGATCTCTTCATGCAAAGCTCCTGTGATGAGGGGAAAGCGTGCCCCTCGGCAAAGAACGAAATTCTAGACAGCACCGCCGACACGGCCGAGCGTGTTTGCCCGCAGGTCAAGGGTTTGTCCCGAGCTCATGACTTTGCAACCTTCGTGCCATGTCGCCGCGGTGTCGCTGCTCGGCGCCTCAGGCGACCACGGACTCGGCCCTCGCCTGCTGCAGGCGCCACATCTCGGCATAACGACCGTCCCGGGCGACGAGCCCTGCGTGCGTTCCCCGCTCGGCGATGCGACCAGCCTCCATCACCAGGATCTCGTGCGCATCGACGACGGTCGACAGGCGATGGGCGATGACGAGCGCCGTGCGGTTGCGCGCCACATTCTGCAGTTCGGCCTGGATCGCCCGCTCGTTGGCCGAGTCGAGCGCCGACGTCGCTTCGTCGAAGACCATGATCGGCGGATCCTTCAGCAGCGCCCGCGCGATCGCCACGCGTTGCTTCTCGCCGCCGGAGAGCTTGAGACCGCGCTCGCCGACCATCGTGTCGTAGCCCTTGGGCGCCGACGCGATGAAGGCGTGGATGTGCGCCGCCCGCGCCGCAGCTTCCACCTCGGTCTGGCCCGCTCCGGTGCGGCCGTAGGCGATGTTGTAGCCGACGGTGTCGTTGAACAGAACCGTGTCCTGCGGCACGATGCCGATGGCGCGGCGCAGGCTCTTCTGCGTCACGTCGCGAATGTCCTGGCCGTCGATCGTGATGTGGCCCGCGTTGACGTCGTAGAAGCGGAACAGCAGCCGCGCCAGCGTGCTCTTGCCCGACCCCGACGCTCCGACCACGGCCACCGTCTTCCCGGCCGGGATCTCGAAACTGACGTCGTGCAGGATCTCGCGCGACGCGTCATAGCCGAAGCGCACATGTTCGAACCGCACCGTTCCGCCGTCGAGCGACAGGTCCGGCGCATCGGGCTTGTCGGCGACCTCGCGGCCCTGCCCGAGCAGCCCGAACATCTTCTCCATGTCGATCAGCGACTGCTTGATCTCGCGGTAGATGACGCCGAGGAAGTTGAGCGGCACGTAGAGCTGGATCATCAGCGCGTTGACGAGCACGAGGTCGCCGAGCGTCATCGTCCCGGCGACCACGCCGACCGTCGCCCGCCACACCAGCAGCGTCACCGCCGCAGCGATGATCAGGCTCTGCCCGAGGTTGAGCACCGAGAGCGACGTGTGCGACTTCACCGCGGCCTGCTCCAGCCCGCGCAGGTTCAGGTCGTAGCGCGCCTGCTCGAAGGGCTCGTTGCCGAAGGTCTTGACGGTCTCGTAGTTGAGCAGCGCGTCGAGCGCCTTCGTGCTGGCCTGGCTGTCCTGCTCGTTCATCGCCCGGCGAAAGCCCGACCGCCATTCCGTCACCGTCACGGTGAAGGCGACGTAGACGACGAGGGCGCCGAACGTGATCGCGGCGAACCAGCCGTCGAAGCGGCTCGACAGCAGCAGGATCACCATCGAGATCTCCACCAGCGTCGGCAGGATGTTGTAGATGGTGTAGTTGAGGATCGACTGGATCGACCGCGAGCCGCGCTCGATGTCTCGCGACACGCCGCCGGTCTGCCGCTCGAGGTGAAAGCGCAGGCCGAGACTCAGCAGGTGCTCGAACGCCTCGAGCGAGACGCGCCGCGAGATGCGCGCGGCCACCGGGTAGAAGAGGAACTCGCGCAGCTCGGTGAAGAGGGTGATCGAGAGGCGCAGCAGCCCGTAGCCGATCAGCAGCGCGACCGGAACGACGAGCGCCGA
>JBBSPY010000024.1:0-22238 GCA_038258415.1 Burkholderiales bacterium
AGCGACAGGGTCGCCACCGCGCACTCGACGCGAAACGTCTGGTCGTGGGCCGGGCCACCCGTCGCGACGATTCGGTAGGCGGGAACCGGGAGCTTGCGGGCCTGCAGCCATTCCTGCAGCTCGGTCTTCGGATCCTTGCTCCACGCACCGACCTCGGTCGTTTCGATGATCTCGCCGAACAGCCGCTCGACGAGCGAACGAGCCGCCTCGAAGCCGCCGTCGACGAAGGCGGCGCCGAGCAGCGCCTCGAGCGCGTCGGCGAGCATCGATGCGCGCTGCGCGCCGCCGCCTCGCGCCTCGCCCTCGCCGAGCCGCAGCAGGTCGGGCAGTCCGAGTTGGAGAGCCGCGCGATGCAGGCTGTCCTCGCGAACGAGATGGGCGCGAACGCGGGTCAGGTCGCCTTCGTCGCTGCCGCCCAGCCGGTCGTAGAGCAGGCTGGACACGACCAGGCTCAGCACGGCATCGCCGAGAAACTCGAGGCGCTCGTTGTGGTCGGCACCGAAGCTGCGGTGCGTGAGCGCCCGCTGCAGGAGCAGCGCGTCGGCGAATCGATGGCCGATCCGCTGCTGGAGCACGGCAAGCCGGGCCTCCATGCCTGCGGCTGCGGACGGGTCGGGGTCGGGGGTGCGTGGGGTCAAACTCAGTTCGATCGGCCTTCGTACTTGATGAGAAGGTAAACCGGCTTCAGGAGTTCCACTTCCTTGTCGTACGCAAAGCTGACGATGACCTTGTCGTTGTCCTTGGTGATGACCAGGTCTTTGGAGGAGATGGACGAGATCGAGTATTCGATGTCCTTCTGCTTTTCGAAGGCGGCCCGGATCTCCGGCACGGTCGTACCCTCGGTCGCGATCTTGTTCACCGTCCGCTTGATGGTGAAGTACTCGTTCATCGTCGGCAGGACCCGGATCACCACGAGGGCAAGCAGGCCGATGAGGATCGCCCAGGCCATCAGCCCGAACAGCGTGACGCCACGCTGGACGAGGCGACCGCTGCGTCGGGTTGTCGGGTTCGAACGGGGCATCCGCTCCTCCTGTTGCCGCGCGCTGCTCAGCGGAACGGGCCGATCCGCTTCAGGTCGCTGAAGTTCATCCAGACGAAGAAGGCCTTGCCGACGATGTTCTCGTCCGGAACAAAGCCCCAATAGCGCGAATCCTGCGAGTTGTCGCGGTTGTCGCCCATCATGAAATAGTGTCGTGCCGGGACCTTGCAGCTCACGGCCTCGCCACTGTAGCGGCAGTTGTCGGCGAACGGAAACTGCACGATCGGCCGATCCCAGCGAAAGCGGTCGGATTGCGGATTTGTGAGGATCAGGTGCTCGACGTCGCCGAGCTTCTCCGTGAATGCCGGCACGTAGGCGCGACCGTCTTCCTCGTAGTAGCCCGGCGGCGGCAGCGGGGTCCGCGGTACTTGCTGCCCGTTGATGAACAGCTTCTGGTCACGGTACGTGACCTCGTCACCCGGCAGCCCGACGACGCGCTTGATGTAGTCGACGCTCGGATTCACCGGGTACCGGAACACCATCACATCACCGCGCTCGGGATCGTGGTTGTCGATGATCTTCTTGTTGATCACCGGCAGCCGGACGCCGTAGTGAAACTTGTTGACGAGGATGAGGTCGCCGACGAGCAGCGTCGGGATCATCGATCCCGAGGGGATCTTGAACGGTTCGAACAAAAACGAGCGGAGCAGGAACACCGCCAGAATCACCGGGAAGAGGCCCGCCGTCCAGTCGAGCCACCACGGCTGCATGAGCAGACCTGCGCGCGTCTCGGCGGTGTGATCGTCGACACGGCCGATGCCGCTGGCGGCCAGCTTCTCGCGCCGGGCCGAAGCTTCCGCCTCGAACCTCGCCGCGGCGCGCCGGCGCGCGGGTGCGAACCAGAACCGTTCGGCCAGCCAGTAGCAGAACGTGACGACCGTCAGGACGAACAGGAGCAGCGAGAAGTTGCCCGTCCAGTGGTTGAGATACCAGCCGAGTCCGAAGACGACCAGGCAAGCATAGAGAAGACCGGTCAGCAGACCCATCGGCAGTCAGTCGTCGACCTGGAGGATGGCCAGGAAAGCCTCTTGCGGCACCTCGACCGAGCCGATCTGCTTCATGCGCTTCTTGCCGGCCTTCTGTTTCTCGAGCAGCTTCTTCTTGCGCGTGATGTCGCCGCCGTAGCACTTGGCAATCACGTTCTTTCGCAGCGCCTTGATTGTCTCACGGGCGATGATGTTGGCCCCGATCGCCGCCTGCACCGCGACGTCGTACATCTGCCGCGAGATGAGCTCGCGCATCTTGGCGACGACGGCGCGGCTGCGATACTGGCTGTTGGCCCGGTGGACGATGATCGACAGGGCGTCGACCTTTTCGCCATTGAGCAGGATGTCGACCTTGACGACGTCGGAGGCCCGGTACTCCTTCCATTCGTAGTCCATCGACGCATACCCGCGCGACACGCTCTTCAGCTTGTCGAAGAAGTCCAGCACGATCTCGGCGAGCGGCATCTCGTAGGTCAGCATGACCTGACGACCGTGGTAGGCCATGTTGAGCTGGTTGCCGCGCTTGAGGTTCGCCAGCGTCATCACCGGGCCGACGTACTCCTGCGGCATGTAGAGGTGCACCGTGACGATCGGCTCGCGGATCTCGTCGATCCGTCCCGGGTCGGGCATCTTCGACGGGTTCTCGACGTGGAGGGTCTCGCCGTTCTGCAGCCGCACCTCGTAGACGACGGACGGCGCCGTGGTGATCAGGTCCTGGTCGAACTCGCGCTCGAGCCGCTCCTGGACAATCTCCATGTGCAGCAGGCCGAGGAAGCCGCAGCGGAAACCGAAGCCGAGCGCCTGGCTCACCTCGGGCTCGTAGCGCAGCGACGAGTCGTTGAGCTTGAGCTTCTCCAGCGCATCCCGGAGCTGGTCGTATTCGCTCGCCTCGGTCGGGTAGATGCCGGCGAAGACCTGGGGCTGGATCTCCTTGAAGCCCGGCAGCGGCTCGGTTGCGACACCGGCGTTGTTCGGCAGCTTCTTCTCGAGCGTGACCGTGTCGCCGACCTTGGCTGCCTGCAGCTCCTTGATACCGGCGATGACGAAACCGACCTCGCCGGCCGTGAGGCGGTCACGGGCCACCGAATTGGGCGTGAAGACGCCGAGCTGCTCGGCGCCGTAGACGGCGTTCGACGCCATGATCCGGATGCGCTCGCCGCGCACGAGCTGCCCGTCGACGACGCGCACGAGCATCACCACGCCGACATAGTTGTCGAACCACGAGTCGATGATCATCGCGCGCAGCGGCCCGTCGGGCTTGCCGCGCGGGGCCGGCATGCGGGCGACGATCGCCTCCAGCACCTCGTCGACGCCCTCGCCGGTCTTGGCGCTGCACGGGATTGCGTCGGTGGCGTCGATGCCGATGACGTCCTCGATCTCGGCCCGAGCCCGGTCCGGGTCGGCCTGCGGCAGGTCCATCTTGTTCAGCACCGGCACCACCTCGACGCCGAGGTCGAGTGCGGTGTAGCAGTTGGCGACCGTCTGCGCCTCGACGCCCTGACTCGCGTCGACCACGAGCAGCGCACCCTCGCATGCCGAAAGCGAACGGCTCACCTCATACGAGAAGTCGACGTGGCCCGGCGTGTCGATGAGGTTGAGCCGGTAGATGCGACCGTCGTTCGCGGTGTAGCGAAGCGCCGCCGTCTGCGCCTTGATGGTGATGCCACGCTCGCGCTCGATGTCCATCGAGTCGAGCACCTGCGCTTCCATCTCGCGATCGGAGAGGCCGCCGCAGCGGTGGATGATGCGATCCGCGAGCGTCGACTTGCCGTGGTCGATGTGGGCAATGATCGAGAAGTTGCGGATGTCGTCCATGCGTTCGCGAGGGGATCAGCGTGCGTCGCGAAGCGAGGCGAAAGAGGCAGAGAGAAGGGCAGAAAGAGGGGCAAAAAAAAGGCACGTCGAACGAATGACGCGCCTTCCAACAAAACGTTTGGCAACTGCTTGTTGGGGTTTCATTGTAGCCAAAAGGGCCCGTCTGCAAGCCGCGCCGCTGCTCGATTTCGCGCCGTTGCAGGTCGCCAACACGCATTCTGTCCACAGTTTATCCACAAAAGCCTGTGGACGTTCTGGGGGCAAATCGGCGGTGTGGCGTCAGGCAGACGAAACAGCCGCTGAAACCCCTCAGAAGAGTTGGTGTTCGCTCACTTCGACAACGGTTTGACGATCAGGAAGCTGGCCGCGTCGCCTTGCCGGACGAGCAGCGTGACCGGCTTCTTCCGGTCGAGCTTCGCCACGACCTGCTCGAACTGCTTCGCCGTCGTGATCTCGGCGTTGTCGACCGTGACGATCACGTCGCCCTCGCGAACGCCGGCACGCGCAGCGACCCCTTCGACCGTCTCCACCCGCACGCCGGACTTCACCTTCAGCTCGCGCTTCTGCGCGTCGGTCAGGTCGACGACGGCGAGACCGAGCGAGCCGACCGCCGGCGTCTTCTGGGCGTCCTTGCCGTCGGGTGCGCGGCCGGCCGACGCCGTCGCCACCGTCGGCTCGAGTTCGGCGACGACGACGGGCACATCGCGGTAGCCGCCGCGGCGGTACACCTGCAGCGTTGCCTTGCTCCCCGGCTTGATCGCGCCGACGATCCGCGGCAACTCGATCGAACTCTCGACCTGGCGAGCATCGACCTTGGTGATGATGTCGCCCGCCTCGACCCCGGCCTTTTCCGCAGGCCCCCCCGACTCGACGCTGCGCACGAGCGCGCCGGCCGGCTTGCCGAGCCCGATCGACTCGGCGACTTCCTTCGACACGCGGTCGATGACGACGCCGATCCGTCCTCGGATGACCCGGCCGCCGGTGCGCAACTGCTCCGAGACGCGCGTCGCCTCGTCGATCGGGATCGCGAACGAGATACCCTGATAGCCGCCGGAGCGGCTGTAGATCTGCGAGTTGATTCCGACCACCTCGCCGCGCAGGTTGATCAGCGGCCCGCCCGAATTGCCCGGATTGATGGCCACGTCGGTCTGGATCAGCGGCAGCAGTTCGCCGGTCTCGCGCGACTTGGCGCTGACGATGCCGGCGGTGACCGTGCTTTCGAGCCCGAACGGCGAGCCGATGGCGACGACCCACTCGCCCACCTTCAGCTTGGAGACGTCGCCGATGCGCACGGTCGGCAGGCCGCTGGCGTCGATCTTCACCAGCGCCACGTCCGATTTCTTGTCGACGCCGATCGTCTTCGCCTTGAACTCGCGCTTGTCGGCCAGCGTGACGATCACCTCGTCGGCGCCTTCGACGACGTGGGCGTTGGTGATGATGTAGCCGTCGGCGTTGAGGATGAAGCCCGAGGCCACGCCGCGCTGCACCGGTTCGGCGTCGCCAGGCTGCTGCGGCGCGCCGCGCGGGCCGGGCCGATTGGGCAGCGGGATGCCGAAGCGGCGAAAGAATTCGAGCATGTCTTCGTCGATCGGCCCGCCGCCCGGAACACGGGCCGTTCGCGCCCGCTCGGTGGTGCGAACGTTGACGACGGCCGGGCCGACTTTCTCGACCAGTTCCGTGAAGTCAGGCAGCCCCTGAGCCGCGGCAGCGTTCGGCACGATGCCGCACGCCATGCCCGCACCGAGCATGAACGCAGCCATCGCAAGACGTTGAGCAGCGAATCGACGAGAGATCATGTTCGTTCCAGGCAGATGATGGGCCGCGGGTGCGGGGCCGGGAAGGCCCGACCGGGGATGATGCGCGATCCGAAAGGCCTGTGCTGCCGTCAAGGCTTGTGGCGTTCGAGGGCACCGGCAAAGTGCTTGAGGGTCGCGATCGGGACGTCGCCGACGACGGTGATCCACGAGTCGCCGAGCCGCTGAGTCAGCGTCAACGTCGCACCCAGCGTGGCGAGCAGCGGTTGGCCGTGCCGCTCGGCGCGGTACGGCTCGATGAACACCGACACGTACGTCAACCCATCGGCGTAGATCGCCTGCAGCACCGGAGCGCCAGCCGGCTCGGCGGGTGCCTCGCCGGGCGCATCCATCCGCCGGCTCACGCAATCCACCAGGCGAAAGCCCGGCACCGGAGCGCGCAGCGACCAGCCTTCGTCTTCCAGCCGCGCCGGCGCAAGCACCGGACGCACGATGCGATAGCCGTCGAGGTGCTTCATCGGCTGGACGACGGTCTCCGGCTGCGGCCGCACGCCGATCGCCACGTCGGAGAACGCGGAGGTCTCGAGCACCTCGCCATGCCGACCGAGCGTGTCGCTGCGCAGGAGCAGAAAGGTGTCGCGATCGGCCCACAGGCGATAGCCATGACGCCAGCGATCGCGCGGTTCGACCGACAGCACCTCCGCCTCGCGTCCGGCGATGCGCTCGGCGCCTTCGATCCGGACGTCGTACCACTCGCCGATCGATTCGCCCGCTCCCTGCAGCAGCGCCGGAAACGAACTCAGCAGGCCGCGCTGCTCGACCATCGCGACGTGGCTGGCCGGCCAGATCGTGTGCACGGTGTCGTTGCGGCGGAAGACCTTGCGCTGACGCCCGTCGAGCGACTCGATGCGCTCGAACTGCGCGCCGCCGTCAGAGAAGTGCGCAATCCTGGCGCTGGCCACGCTGCCGCCGCCGGTCACGACGAAGGTGCCCTGGTAATTGCGGCGACTCGCTGCCTGGTGGATCCGAGTGAGCAGGGCCCGTCCGTCGCCGGAGCCGACCCGTGTCGCAGGCGCGGACGACTGCGCGAACCCTGGCGGCGCGAGCGCGACCAGTGCCAGCGTCAACGGGGCGATCGTTCGCAGCAGCATGGGACGCACAATTACGGCAGGTCGCGGTGCGGTGACAGGCGCCGACGTTCAGCGACGCTCGAGCTCGACCGTCGCGTTGCGCAGCGTCGCCTGCGACCACGCAGGCGCCGTGCTGCCGGCGAACTGTTTGTGCGCGGCGAGGTAGCGATCGAGGCGGGCGTCACGCATCAGGCGAACTTTGTTGGCAGGCGCGGCAGTTTCGAGCGCCGTCGGTGTCGGCGTGACGACGGAAGGCGTCGAAGCGACGCGAACCTCAGCCGCAGGAACGGCGGCGACCTCGACCGGCTTCGTGTCGGCGACGCCCCCGGGCCGCATCGCGACGAACGTCCCGGCCACGAGCACGAAACCGGCCGCCGCCGCGCTGGGCAACGCCCAGCGGACGCGACGGCGTCGCACGGCGAACGCGGTGTCAGGCAAGGGCGCCGGCGCCAGCACGACCGCCTCGGCCGCCAAACGGATGCGAAAGGCGGCGAGAAAGCGCGCGTCGCTGTCGGCGCCGAGCGCGAGTTCCTCCGAGCGGAGCACGTCGCCGGCAACATGCCAAGCGTGCCAGGCGCAGCGCTGCACCGGGTCGTGCTGCCAAGCGCTGCACGCCTCGCTCGCCTCGGCCGCTTCGACCTCGCCATCGACCAGCGCGCAGAGAAGTGTGCCGCCAGGCGCGTCGCCGCCGTCGGGTGCCGAAGTGTTCGTTGCCATCGTCATCGCTGTCTCCATCGTCCTTCTTCAACGACGAACGGCGGGCTTCTCCCGCCGCCGTCATGCGTCACCAACGCTCGCCCTCCTTGGTGTCGAGCAGCGGCCTCAGCTTCACCGCGATCGCTTCACGGGCGCGAAAGATCCTCGAACGGACCGTCCCGATGGGGCAGCCCATGAGCTCGGCGATCTCCTCGTAGCTGAGACCTTCAATTTCGCGCAGGGTGATCGCCTGTCGCAACTCTTCGGACAAGGCTTCGATTGCAAAGTTCACTGCCGATGCGATCTGCTTGCTGGCGAGCACCGCATCGGGCGTGTTGGTGTCCGCCAGTTCGGTGCCGGGGCGATGCGTGTCGTCGTCCTCGTCGCGGACGGCACGTGACGCCTCGGTCACCAGCAGGTCGCGCTTGAGCTCCATCAAGGACTTCTTCGCCGTGTTGACGGCGATCCGGTAGAGCCAGGTGTAGAAGGCGCTCTCGCCGCGGAATTGCGGAATCGCCCGATAGGCGCGGATGAACGTCTCCTGGGCGATGTCGGGCACGAGGTCGACGTCCCTCACCATTCGGCCGATCAGGCGCTCGATCCGGCGCCGGTACTTGACGACCAGCATCTCGAACGCCTTGGTGTCTCCCTGCTTGACGCGCTCGACAAGCGGAGCATCGACATCGGGAGCGTTCATTCAGGAGACGGGGCGCCGGCGGCGGAAGACTCCCGGCCGAGGCGGGCGGAATATACAGCAGCACGCAACACGTGCCAGTCGCCGCGCGCGACTGCCGAGTCGACCGGCAACCAGACGTGCCCGCGCGGCAGCGCCGGCTGGAACCGGAACAGGAAGAAGTCGCCGAGGTCGATCGCGACGCGGGCGGCGCCGGCGATCGGCTCGTCACCGGGGCGTCTCGTCCACCACCACGCCCGACCGTCGAATGAGAGCACGCCGCCACCCAGACGGCAGAGCGATGCGGCCGACCCGACCGCTGCGACGATGACCACGGTTGCGACGACGCCGACCGCGATGCCGGAGGCCGTCGGCACGAGGGCCCACCAAGCGAGCACCGACGAAACCGACGCGGCCGCCACGAGCGCCACCGCGGCGCGCCAGCGGCGGCTGGGCGTGAGTTCGATCCGGAACGGCGTCATCGCAGGGCCCTGGAACGAACGAGAGTCGCCCCCGGTCGCCGCCTTTCGCTCAGGCGCGCTTGAAGACCAGCGTGCCGTTCGTGCCGCCGAAGCCGAAGTTGTTCTTCATCGCGTGCTCGATCTTCATCGGCCGCGCCTCGTTGGCGCAGTAGTCGAGGTCGCACTCCGGGTCGGGGTCATGCAGGTTGATCGTCGGCGGCGAGACCTGGTGCTTGAGCGCGAGCACGGTGAACACCGACTCGATGCCGCCAGCGCCGCCGAGCAGGTGGCCGGTCATCGACTTGGTCGAGCTGACGACGAGCTGGCTCGCCGCGTCCCCGAACGCCAGCTTGATGGCATTGGTCTCGTTGACGTCACCGAGCGGAGTCGACGTGCCGTGGGCGTTGAGATACTGGATGTCGCCGGCATCGAGGCCCGCCGAACGCAGTGCCGCGACCATCGACCGCTTCGGTCCCGCGACATTCGGCGCCGTCATGTGGAAGGCGTCGGCGCCCATGCCGAAGCCGATGAGCTCGGCGTAGATCTGGGCGTCGCGTCGCTTCGCGTGCTCGTACTCCTCGAGGACGAGCACGCCGGCGCCCTCGCCGAGGACGAAGCCGTCGCGCCCGCGGTCGAACGGCCGCGACGCGCTGGCGGGGTCGTCGTTTCGGGTGGACAAGGCACGCGCGGCCGCGACGCCCCCCACGCCGAGCGGCGAGACGGTCGACTCGGAGCCGCCGGCGATCATGACGTCGGCGTCGCCATGCTCGATGAGCCGGCCGGCCATGCCGATTGCGTGCAACCCGGTCGTGCACGCGGTGACGATCGCCAGGTTCGGCCCCTGGAAGCCGTGCATGATCGAGACGTGGCCGGAGATCATGTTGATGATCGACGCCGGAACGAAGAACGGCGTGATCCGGCGCGGGCCGCGCTTCTCGTACTCCGCATGCGTCTCCTCGATCATCGGCAGGCCGCCGATGCCGGAGCCGACGAGGCAGCCGATGCGCTCGGCCTCTTCCTCCGAGAGGTCGTCGCCCGTCGGCAGTCCGGCGTCGCGGACCGCCTGGATCGAGGCGGCAAGCCCGTAGTGGATGAAGGTGTCCATGTGACGGGCATCCTTGGCCGGGAACCAGTCCTCGACCTTGAAACCCTTCACCTCGCCGGCGACCCGGCACGCAAACGCCGAGGCGTCGAAGCGCGTGATCGCGGTGATGCCAGTGCGGCCGGCGACCAGGTTGTCCCAGCCTTCGGCGACGCTGTTGCCGACCGGGCTCACGAGCCCCAGCCCGGTCACGACGACGCGCCGATGGTTCATGGGCACCCTGGCAGCCGACCGGTCACCCGGATCAGGCCGCCTTCTGGTGGTTCTTGGCGTAGTCGATCGCGAGCTGCACCGTGGTGATCTTCTCGGCTTCCTCGTCAGGGATCTCGATCCCGAATTCGTCTTCGAGGGCCATCACGAGTTCGACCGTGTCGAGGGAATCGGCACCGAGGTCGGCGACGAACGCCTTGTCGTTGCGGACGTCGGCTTCCGGGACGCCCAGTTGCTCGGCGATGATCTTTTTGACTCGTGCTTCCGTGTCGCTCATGACTCCTCCGGGAGTGGGGAAAATTGAACGGCGATTCTAAGGTGTGAGATTTGTCGCACCCGGCGCCGGGCACGGGTGACCCTCGGCCGCGATTCGCGCAGCTTCACACCATGAACATGCCGCCGTTGACGTGCAGTTCGGTGCCCGTGATGTAGCCGGCGCGCTCCGAGGCCAGGAACGCGACCGCGTGCGCGACCTCGGCAGCCTGGCCGAGCCGTCCGACCGGCACCTGGCCGAGCAGGCCGCTCGTCTGCGCCTGCGACAGGCCACGGGTCATGTCAGTCTCGATGAACCCGGGGGCCACGCAGTTCACGGTGATGCCCCGGCTCGCCACCTCGCGGGCCAGCGCTCGAGTCATGCCGGCGACGCCGGCCTTGGCAGCGGCATAGTTCGCCTGGCCCGCGTTGCCGCTCGCCCCGACCACTGAGGTGATGTTGACGATGCGGCCGAACCGCTGCTTCATCATCGGCCGCAGCGCGGCTCGGCTGCAGCGAAAGACCGCCGTGAGGTTGGTCGCGACGACAGCGTCCCAGTCCTCGTCCTTCATGCGCATCGACAGCGTGTCGCGGGTGATGCCGGCGTTGTTGACGAGCACGTGCAATCCGCCGAGGTCGTGCACGAGGGCGTCAACGGCGGCGGCGACCGCAGCGCCGTCGGTCACGTCGAGGACGATCCCGCGGCAGCCGTCGTGCGCTTTCAGCGCCTCTCCGATGGACGCCGCGCCGGCCGCGCTCGTCGCCGTGCCGACGACGCGCAGGCCGCCGGCCGCCAGTTCGGCCGCGATCGCCTGGCCGATGCCGCGCGTCGCGCCGGTGACGAACGCGACCTTCGGTTCGGCAGTCGGGTCGCTCATGTCGACAGCAGCGCCCGCGCTGCGGCGAGCGACGCGGGATCGAAGATCGACGCCGACTGCGCCGACGGATCGATGCGCGCCGTCAGTCCGGCCAGCACCTTGCCGGGTCCGCATTCGAAGATGCACGCGATGCCACGCTGGCGGATCGCGCGGATGGTCTCGGCCCAGCGAACAGCGCCGTACGCCTGACGGAAAAGCGCGCGGCGGATCGCGGCAGGCTGCGTCTCCGCCTGCACGTCGACGTTGTCGATGACGGGAATGAAGGGCGCGTCGATCGGCGTCGCGGCGAGCCGCTCGCTCAAGCGGTCCGCGGCCGGCTTCATCAGCTGCGAGTGAAACGGCGCCGAGACGGGAAGCAGCAGGGCCCGTTTGGCACCCGCCGCCTTCAGCAGTTCGCAGGCGCGATCGACCGCGACCTTGCCGCCCGAGATGACGGTCTGCTTCGGGTCGTTGTAGTTCGCGGCCTGCACGACGCCGCCTGTCTCGCGCGCCGCCGCCGCGCAGCCTTCCTCGACGGCAGCTGCCTCGAGGCCGAGGATCGCCGCCATCGCGCCGGTGCCGACGGGAACCGCAGCCTGCATGGCCTGGGCGCGGAAACGCACCAGCGGCATCGCGTCGGCCAGCGTCAGCGAGCCAGCGGCCACGAGCGCCGTGTACTCGCCGAGCGAATGGCCGGCGACGACCGCAGGCGCCGACCGGGTCTCGGCGAGCCAGGCGCGGTAGCACGCGATGCCCGCGGCGAGCATCACCGGCTGGGTGTTGGTGGTGAGATCGAGCTGCTCCTTCGGGCCCTCGCGGATCAGGCGGCCAACGTCTTCGCCGAGCGCATGGGACGCCTCGGCGAGCGTGTCGCGCACCGCGGCGTGGTCCCCCCACGCGTCGAGCATGCCGACCGACTGCGAGCCCTGGCCCGGGAAGACGAACGCGAACGGTTTCATCGGCAAAGGTCAGTAGTCGAGGACGACGGCGCCCCACGTGAAGCCGCCGCCCACGCCTTCGAGCATGACCGTGTCGCCCCGCTGGACGCGGCCGTCGCGCACGGCGACATCGAGCGCCAGCGGGATCGACGCGGCCGATGTGTTGCCGTGCTCGGCGACGGTGGCGACCAGCCGCTCCGGCGCGACGCGGAGCTTGCGCGCCGTGCTAGTCATGATCCGGATGTTGGCCTGGTGCGGGATCAGCCAGTCGATGTCCTCGCTGCTGCGGCCCGCCTTGGCGAGCACCGAACGGGCGACGTCCTCGAGCACCGAGACCGCCAGCTTGAACACCGCCGGCCCGTCCATCTTCAGCAGCGGGTGGCCGATCGCATGACCGCCCGAGACGTGGCCCGGGACGCACAAGATGTCGAGGTAGCGGCCGTCGGCGTGAAGTTCGCTGGCGAGAATGCCCGGCGTCTCGCTGGCCTCGAGAACGACTGCGCCGGCGCCGTCGCCGAACAGCACGCAGGTCGTGCGATCGGAGAAATCGAGGATGCGCGAGAAAACCTCGGAACCGACGACAAGCGCCTTCGACGCGGTGCCTGCCTTGATCATCGCGTCGGCGACCGACAGCGCGTAGACGAAGCCCGAGCACACGGCCTGAACGTCGAACGCCGCGCAGCCGTGCACGCCCAGCTTGGCCTGCAGGATGGTCGCCACCGAAGGGAACACCATGTCGGGCGTCGAGGTCGCGACGACGATGAGGTCGATCGCGTGCGGATCGCAGTCGGCCGCCGCCAGCGCTGCCTTCGAGGCCTCGAGCGCGAGGTCGCTGGCGGTCACGTTCGGCGCCGCGAAGTGGCGAAAGCGGATGCCGGTGCGCTCGACGATCCAATCGTCGGACGTCTCGATGCCGTCGGCGGCGAGCCGCGCGGCGAGGTCGTCGTTGGAGACGCGATCCGGAGGAAGGTAGCTGCCGGTCCCGGCAATGCGCGACCAGCGAGGAGCCCGTGGGTTCATGCCTGCATCATGCCGCCGCCGATGAGATCGGCAAGCGACCCGGCGCTGCAGCGGCGCCGACGACAGGCCCGCCGCGCCGATCTGCAGGCAGCGCGGCCAGCGTGTCGCGAATGCGGTCCTGCACCCCATCGAGCAGGCCGTTGCGCACCGCGTCATGGGCCCTTTCGAGCGCGTGCCCGAAGGCGAACACGTCGGCCGCTCCGTGGCTCTTGAAGACGAGGCCGCGCAAGCCGAGCAGCGCCGCGCCGTTGTAGCGGCGATGGTCGACGCGCGCCTTGAGCCGGTTCAGCACGGGCATCGCCGCCAGCGCGGCGAGCTTGCTGAACGGGTTGCGGGTGAACTCTTCCTTGATGAAGCGCGTGAGCATCGAGGCCAGCCCCTCGGCCGTCTTCAACGCCACGTTGCCGACGAAGCCGTCGCAGACGACGATGTCGCAGCAGCCGGTGAAGATGTCGTTGCCCTCGACGTTGCCGTGAAAGTTGAGCAGCCCCGCCGCCGCCGCCGCGCGCAGGAGCTCGCCTGCCTCCTTGATCGTCTCGCCGCCCTTGATCGCTTCCTCGCCGATGTTGAGCAACCCCACGCTCGGCTCGGCGCGTCCCTCGACCGCGGCGACCAGCGCGCTGCCCATCACGGCGAACTGCAGGAGGTGCTCGGCCGTGCAGTCGACGTTGGCACCGAGGTCGAGGACCGTTGTGTAGGCACCGCGCTCGTTCGGCATGACGCTGGCGATCGCCGGCCGGTCGATGCCGTCGATCGTCTTGAGCACGTAGCGCGAGACCGCCATCAGCGCCCCGGTGTTGCCCGCCGATACGCAGGCCTGCGCCAGCGACGGCCGATCGGCCAGCGGCTTCACCTGACTCACGGCGACGCGCAGCGACGAGTCCTTCTGCTTGCGCAGCGCGATCTCGACCGAGTCGGCCATCTCGACGACCTCGCTCGCGTCGACGCGGCTGCAACGCTCCCAGCCCTGCGCGGCGGCGAGCGCCTCCGGTCTGCCGACCAGCACGAGCTCGGCATGCGGATGCGCCGCCAGGAACGCGCGACACGCGGGCAACGTGACGCTCGGGCCGTGATCGCCGCCCATGCAGTCGACGGCGAGCCGGATGGGCGCAGCGGCTGACGCTGCCATCTTGTGCGGTTGGCTTGTCGCGCCCGTCGCAGCCTCGTTCTCGGCCGGTCTCAAGCGGATGGGCGTGCTGAGCGGCCCGGCCCGGTCAGGCGTCCGCGTTGGTCTTCACGACCTTGCGGCCGCGGTAATAGCCGGTCGGACTGAGGTGGTGGCGCAGGTGCGTCTCGCCCGTGGTCGGCTCGATCGCCGTCCCCGGCTTGGCGAGCGCGTTGTGCGATCGGTGCATGCCGCGCTTGGAGGGCGACTTCTTGTTCTGCTGGACGGCCATCGATGTACTCCTGATCCCGGTTGCCGAAAGGCCCTCTGAGGCATTCCGCCGGAGGCGCGGCGTGTCGAGGAGCACACGCTCGTCGGCCGCGAAAAGCCGCAGATTGTATCAGTGGGGTTTCTTCACCGACCCCTTCCGGAGCGCCGCGAGCGCGGCGAACGGATGTGCCGCCGACACCGACTCGTCGGACCCGCCGGCGAGCAGCGGCTCGGGGCAGACGTCGTGGCGCGGAACGAGCGGGAGCGCGAGCAGCAACTCATCCTCGACGATCTCCAGCACGTCGGCCGCGGCTGCGAGCGCCAGGACGTCGTCGTCGCTGTCGGCATCGAGCACCGCTGCGGCATCCTCGCCGTCGATGAAGAAGATCCTGCGCTCGACTTCCAGGTCGACGGGGAACGGCTGCAGGCAACGCTGGCACTCCAGCACCACGCGCGCCTGCGCGCATATGGACAGGGTCGGAAGGCGACGGCCGGTTGCGGGCAGCTCGGCCTGGCGACCGGCGATCTGCCACTGCACAGCAGCATCGGCGTTGTCCCGCCCGTCCTCGGCCTGACTGCCGCACAGGCGCGGGAACGAAGCGAGTGGCGAGTGCCCGTCGACATGGGCGCCCTCGCGTGCGAACGCGGCGATGTCGAGGTGTTCGACCTTCCACTGTCGCGGTGATGGCATGCGGTCAGTTTACGAGCGGAGGCCCGGCGCCGTGCCGAGCCGACAATCCCGCCATGACGCGCCTCGTGCTCGCCTCGACCTCGCGCTACCGGAAGGAGCTGCTCGAGCGTCTGAGGCTGCCGTTCGCGGTGCACGCACCCGATGTCGACGAGACCCCGCTGCCGGGCGAGGCCGCGCCGGCGCTCGCGGTTCGACTGGCGCTCGCCAAGGCCGACGCCATCGCGTCCGTCGAGCCGGGTGCCATCGTGATCGGCTCGGACCAGGTCGCCGAACTCGACGGCGCGACGCTTGGCAAGCCCGGCGACCATGCCCGCGCCACGGCGCAGCTACGGGCGATGCGCGGGCGCAGGGTGCGCTTCCACACCGCGGTGGCGGTCATCCGCGATGACCGCGGCTTCCGCGCCAGCGAGCTCGCGACGGTCGTCGTTCGCTTCCGCTCGCTCGGCGACGACGAGATCGAGCGCTACCTCCAGCTCGAAACTCCCTACGACTGCGCCGGCAGCGCCAAGGCGGAGGCACTCGGAATCGCGCTCGTCGAGGCGATCGAGTCGGACGACCCCACGGCGCTGATCGGACTTCCGCTCGTTCGCACCTGCGAGTTGCTGCGCCGCGCAGGACTCGACCCGCTCGGGACCGGTCGGTGATCGACGGCGCGAAGCCGACCCTCTACCTGGTGCCGAACGCGCTCGACCAGGGCGCGGGCGGAGAAGACGCGATCCCACTCGACCGGCTCCTGCCACGCTCGGCGATCGAGGTCGCGGCGCGGCTGGAGCACTGGGTCGTCGAGAACGCCCGGTCGGCGCGCGCCTTCCTCAAGCGCGTCGACGCCGTCTCTGCGCTGCATCGACCGCTGCAGGCGCTGGACATCGTCGAGTTGCCGCGACCGGTCAAGGGGCGGCGCACCTCGCCAGCAGGCGACATGGCAGCGCTGCTGACGCCGTCTCGCGAGGGTCGAGACATCGGCCTGCTGTCCGAGTCCGGGCTGGCGGCCCTGGCCGACCCCGGCACGCCTCTGGTCGCTGCGGCCCACGCACAGGGACTGCGCGTCGTGGCGCTTCCGGGGGCCAGCGCCGTGGCGCTCGCGGTCGCAGCGGGCGGGCTTGAGGGGCAGAGCTTCGCCTTCGTCGGCTACGTGCCGGTCGACGCCGTGGAGCGCGCAGGACGCCTGCGGGCCCTGGAAGCGACGTCGCGATCGCAACGACAGTCGCAGGTCATGATCGAGACGCCCTATCGCAACCAGGCACTGCTCGACGCCATCGTCGCGACGCTGCGGCCGGACACGCGGCTCGCGGTCAGCATCGGCCTGAGCCTGCACGGCGAGCACACGCGAAGCGACCGGATCGACGCCTGGCGCCAGTCGCCCTCGACGCTGCCGGACGACGTGCCGGCCGTGTTCTCGTTCCTCGCCACCGCGTGACGCGGGTCAGGACGACGACGTTTCCGCTTCCGTCTCGGTCTCCGGCTGCGTCTCCGGCGGCTTCACGCCGCCGAACAGGGCCGCGACCTTCCGCTTGGGCTTGATGTAGGCCGAGAACCCGCGCGCGGCCGGTGCGGCGGCCCGCTGCTCCCACGCCGGTTCCTCGGCGGTCTGCGCAGCCTCGTAGGGCTGGTCGAAGAACGGATCGCGCGGCGCGCGCGGCGGCGGTGCGAACGAAGGACCTGAGGCAACGCGACTCTCGCGGCGAGGGGCGTCGTCGTCGCGACGCGGGCGATCGCGATCACCACGCTCGACGCGGCCGCCGGGCTCAGCCCGGTCTCGAGGAGGCCGGCGGGCAGCACCGTCGTCGAGTTCGAGCGGCTCGAGCTCGATCTTCTTCTTGATCAGCTTCTCGATGTCGGCGACCAGGCGTGCGTCTTCGCGCGCGACCAGCGTGACCGCAAGCCCCGACTGGCCGGCGCGGCCGGTGCGGCCGATCCGGTGCACGTAATCTTCGGCGTTGAAGGGCACGTCGAAGTTGAAGACCGCCGGCAGGTCGACGATGTCGAGCCCGCGCGCGGCGACGTCGGTGGCCACGAGCACGTCGACCTCGCCCTTCTTGAATGCGTCGAGCGCCTTCAGCCGCTCGTCCTGGCTCTTGTCGCCGTGCAGCGCATTGGTGCGCAGGCCGTCGCGCTCGAACGAGCGGGCCAGCCGGGCGCAACCGATCTTGGAGTTGACGAAGATCAGTGCCTGCGTGATCCCGCGCGCCTTCAGGATCGACAGCACCGCGTGGCGCTTGTCGTCGCTGTCGACGCGGTAGAAATGCTGCTCGACGGTCGACGCCGTGGCGTTCGGGCGCGCCACCTCGACGAGCACCGGATCCTGCAGATAGCTCTCGGCCAGCCGTTTGATCTCGGGCGAAAAGGTGGCGGAGAAGAGCAGCGTCTGGCGCTTCTTCGGCAGGTACGAGAGGATGCGCTGCAGGTCGGGCAGGAAGCCGATGTCGAGCATGCGGTCGGCCTCGTCGAGGACGACGTACTCGACCTGGTTCAGCACCGTGTTCTTCGCCTCGATGTGGTCGAGCAACCGCCCCGGCGTGGCGACCAGCACCTCGACGCCCTGCTTGAGCTGGAGCGTCTGCGGCTTCATGTCGATGCCGCCGAAGACGACGGCGACGCGCAGCTTCGAGTGCGACGCGTAGCCCTTGATGTTGTCGGCGACCTGGTCGGCGAGCTCGCGCGTCGGCGCGATGACGAGTGCGCGAACCGGGTGGCGCGCCGGCGACATGCTCGCGTTCTCGTGCGGCAGCATGCGGTGCAGCAGCGGCAGCGAGAACGCCGCCGTCTTGCCGGTGCCGGTCTGCGCCGCGCCCATGACGTCGCGCCCGGCGAGGACGATCGGAATCGCCTTCGCCTGGATCGGCGTCATCATCGTGTAGCCCTGCGCGGCGACCGCGCTCTGCAGCACCGGCGCGAGACCGAGGACGGAGAACGGAAGGGGCGCCGGGGGGGCGGAAACGGCAGGATCGTGGGTGTGCGAAGCGCTCGACGCCTCGCTGCCGCCCGCGTCGACAGCGGGGGTCTGGTCTGAACTCATGTGCGCCCATTATCGCCGCTGGCGTGTCCGGGCCCCCGAACGCGGGGCGTGACCACCGTGACGTCTTCCTAGAATGCCGCCATGAAGGTCACGATCTTCGGATGCGGATACGTCGGCCTCGTCACCGGCGCGTGCCTCGCCGACCTCGGCAACGAGGTGCTCTGCGTGGATGCCGACCCAGGCCGCGTCGAGCTGCTGCGCGGCGGCGTGATGCCGATCCACGAGCCCGGCCTCGCCGACGTCGTGTCGCGCAACATCGCCGCTTCGCGCCTCGCGTTCACGACGGACGCGCGGGCCGGGGTGCGCCATGGCCCGGTCCAGTTCATCGCCGTCGGCACGCCGCCTCGCGAAGACGGCTCCGCCGACGTCGAACACGTGCTCGCGGTGGCGCGCGAGATCGGACGACACATCGAGGAGCCACGGGTCGTCGTCGACAAGAGCACGGTGCCGGTCGGAACGGCGGCGAAGGTGCGCGACGCGATCGCCAGCGAGCAGCGCGCGCGCGGCGTCGAGGTCGCCTTCGGCGTCGTCTCCAATCCCGAGTTCCTGAAGGAGGGCGCGGCGATCGAGGACTTCATGCGGCCCGACCGCATCGTCGTCGGCAGCGACGACGAAGACTCGACCGAGACGATGCGGCGCCTCTATGCGCCGTTCGAGCGCAACCACGCCAAGCTGATGGTGATGGACGTCGCCTCCGCAGAGCTCACCAAGTACGCCGCCAACGCGATGCTCGCGACGCGAATCAGCTTCATGAACGAGCTGGCTCGCGTGGCCGAGAAGGTCGGCGCCGACATCGACGCCGTGCGCCGCGGCATCGGCAGCGACCGCCGCATCGGCAGCCACTTTCTCTACGCCGGCTGCGGCTACGGCGGATCGTGCTTCCCGAAGGACATCCGCGCCCTGCTCAGGGCCGGGGCCGACGTCGGGGTCGACATGCCGCTCGTCGACGCGGTGCAGCGCGTCAACGACCGGCAGAAGCACGTGCTGCTCGACCGGATAGGGGCCCGCTTCGGCACCGACCTCGCCGGCCGAATTTTCGCGTTGTGGGGCCTGGCCTTCAAGCCCGGCACCGACGACATGCGCGAGGCACCGAGCGTGGTCGTCGTGCGCGCGCTGCTCGAACGGGGCGCCTCCGTGCAGGCGTACGACCCGGTCGCGGTCGGTTCGGCGCGCTCGTGGTTCGGCGCGCAACCGGGCCTGCAGTTCGCGCCGAGCGCAATGGCGGCGCTCGATGGTGCTGACGCGCTCGTCATCGTCACCGAGTGGAAGGAATTCCGCAGCCCCGACCTGCACGCGATGCGGGCCGCCATGCGCCAGCCGGTGATCTACGACGGCCGCAACATCCTCGATCCGGTCGCGGCGCGCGAGGCGGGCTTCGCCTACGCCGGCATCGGCCGTCCCTGAACACGGTCCCCCTTCCATGATCCTCGTCACCGGCGGCGCCGGCTTCATCGGCAGCAACTTCGTTCTCGACTGGCTCGGCGGGTGCGACGAGCCCGTCGTCAACCTCGACGCGCTCACCTACGCCGGCAACCGCGAGAACGTCGCCTCGCTCGAAGGCGACCCGCGCCACGTGTTCGTCCACGGCGACATCTGCGACCGCGAGTTGCTCGACGGCCTGTTCGCCGAGCACCGGCCGCGTGCGGTGGTCCACTTCGCCGCGGAGAGCCATGTCGACCGGAGCATCCATGGTCCGGGCGACTTCATCCGAACCAACGTGCTGGGCACGTTCACCCTGCTGGAGGCGTCGCGCGCGCACTGGTCGACGCTCACCGACGACGACCGCACTGCGTTCCGCTTTCTCCACGTCTCGACCGACGAGGTCTACGGCACGCTCGCCGTCGACGACCCGGCGTTCTGCGAGACCGACACCTACGAGCCGAACAGCCCGTACTCGGCGAGCAAGGCGGCGAGCGACCATCTCGTGCGGGCCTGGCACCACACCTACGGATTGCCGACGCTGACGACCAACTGCAGCAACAACTACGGGCCGTTCCACTTCCCGGAGAAGTTGATCCCGCTGATGATCGTCAACGCGCTCGCCGGCAAGCCGCTGCCCATCTACGGCGACGGACAGCAGGTGCGCGACTGGCTCTACGTCAAGGATCACTGCACCGCGATCCGCACGGTTCTGGCGGACGGCCGCGTCGGCGAGACCTACAACGTCGGCGGCTGGAACGAGAAGCCCAACCTCGAGATCGCGCACACGCTGTGTGCGCTGCTCGACGAACTGCGGCCGCATGCCGACGGCTCGTACAGGCGCCTCGTCAAGCACGTCACCGACCGGCCGGGCCACGACCGTCGCTACGCCATCGACGCTCGGAAGATCGAGCGCGAGCTGGGCTGGCGCCCGGTCGAGACGTTCGAGACAGGCCTCCGCAAGACGGTCGCCTGGTATCTCGAGAACGGCGCGTGGGTCGAGCGGGTGCAGACCGGGGCCTACCGCGACTGGCTTGCCACGAACTACCGGTCGCGCGATGCCGCGGCCGAGCCCGTGTCCGCGGGGCGGCCGCGATGAAGCTGCTGCTGCTCGGCCGCGGCGGCCAGGTCGGCTGGGAGCTGCAGCGCGCGCTGGCGCCCCTCGGCAACGTCGTGGCACTCGACCTCGACAGCCCGCCGCCGCTGACGGCCCGCTTCGACGACCCGGCGTCGCTCGCCGCCACGGTGCGCGCGGTAGGGCCCGACGTGATCGTCAACGCCGCCGCACACACGGCCGTCGACCGTGCCGAGTCCGAGCCCGAGCTGGCTAGGCGCATCAACGGCGAGGCGCCGGGCGTGCTCGCCGACGAAGCGAAGGCCATCGGCGCCCTCCTCGTCCACTACAGCACCGACTATGTGTTCGACGGCAGCGGCGACGCGCCGTGGCGTGAAGATGCGCCGACCGGACCGCTCTCGGTGTATGGCCGGACCAAGCTCGCGGGCGAAGACGCGATCCGCGCCAGCGGTTGCCGCCACCTCATCCTGCGCACCAGCTGGGTCTACGCCGCCCGCGGCGCAAACTTCGCGAAGACGATGCTCAAGCTCGCGGCCGAGCGCGAGCGGCTGTCGGTCGTCGCCGACCAGCACGGCGCACCAACCGGCGCCGAGCTGCTCGCCGACGTCACGGCGCATGCCATCGTCTGTGTTCAGCGCGACCCGGCGCTGCTGGGCACGTATCACGCCGTCGCGGGCGGCGAGACGACGTGGCACGGCTATGCCGAGCACGTGATCGCCGCGGCGCGCGCGGCCAGCCTGCCGCTGCGGGTCGTGCGCGTCGACGCGGTCCCGTCGACCGCTTACCCGGCGCCGGCGGCGCGGCCGAAGAACTCGCGACTCGACACCACGAAGTTTCGTGCCGCCTTCGGCCTGCGACTGCCGTCCTGGCAGGAAGGCGTCGACCGCATGCTCGCCGAGATCCTCGAGAAACCGAACCGATGACCACCGCACCGGCCCGCAAGGGCATCGTTCTCGCCGGCGGATCGGGAACACGCCTGCACCCGGCCACGCTGGCGATGAGCAAGCAGCTGCTGCCGGTGTACGACAAGCCGATGGTGTACTACCCGCTGTCGACGCTGATGCTCGCCGGCATCCGCGAGATCCTTCTCATCAGCACGCCGCAGGACATCCCGCGGTTCGAGTCGCTGCTCGGTGACGGCGGGCAGTGGGGCCTCTCGATCTCGTACTGCGTGCAACCGAGCCCCGACGGGCTGGCGCAGGCGTTCATCCTCGGCCGCGACTTCGTCGCCGGCCAGCGGAGCGCGCTGGTGCTGGGCGACAACATCTTCCACGGTCACGATCTCCAGCCGACGCTGGTGGCGGCGTCGGCGCGCAGTCGCGGCGCGACCGTGTTCGCCTATCACGTGCACGACCCGGAGCGCTACGGCGTCGTCGCCTTCGACGAGCGGCGCAAGGCCGTCAGCATCGAGGAGAAGCCCCGGGCGCCGAAGAGCAACTACGCCGTCACGGGACTGTATTTCTACGATGCGCAGGTCTGCGACATCGCCGCGTCGATCAAGCCTTCGGAACGCGGCGAGCTCGAGATCACCGACGTCAACGCCCGCTACCTCGAGAACGACGAGCTCGACGTCGAGGTCATGGGCCGTGGCTACGCCTGGCTCGACACCGGAACGCACGACAGCCTGCTCGACGCCAGCCAGTTCATCGCCACGCTCGAGCGCCGACAAGGGCTCAAGGTCGCGTGTCCGGAAGAAATTGCCTTCCGGTCGGGGTGGATCACCGCCGAG
>JBBSPY010000025.1:0-21788 GCA_038258415.1 Burkholderiales bacterium
ACGACTCTCGAAGTGATCGAAGCTCCACGTGCGGGTCGCCGGCCAGTCCCGGGTGGCGTCGGTGAGGATCACGGGGCGCCGGGCCGACGCATATTCGCGCTCGAAGTCCCTCCGCGACAGCTGGCTGCGACGGTCGATCGAAGGCGTCATCCCCTGACTCTAAGTCAGTGTCTAGTTCGACATCGCAGTCAACGGGCGGCTCGTTTTCAAATGCACCCGCACGTCGGTACTTGGCGACGAGGCGGCGCGGTGGGAGTCCGGGCGACGCTGCCAGTGAAGCCCGCGACGCTCAGGCCCCGGAGCGCACCAGCCTCGCGTTGAGCGCTTGCTCGAGCGTGTCGGCGCTGTCGGCGATGTGAGCTCGCGATTCCTCGCCGAGCCCGCTTCGGCGGCTGGCGCCACGAAGTTTCTCGAGCAACGCCCTGGCCTGTTGCCGGACCACGCTGCGCGTGTCCGAACGCGCCGCCGCGCCGGGCCGCACGAGCACGGCGGCGATCCGGTTCACGTGGTCCCGCTGCACCTCGCGGCGTGCCGGCGCGATGTCGCCGCGGCCGTCGAGGTCGCTCCACACCGCCTGCGTCAGCCGAGCGTAGAGCTCGGGCATGCGCAGGGCCCGACTGCTGCCCGAAGGCGCCTTGTCCGCGCTCTCGATCAGGCGCGTCGCGATCCGGTCGCTCATCAGCACCGCCAGCAGCGACTTCTGCAGCCCGATCACCTGCTCGGTCGGCGAATAGTCGGTCTGGGCATTGCCATCGCCGCCGCGGATGGCCTCCAGGCGCTCGGCGAAGTCCGTGCCGAGCTTGCGCTGCAGCGCAGGGCTCACTCGCAGGCTGTCGGCCGAAAGCAGGTTGTCGGTGATGAGGTCGAGCGCAGCGCGCTGCTCGGCGACCGGAACCGGCACCAGCGGGTCGCGGCCGGTTCCCGGCGCGTCGCGAACGGTGCGAACCCCGCCGATCTGCCGTGACAGCACGTTGGCAGAGCGCGCCACGTCGCGGATCGCGTAGCTCACGGAACGCTTCAGCACGGCGTACTGCTGGTCGGGCCCGAGCGCGCGCGTTTCCTGGCGGCGGATCAGATCCTGGGCGATCGCGATGCGCTTCCTGGCGAAGACGATGACGTCGCTGCCGAGGTCGAACTGCAACGATTCCGGGTCGATGCCGATGAAGTTGTCCTCGTCGGTTCCGTAGGCGAGCAGCGGCTCGGAACTGCGCACCGCCACCTTCTCGAGCGCCGCCAGTTCATCGGCGGCCGAAACACCCGAAGGCAGCGGCTTGTAGGCGTACTCGATCGCCCAGTAGTCGTACGGACCGAGCGTGTCGTTGAACGGCGTGCCGTAGCGCGCGCGCGCTTCCTCGGGCGAGTTCAGGTTGATCGCGGCGTACTCCATCACCGAGCCGGTGATGCCGTTGCGGCGCGTGAATTCCGGATCGGCGAGCTGCGCTTGCGTGTAGACGCGCGACGAGCGGAAGTTGTGGCGCAGGCCGAGCGTGTGCCCGACCTCGTGCATCGTCACGTCCTTCAGGTAGGCGTTGACGAAGGCGTCGGCTTCCGGACTGTCGGGGTCCAGGTCGCCGCGCGCTTCGAGCACGTCGGCGGCGTACGACATCTGCTCGGCCGCCTCCTCGCCGTAGGTGCACAGTCGTCCGGCCAGCATCAGCGCACGCTCCCCCGGGGACAGGTCGGGGTGGCCGAAGATGTCGTCGAAGCGGTTCGACGACGTGAGGATCTGCGCCCGCGCCGCACGGACGTTGCGCGACGACAGGCTCTCGATGCCGATGTCGGCATCCAGGATCTCGCCCGAGCGCGGGTCGACGTGGCTCGGACCGATCGCGCCGAACGACGGCGCCGCGTTGGTCATCCAGCGAATCGATGCGCGACCGTAGTCGAGGGTGTCGAAGTCGGCGTCTTCGGGTACCACCTTGACCTGGATCGCGTCCTTGAAGCCGATCTTCTCGAAAGCCTTGTTCCACTCGAGCACCCCCGCGGTGATCGCCGGGCGGTACTTCACCGGCACCGTCGGGTCGAGCCAGTAGACGACGGGCTTGACCGGCTCGGAGATGGCCGCCGCAGGATCCTTCTTCTCGAGCCGCCAGCGGTTGACGTAGCGGGTGCGAGGCGTGCGCTGGAGGTCGTCCGTGAAGTCGAAGCGGCCGCTTTCGAAGTAGCCGACGCGCGGGTCGGCCTTGCGGCCGTGCATCGGATCGGCCGGCAGCGGCGCCAGCGAGTAGTGGATCTGCAGGAAGAGGCTGCGAGGATCGGGCAGCGAGCGGGGCGCCGACGGCTGCGGCGCGTTCGGCAGCAGCGCCGGGTTGGGAATCGAGATCGAGGCGGTGGCGTAGTGGCCGAGCACCTCGAGCACGAGCGCGTCTGGCGTCAAGCGGACCTTGGTGATCGCCGAGTTGCGCGGGTCGAAGGAATAGCCCTGGCGATAGGCGCGCTGCAGGTCCATGCCGAAACCGAGCAGGTCGGCGAGGAAGAGCTGGTTGGCCTCGACGAGCACCGACTTTCGCACCGGCTCGGGCTGGCTCAGCACCACGGCACTCGCCAGCAGGCTCGGCGAGTAGCCCGCGGCGATGGCCCTGGCTTCCGGCGTACCGGCCCTGGCGACATAGCCGACGTTCAACCAGATCATCTGCACCTGGTTGTGGACCCGGCGGAACTCGACGATGCCGCTGTCTTCCATCAGCCCGCCGAAGAAGTTGCGCTCGCCGATGCCGGACTTGAGTTTGGGCGAGAGGAAGTACGGCTTGTCGAAGTCGTCGGGCTTGAGCTCGAGCCAGACCTTGTCGTCCTTGGTCCAGGCGACCAGCGGACCGTCGACGCGCTGTGCGCCCTTGATGACGTCGGCGAAGGGCCGTGGCGAGCCCGGTGGCACTCCGGCGACCGGCGGCGCGCCGGGCGCCCGGGGGCCGGATGCCGCACCGCCGGGTCCGACCGCGCCGGCCGGGGGCTTGGCGCCGGCGGTGGTCGTGGCGGGTGGCCGGACGATGGTCTGGAACGTGGTGCAGCCAGCGAGCGCGGAAACGACGACGGCGAGGGCCGGCAGGCGGCCGAGAGCATTCAATGGCATGGAGACCTCAGGTATGGCGTTGTGACGCGGCTCAGCCGCGAAAGTTCGCGCGATCTCAGGTGTGCATCGAGCGGAAGCGAAGCCGCTTCGGCTTGGCGCCTTCCTCGCCGAGGCGCTTCTTCTTGTCGGCTTCGTATTCCTGATAGTTGCCGTCGTAGAAGAACCACTTCGAGTCGCCTTCGGCGGCGAGGATGTGGGTGCAGATGCGGTCGAGGAACCAGCGGTCGTGGCTGATGACCATGATCGATCCGGCGAACTCCAGCAGCGCGTCTTCCAGCGCGCGCAGCGTCTCGACGTCGAGGTCGTTCGACGGCTCGTCGAGCATCAGCACGTTGCCGCCCGCGATCAGCGTCTTGGCCAGGTGCAGGCGCCCGCGCTCGCCGCCCGACAGATTGCCGACGAGCTTCTGCTGGTCGTTGCCCTTGAAGTTGAACTTGCCGAGGTAGGCGCGGCTCGGCATCGTGAACTTGCCGACGACGAGGTTGTCGAGTCCGCCCGAGATGTCCTGCCAGACGGTCTTGTCGGCTTCGAGCGACTCGCGGCTCTGCTCGACGAACGCCATCTTCGCGGTCGACCCGATCTTGACGTTGCCGCTGTCGGGCTTCTCCTTGCCGGCGACCATGCGGAACAGCGTCGACTTGCCGGCGCCGTTCGGGCCGATGATGCCGACGATCGCGCCGGCCGGCACCTTGAAGCTGAGATCATCGATGAGCAGCCGGTCGCCGAAGCTCTTCGACACGTGCTCGAACTCGATCACCTCGTGGCCGAGCCGGTCGGCGACGGGGATGAAGATCTCGTTCGTCTCGTTGCGCTTCTGGTACTCGACGTCCGACAGCTCCTCGAAACGCGCCAGGCGCGCCTTGCTCTTGGCTTGCCGCCCCTTCGGGTTCTGGCGCACCCACTCGAGTTCCTTCTTCATCGCCTTGGCGCGCGCGTCCTCGGACTTCTGCTCCTGCTCGAGCCGCGCTTCCTTCTGTTCGAGCCACGTCGAATAGTTGCCCTTCCACGGGATGCCGTGGCCACGGTCGAGTTCGAGGATCCACTCCGCGGCGTTGTCGAGGAAATAACGGTCGTGGGTGATCGCGACGACGGTGCCGGGGAAGCGCGCGAGGTACTGCTCGAGCCAGTCGACGCTCTCGGCGTCGAGGTGGTTGGTGGGCTCGTCGAGCAGCAGCATGTCGGGCCGCGAAAGCAGCATCCGGCACAGCGCGACGCGGCGCTTCTCGCCGCCCGAGAGGTTGCCGATGGTCGCCTCCCACGGCGCCAGCCGCAGCGCATCGGCGGCGATCTCGAGCTGCATGTCGGTGTTCTCGCCGCCGCCAGCGGCGATCTGCGCCTCGAGCTCGGCCTGCTCGGCGGCGAGCGCATCGAAGTCGGCGTCGGCCTCGGCGTACGCGGCGTAGACCTCGTCGAGGCGCTTCTTCGCCGCGAGCGCACCGCCGATGCCTTCCTCGACCGCCTCTCGCACCGTCTGGTCCGGGTTCATCACCGGCTCCTGCGGCAGGTAGCCGATCTTCAGGCCCGGCATCGGCACGGCCTCGCCCTCGATGTCGGTGTCGAGGCCGGCCATGATCCTGAGCAGCGTCGACTTGCCGGAGCCGTTGAGCCCGAGCACGCCGATCTTGGCGCCGGGGAAAAACGAGAGCGAGATGCCCTTCAGGATCTGCCGCTTCGGCGGGACGGTCTTGCCGACCCGGTTCATCGTGAAAACGTACTGCGCCATGGAACTGCCTGTCTGGAATGCGGAGCACCCGCAGGACGCGGGAACGGTTGGCGCTATTGTCGCCCGGGCTCCGGCACGGACAATGAGCGCCACGATGCCGGGTCTCGCCGAAAGACGCGTTCTCCTCGCTGGCGCCACCGGGCTGGTCGGCCGCGCCTTGCTGCTGCGGCTCGAGACGCGCCGGTCCGACGTCGAGGTCGTCGCCCGACGCAGCCTTGCCGAGTGGGCGGGGAGACCGACGCTGCGCGTGCACGTCGCGACCGATTTCTCGCAACTGCCGCCGCTGCCGCAGGTCGACGACTGCTTCATCGCCCTCGGCACGACGATCAAGGTGGCGGGATCGCAGGCGGCGTTTCGCGCCGTTGACTTCGACGCCGTCGTCGCCGTGGCGAAGGCGGCGCGCGCCGCGGGCGCGACGCGGCTCGGGCTGGTCTCGGCGCATGGCGCCGATCCGGCCTCGCGCATCTTCTACAACCGTGTCAAGGGCGAGGCCGAGGAGGCCGTGGCAGGGCTCGGCTACGACTGCGTCGTCGTCGCGCGGCCGTCGTTCATCACCGGCGACCGCACCGCGCTCGGCCAGGCCGATCGACCCGGCGAGGGGCTGGCCCTCGGCGTGCTGCGGCGCCTCGGGCGCCTTGTTCCGGCGTCGATCCGGCCGATCGGCGATCAGGCCGTCGCCGGGGCGCTCGTCGAAGCGGTCGAGCGAGGCAGTCGCGGCGTCCGCATCCTGACCTCGGCAGCGATGCAGGCCGCGTAGACGCGTGCGTCAGCCGCCGAGCGTCACGACCGGGACGAAACCGCCGTAGATCATCCGCTTGCCGTCGAAGGGCATCGGGTTCTTCGCAGGGTCCATCCGAGGGTCCTTCATCCACTCGTCCATCTTCGACATCGCCGCGTCGCGCACCTCCTTCGAAGGCCACTCGACCCAGGAGAAGCAGACCGTCTCGTCTTCCTTCGCGTCGACGGCGCGCAGGAAGTCGGTCTGCTTGCCGGCCTTCACCTCGTCGCCCCAGCACTCGACGATGCGGGTGGCACCCTGCTCCATGAAGAGCGAATCGGCCTGGCGGGCATGGGCGATGAACCGGTCCTTGTGCGCCGTGGGGACGGCGATCACGAAACCATCGATGTAGGTCATGGGGCTGTTCCTTGGTTGGTTGAGAACCTTGGTCGAACGGCGCCCGCCGGTTTCGACAGCGGACGACTTCGACGCGTGTCTGTGGGCAAACGACACGCCGAAGCGCATCCGCGCTCGGCGACAGTCCGGGAAAACGCCTAGAATACCGCCCGCGTCGTCCACCTTTCCAGTCAGCGACGACGCAGTCGCTTCCGACTTCAACCATCCGTCTGCCTTCGACTGGCTGCCGCGCAACGCGTGCAAGAGGCCAGATCTCCTAGGCTCATCATGTCTTTCGATTCCCTCGGCCTTGCCGAGCCGCTCGTTCGCGCCATTCGCGAAGCGGGCTACACCATCCCCACGCCGATCCAGGCGCAGGCCATCCCCATCATCCTGTCCGGCGGCGACCTCATGGGCGGCGCGCAGACCGGCACCGGCAAGACCGCCGGCTTCGCGCTCCCGCTGCTGCATCGACTGATGCAGAGCAAGACGCCGGAGGCCGCGCCGCAGGCCGGCCTGCAGCCGGGCTACCGCGCACCCAAGGTGCGCCAGCCCATCCGTGCGCTCATCCTCACGCCGACGCGCGAACTCGCGGCGCAGGTCGAGGAAAGCGTGCGCACCTACGGCAAGTACTCGAAGCTTTCGTCGATGGTCATGTTCGGCGGCGTCGGCATGCAGCCGCAGGTCGACAAGCTGCGCCGTGGCGTCGACATCCTCGTCGCGACGCCGGGTCGGCTGCTCGACCACCAGCAGCAGGGCACCCTTGACCTGTCGAAGGTCGAGATCTTCGTGCTCGACGAAGCCGACCGCATGCTCGACATGGGCTTCCTGCCCGACATCCGCCGCGTGCTCGCGCTCCTGCCGCAGAAAAAGCAGAGCCTGCTGTTCTCCGCGACGTTCAGCGACGAGATCAAGGCGCTCGCCGACCGGCTGCTGAACCAGCCGGTGCTGATCGAGGTGGCGCGCCGCAACCAGACCGCCGAGCTCGTGGCGCAGAAGGTGCACCCGGTCGGCCGCGAAATGAAGAAGGAGCTGCTGGCCCACCTGATCCACGACCGCAGCTGGAACCAGGTGCTGGTGTTCACGCGCATGAAGCACGGCGCGAACCGGCTCGTCGAGTTCCTGGAGAAGAACGACATCACGGCGTCGGCCATCCACGGCAACAAGAGCCAGGCGGCGCGCACCAAGGCACTGGCAGACTTCAAGAACATGAAGCTGCAGGTGCTCGTCGCGACCGACATCGCCGCGCGTGGCATCGACATCGACCAGCTTCCGCACGTCGTCAACTTCGAGCTGCCCAACGTGCCCGAGGACTACGTGCACCGGATCGGCCGCACCGGCCGCGCCGGCACGTCGGGCGAGGCCATTTCGCTGGTCTGCGTCGACGAGAACGGATTCCTGCGCGCCATCGAACGCCTGATCAAGAAGGAAATCCCGCGCGAGATCGTGCCGGGCTTCGAGCCGCCGACGAACGAGCGGGCCCAACCGATCGTGCTCGGGCGCATGGTGATCGGCGAAGGCGCAGGGCGCGGCGGCTCGCGTCGGCCGGCGCCTCACCGTCATGGCTCGCCTCATGGCGGCGGTGGCGCGGGCGCGGGCGGCTCCTCGTACGGCGGTGGCCACGCGCGCCACGGCGATGCGCGGCAGGCCCACGGCCGTCCCCAAGGCGCGCCAGCCGGCGGGGGTGGTGGTGGCAGTGGCGGCGGCGATCGTCGTCCGCGTCCGCAGGGTCCGTCGCGCGGCGGTCCGTCGTCGTCGGCGGGTCGTCCGGCGACACGCAGCTTCGGTCCGAAGCGCTGACGCCAGGAGCGCGGCGCGGCGTCACGCCTCGCCGCGCTTGATCTTCATGCGCGCGCGCGTCGCCTTGCCGCGCGACTTCCACGCCGACAGCTGCTGCCGCTTCTCGATGTGGCTGAGCGTGTCGCGCCGCGTCTCGCGCAGCAGCTTCTGGTAGTTGCGCAGGCGGTCGGCGTCGACACCGGCCTGCACCGCGCAGCCCGGCTCGCCGCCATGGGTGCAGTCGCGAAAGCGGCACCGACGGGCGAGCGCCGCCACGTCCTCGAAGCTCGCCGCGAGCTGCGCCTCGTCGACGTCGGCGCGCAGCGTGCGAACGCCGGGCGTGTCGATGATGCAGGCGCCGCCCGGCAGCAGGTGCAGCGTGCGCCCGGTCGTCGTGTGCATGCCGCGGCTGTCGTGCACACGCACCGCGCCGGTGTCCTGCACGGCCTCACCGAGCAGGGTGTTCGTCAGCGTCGACTTGCCCGCGCCCGACGAACCGAGCAGCACCAGCGTGCGGCCCGGCGCCAGGTGCGGCGCGAAACGGTCGGCAGAGCGCGGGTCGGTCGCATCGATCACGATGGGCTCGATCGTGACGCTCAGCCGTTGCGTCAGCGCCGCGAGGCGAGCGTCGAGGCGGACCGGGTCGGCCGCGGCGACGTCGGCCTTGGTGAGCGCCACGAGGGCCGGCGTGCCGGCGGCGTGGGCGATCGACAGGTAGCGCTCGAGGCGACGCAGGTTGAAGTCGTCGTCGAGGCCCATGACGACGACCACCACGTCGATGTTGCTGACGACCGCGTGACGCGTTCCGTCGCCGTCGCGGCGGACGATGTGGGTGCGCGGCGGCACGCGCGCCGCGAGCCAGAGGCCGCCGACGACGTCGCGCACGGCGAGCGCCCAGTCGCCGACCGTCAGCGCGCTGCCGGCATCGGCAAGCTCGCGCACGAGCCTGGGCAACGGCCGGGAGCCGCGCTCGTCGTCGCCGTCGTGCCATTGCACGGTCTCGCGGTGCACCGCGGTGACGCGACCGAGCCAGAGCGCGCGGTCGGGTTCGAGCAAGGCGAGTCGACCGGCGGCCTCGGCGGTCTGCGGATCAAGGCCGATGCGAGCGAGTCGCACCATATCGATGTGAAGCATGGTGGTGGTGTGCGGATCGACATGCAGCGGCGGGCTCGCCGACGCGACATGGCGTAGGCGCGAGCGCCGCGAGCCGGCACCGCGCAAGCGGCGACCGGAGCGTGCGGAGGCGGCCGCGCAGGGCGGCTCGGTCGATCGGCGGAGGCGACGGGTGGAGAGTCGTACGGCCCGGTCAGCGAGCGAGCACCTGCGCGGAGCGGCAGGCAAGGGGAAGCGTGTGGGTGTTCATGCGTCTTCTCCTTTCGATCGTCGAGGGGCGGTTGCGGCGGGCGTGGCCACGGCGCGGTCGCGAGTCTGCTCGGACGGGCCGGAGCCGTCAAGCCGCGCCACGACGTGAGGCCCTTGCGACAAGCCCCTTCAATCCCTACGTATAGCCGCCGACAGGCCAGTGCCGCTTCGTATGATCGACTCGGCTCACCCCGGAGACCCCACCCATGAAATCGATCGCCCTCGCCGTGTTGCTCGCCTTCGTCACCCTGGGCCTGATCGCGCCCGACGCCCACGCCAGGCGATTCGGCGGCGGCGGTTCGTTCGGCATGCAGCGCAGCGCTCCGCCACGGGCGGCGCCACAGACGCCGCCGCCGAGCAGGGCCGCTCCGGTGACGCCCGCTACGGCCGGGGCGGCAGCGGCGGCCGCACCGAAGCGCTCGTGGATGGGGCCGATCGCCGGCCTCGCCGCGGGGCTCGGCCTGGCCGCGCTGTTCAGCCACCTGGGCCTCGGCGAAGGGCTCGCGAACGTCGTGATGCTGGCGATGCTGGCCTTCGCGGCGATTTTCGCGATCCGCTTCCTGATGCGCCGGTTCGCGTCGCAGCCACCCGTCGGCGCGATGCAGTACGCCGGCTCCGGCCAGACGAACGCCGCGTTGCCGGCAGGCCCGTTCGCGCCGCGTGACACGGCGGCACCTTTCGTGCCTGCGGCGAACGCCGCGGCGCTTGCCCCGTCGCTGCCCGACGGGTTCGATGCAGCGGGCTTCGAACGCATCGCCAAGATGATCTTCATCCGCCTGCAGACTGCCAACGACGCCGGCGATCTCGACGACCTGCGCGCTTTCACCACGCCGGAGGTGTTCGCCGCATCACGGCTCGAGTTGCAGGAACGAGGCGCCGTCCGGCAGCGCACCGACGTCGTCCAGGTGGACGCCGAGGTGCTCGAGGTCGCCAACGAGGCCGACCGGCAGATCGTCAGCGTCCGCTTCCACGGCTTGATCCGCGAGCAGGAAGACGGCGCCGCCGAACCGTTCGACGAGGTCTGGCACCTGACGAAGCCGGCCGACGGCAGCCGCGAATGGGCCATCGCCGGCATCCAGCAGGCCAACGCGCTGTCTCGAGCAGCCTGACGCCGCCGCATTCGATTCCGGAACGGACGACGCGACGATGCAGCGCCAGCTCTGGGTCGTCACCGGCTCGTCGCGCGGTCTCGGCGCCGGGATCGTCGCCGAGCTGATGCAGCGCGACGGCTGCACCGTCATCGGCATCGCCCGTGGTGCGACCGCACCGTGCGAGGCTTCGGTCGCCGGCGCGACGCTCGAATCCTGGCAGGGCGACCTCGCCGACCCGGCGCCGGTCGCCGAGCGGCTCGAGCGCTGGCTTTCGGCGCAGGCCGACGGCGCCTTCGCCAGCGCGACCCTCGTCAACAACGCTGCCGTGCTCACGAGGGTCGGCGCGCTCGAGCGTTGCAGCAGCGACGAGCTGTCGCGCGCCGCTCGCGTCGGCCTCGAGGCGCCGCTGGTGTTGAGCGCCGCGTTCTTGCGCGCCACCGCCGCATGGCGAGGCGAACGGCGCGTGCTGCACATCTCGTCTGGCCTCGGCCGACATGCCATGGCCGGGCAGGCCACCTACTGCGCGGTCAAGGCCGGGCTCGACCACATGGCGAGGGCGATGGCGCTGGACCAGGCCGAACACGCCCGCGCACACGACGGCACCCGGCCGGCACGCGTCGCCTCGCTGGCGCCCGGCATCATCGACACCGACATGCAGGTGCAGCTGCGCGGCAGCGGCGACGAAGGCTTCCCCGATCGAGGCCGCTTCGTCGAGATGCAGACCAGCGGCGCGCTGCAGTCGGCCGACGCGACGGCGGCGCGCGTGATCGCCTACGCAGAACGCGACGACTTCGGCTCGAACCCGACCGCCGACATCCGCGACGACTGACCGGACCTCGTTGCTCGCCGGCAGGGGCGCCGCGACAATCGTGACCATGACGACGCGCCGTCTGCTCCTGCTCAACCTGTCGTCGGCCGCGCTCGCGGCCTGCACGCCACTGCGGCGCGCGCCGCACGGCACCTCGACCGATGCGGGCCCGTTCGTCGCGCCCAATGCCAACCTGGTTGCCAGCGGCATCCCGCCGATCCCGCAGCGCATCGCCGCCGACGTCGCACGCTACAACGACTTTCGCGGCCACGGCTTCGTCGACTGGCACCCGAAGAAGCTCGAGATGATCGTCGCGCACCGCCGGTCGGGCGCCGACACGACGCAGCTCTTTCGCCTGGCAACGCCGCTCGGCCCGCTCGAGCCGTTGACCGACGGTGCCGAGCCGGTGCGTGCCGCACGCTACGAGCCCGGCGGAAACGCCATCGTCTTCGCCCGCGCCAGCGGTGGCGACGAAGCCGCTCAGCTCTTCCGGCTCGATCTCGCGACCCGCAGCGTGACCGCGATCTCGCTGCCAGGCATGCGGCACGGCCTCGGCACGTTCCTGCACCGCTCCGACCGCCTGCTGCACACGTCGCTGCCGCTCGACCGCACCGCCGCCGGCGGCTCGCGCCGCGACGTGACGACGACGATCACCCTCGCCGACCCGGCCGAGCCGTCGGCGCGCCGCGTCGTCGCCGAGCTCGCCGGCGGTGGCTGGAACATCGGCGCCGTTTCACCCGACGACCGAAGCGCCACGCTGATCCGTTACCGCTCGGCTGCCGATTCCGGGGTCCACGTCGTCGACCTGTCGAGCGGCATCGTGAAGCGCCTGCTGCCCGCCGCCGGCGACGCAGCCACCGCCAGCTGGTTTCCCGGCCCCTGGCGGCGCGACGGCTCCGGCTTCTTCGTTGCCAGCGATCACGGCAGCGAGTTCCGCGAGCTGATGCTGTACACCCCGGCCGACGGCCGACTCGCGCCGCTGAGCCGCCACGTCAAGGCCGATGTCGACAACGTCGAGGTGAGCGCCGACGGTCACACCGTCGCCGCGACCTTCAACATCGACGGGCGCAACGACCTGCGCTTCTTCGACGCGAGCGGCCTGCAGGAGCTGCCGCAGCCGGCCGTCGGCAACGCCAGCGTCACGCAGATCCGCTTTCACCCGGAACTGCCGAGCCTCGCCTACTCGCTCAACAGCCACGACGCGCCGAGCCGCGTCGCGACGCTCGAGCCGACGCGCGCCGCGACGACTCCGTGGACGGCGCCCGAGTCACCGCCCGGGATCGACCCTCGCCGCTTCGGCGCACAGCGCATCGTGCGCTGGACGAGCTTCGATGGCCTCCAGATTTCGGGTCTGCTCAGCCACCCGCCGACGCGTTTCGCAGGCAAGCGGCCGGTGCTGATCGACATCCATGGCGGCCCGGAAGGCCAAGCGCGATTCGGCTTCCTCGGTCGCATCAACTACTTCGTCGAGGAGCTCGGCGTTGCCGTGCTGCGGCCGAACGTGCGGGGATCGTCCGGCTTCGGCAAGACCTTCCTTGCGCTCGACAACGGCATGAAGCGGGAAGACTCGGTCAAGGACATCGGTTCGCTGCTCGGCTGGATCGCGCGGCAGCCCGACCTCGACGCATCGCGTGTGCTGGTGACGGGCGGCAGCTACGGCGGCTACATGAGCCTGGCTGTCGCGACGCACTACGCCGACCGCATCGCCGGCGCGGTCGACGTCGTCGGCATCTCCGACTTCGCGACCGTCCTGCGCAACACCGAGAGCTATCGGCGCGACCTCCGGCGGGTCGAGTACGGCGACGAGCGAGACCCGGCCACGCGTGCCTTCTTCGAGCGGATCTCGCCACTCGCCAACGCGGCCAGGATCAAGAAGCCTCTGTTTGTCGTGCAGGGCCGCAACGACCCCCGCGTGCCCTACACCGAGGCGGAGCAGATCGTGCGCAAGGTGCGCGAGAACGGTACGACGGTCTGGTACCTGCGGGCCGAGAACGAGGGGCACGGCTTCGCGCGCAAGGAGAACGCCGACTTCCAGTTCTACGCGACCGTCCTGTTCATGCGCGAGACGTTGCTGAGGTGAGCGCGGCGTAACAACGCGTCCGTGATGCACGCCACGAAGGGCGGCTGAAACGTTGCGGGCCGCAACGCGCGGTCAACGTTCCTTACGACTGCTTGCGGCTTTCAGCCGCCCCGGGTGGTGAACTTCACCGATGTTCGGTGTGGCCCTCCCGCAGCTTCCCGCGCGTCTGCACGCGCACCTGATCGCATCGCGCCGCGGGGCTCGTTCGCCCGCGTTCGAGTCGACCTCGGCGACGACGCCGGCCGCGTCCCCGGCCGGCTGGCGCTCGCGCGAGGAAGCGATCATGGGCACGGCGATCACCGCCGAGTTGTGGAGCGAGAGCGCGGCCGACGGCGACGCGGCGATCGACGCGGTGATGTCCGAGATGCATCGCATCGACCGCGCGATGAGCCCGCACAAGGCCGACAGCGAGCTCTCGCGCATCAACCGCGACGCCAGTCGCGGCCCGGTCGCGCTGTCAGCGGAGATGACCCGGCTCGTCGCCTCCGCGCTCGTCTTCTCGGCGCGCACCGAAGGCGCCTTCGACATCACCTACGCCGCGGTCGGCCGGCTCTACGACTACCGCCGCCGCGTCCGTCCCGACGCCGCGGCGCTGGCGCGCGCCCGCCGCTCGGTCGGCTGGCGCCACCTCGAGCTCGACGAGCGCGCCGGCACGGTGCGCTTCGGCCTGCCCGGCATGTGCATCGACCTCGGCGGATTCGCCAAGGGCCACGCCGTCGACAACGCCGCCGCCATCCTCGCCGCGCGCGGGATCCGCCACGCCAACATCGCCGCCGGTGGTGACAGCCGCGTCGTCGGCGACCGGTGTGGCCGGCCGTGGACGATCGGCATCCGTGACCCGCGGCGAAGCGCCCGCGTGGTCGCGATGCTGCCGCTGGAGAACGTGTCGGTGTCGACCTCGGGCGACTACGAACGCTACTTCGACGAAGCGGGCGAGCGCTTCCACCATCTGATCGACCCGTCCACGGGCGTCTCGCCCGATGGTGTGCAGAGCGTCACCGTGCTCGGCGAGAACGGGCTCGTGACCGAGGCGCTGTCGAAGGCGGTGTTCGTGATGGGCGTCGAACGCGGCATGCGACTCGTCGAGGCGGAGCGCGGCATCGATGCCGTGGTCGTCGACGCGGGCGGCGTGCTGCACCACTCGTCGGGCTTCCTGGCTCCGGCGACGCGCGCCAGGCGCTGACGCGGCGCCGGCTCACCACACCAGACGAGGAGATCCGCCATGAAGCCAGCCTTGCTGCGCGCCACCGCCGCGTCATGCGCACTCGCCGCGGTCGCCGCCGCGCTCGTCGCCTGCGGCAGCGGCAGCGCCGACAGCGAGGGCACGGTCGTCGTGGCCGGCGACTTCCCGGTCGCCTACGTCAAGCGCGTCAACACCATCGGCCTCAATCCCACCGACGGAACGCCCTACGCCGAAGGCGGCGACCTGATGCTGCGCGAGAAGTCGTCGGCCAGCGCGGTCGAGGTCAACCTCACCTCGCGCTTCACGCAGGGCCACGGCGATGCGTCCGACCCCGAGGTGTCGTACGACGGCAAGAAGATCGTCTTCGCGATGAAGTGCCCGACGACGAACACGTCGACGATCGCCAGCGCGCCCGCCTGCACCGGTGCCTGGAACATCTGGGAGTACGACACCACCGGCAAGACGCTGACGACCGGCACGTTTCGCCGCATCACCTCGCAGAACGACGCCGACGACGTCGATCCCGCGTACCTGTCGGCGGGCCGCGGCTTCGTCTTCTCGTCGAACCGGCAGACCAAGTCGAAGACCAACCAGGCGACCGGCGAGGTCTACCTCGGCCTCGACGAGTACGAGCGCGAGCGCGTTCTCAACCTGCACACGATGGACGCCGACGGCGGCGCCGTCACGCAGATCTCGTTCAACCAGAGCCACGACCGCAACCCGGTGCTGCGGCCCAACGGCGACATCCTCTTCTCGCGCTGGGAGCACGTCGGCCCGCGCAACCGCTTCGCGATCTTCCGCACCCGCCCCGACGGCACCGACATGTTCGTGCTCTACGGCGCGCAAAGCCCGGGCAACAGCTTCTTGCACCCGCGTGACATGGACCCCGCAGGCAAGCACGCGGGATTCCTGTCCTCCTCGCTGATGGCCCTCTCGGGCACGCAGGAAGGCGGCTCGCTGATGTTCATCGACGCGGCCAACTACTCCGAGCAGAACACGCCGGCGAGCAGCGCCATCGCGCCGACGGGCGGCCAGAGCGAGGTCACCGACAAGCCGCTCAACCAGGACCGCGGCCTGTCCCTGTACGGCCGCGTCACCTCGCCCTATCCGCTGTGGGACGGCACCGATCGCGTGCTGCTGGGATTTCGGCCGTGCGAGGTCACGCGGGCCGGCGTCGTCATCCCCTGCGTGAATCTCACCGCCGCCGAGCTCGCGCGCTTCGCCGACGACACGCGCACGCGCGCCGACCGCGCCGCCGACACGGTGCAGGACAACGTGCCCGCCTCCTACGCGATCTACATGTACGACCCCGGTCCGCAGACCTGGCTCATCGTCGCGGCGCCGCCGCCCGGCTTCATGTACACCGACCCGGTGGCGCTGCAGCCGCGCGCCGAGCCGCACGCTGCCGATCCGGCCAGCGTCGATCCCGACCTCGCAGCCCAGGGCAAGGCCCTGATCGAGGTGCGCAGCGTCTACGACACCGACGGCCTCAACCGCATGGGCGAGAACATGCTCACGGCGAGCGACCTGCCTGCAGGATGCACCGCCGGCATCGCCAAGCGGGCGCCGCTCGACGCGATGGACACGCGGGCACAGATCGCCGACCTGGCCCGCATCAAGGACCCGGCCGACCCGGCGTACGGCTGCGCGCCGGCCCGGTTCGTGCGGGCCACGCGCGCGGTGTCGCCGCCGGCCTCGGCGCTCGGCTCGCGCGAGGCGATCGGCGAGACCGAGTTCGAGCAGCAGCAGATCCTCGGCTACTCCACGATCGAGCCCGACGGCTCGTTCAAGCTCGTGGTCCCGGCCGACGTGCCGCTCGCCTTCTCGGTGCTCGACGCCCAGGGGCGCAGCATCCAGACCCACCTCAACTGGATCCAGGTGCGACCCGGCGAGCGCCGCACCTGCGACGGCTGCCACAGCCCGCGTCGCGGCGCGGCGATCAATTCGGGCGCCACCGTCAACGCCACGCCGGCCGCGCTCGCGCCGCTGCTCGCCGCGGCCCATCTATCCGGCGAGACGATGGCGTCGACGCGCACGCGCCTCGACCCGACGCTGCTGCAGCTCAAGGCCGACCTCGACTACGTCGACGTCTGGGCCGACACCACGAAGCCGGGCGTGACGGCGCGCGCGTCGTTCGCCGTCAGGTACACCGGCAACGCCAACCCGGCCGACGACCTGATGACCGCAGTGCCGGCCAACGGCTTCGTCAACTACCCACAGCACATCGCGCCCCTGTGGACGCGGCCGCGGGGAACGGGTGGCGCCGACACCTGCACCAACTGCCACGCCGACTCGGCCAGGCTCGACCTGCGCGCGACGATCTCCGGCACCGGCCGGGTCGCGTCGTACGAAGAACTCGTGCTCGGCGACCCGGTGATCGACCCGGTCACGGGTCTGCCCGTCACGCGGCTCCGCGAAGGCGTGCCGATGGTGGTGCGCGGCCCGGCGCTCGTCGAGACCGACGCCGGTGGCGCCGTCGGCATGGGGCGGTCGAGCCGGCTCGCCGAGATCGTGTTCGGGCAGACGCTGAAGGCCAGCGGCGAGTCGCGGATCGCGCATCCGAACCCGCCCGTGACGGCGCCGAACCATGCAACGCTGCTCAACGCAGCCGAGAAGCGCCTCGTCACCGAGTGGATGGACCTCGGCGGTCAGTACGTCAACAACCCTGCCGATGGCGGCGTGCGGCCGGTGACGATGCTGAGCCAGGCGACGTTCCAGGCCAGCGTCTACCCGGTGCTGCGCTCGACCTGCGCCGGCTGCCACCAGCCGGGCGGCGTCGGCGCGACGCCGGCGATGCCTTCGAGCTTCCGCGGCAACCGCTTCGTGCTGACCGGAAGCCCGGAGGGCGACTACAACGTGACGCTGTCGATGATCTCCGACACCTGCCACGCGGCGAGCAACTACCTGCTGGCGAGGCCGTCGACGGTGCCCCATCCATCCGGTGCGATCGGCCAGACCACGGCCGTGCTGCCGATGGGCAGCGCCGGCTACACCTCGATCTCGAACTGGATCTCGACCGGATGTCCGACGCCGTGAGCGAACCCCTGGTCCGGCGACGACACCCCTCGCGCATCAACCGCCGCCGCATCGACGCTGCCCTCCTCGTTTCGGCCGTCGCGCTGGTCGCCGTGGCCTGCGGAGGCGGCGGCTCGAACCCGCTCGACAACCCGGCGACGGTCGAGAACCCGGCGACCAGCGGCGGTCAGAAGCTCTCGTTCGCCTACTTCCAGCGCTGCGTGTTCCCGGTCTTCAACGCCGAGCTGACGATCCGCCAGGGCAGCCAGACCTCGACCAACACCTGCGCCAGCTCGGGCTGCCACGACAACGCGACCGGCACCGGCGGCGCGCTGCGGGTCGTCGGGAAGGCCGACCCGGTCGACGTGACCAACGCGGCGAACACGCCCGAGGTCATCCGGGCAACCGACATGTACAAGAACTTCTACTCGGCGCAGTCGGCGACGGTGATCGGCGCGCCGACGCAGAGCCGGCTGCTCCTCAAGCCGCTCGTGCAGGGCGTGCTGCACGGCGGCGGCGTCGTGTTCGACAGCGCCGCCGACCCGAACGCAAAGGTCCTCGCCTACTGGATCTCGCACCCGGCGCCGGCCGGTCAGGACGAGTTCAGCTCCGCGACGTGGACGCTGTTCACGCCTGCCGACCCGAACACCGGCGCGTGCAAGACCGAATGAGCGGCTCGATCCGTCCAGCGCTGCGCGCCGCAGCCCTGATCGCCACGCTCGTGTGCGCGGCGGTTCCGTCGATGCCGGCGGCCGCGGCCGACGAGAAGGCCGATCGCGTCACGATCGCGGACCCCTACATCGAACTGCGCACCGGCCCGGGCCGCGGCTATCCGGTCTTCTTCGTCGCGGCGCGTGGCGAGGAGGTCGACATCGAGTTGCGGCACACCGACTGGTTCCGCGTCCGCACGGTTGGCGACAAGGCGGGCGGCAAGGTCGGCTGGGTCAGCCGGGCGCAGCTCGAGACCACGCTCGCCGGCGGCGAACGCAAGTCCTTCCGCGACACGATCGTCGACGACTTCCTTGCCCGCAAGGTGCAACTCGGCGGCGGCTACGGCCGCTTCAAGTCGGAGCCCATGCTCAAACTCTGGGGCAGCTACCGACTCTCCGAGACGCTCGCCATCGAGGCGACCGGCGGCCAGGTGCAGGGCGTGTTCTCCGGCACCGACTTCTGGCACCTCGCGCTGATGGCCGAGCCGTGGTCCGACCGGCGCTTCTCGCCGTTCGCCGGCATCGGCGTCGGGCGCTTCCGCAACTTCCCGAACTCGAGCCTCGTCGACGCGCAGACGACGGGCGCCAACCTCGCCTTCGGCACCGTCGGCCTGCGCTACTACCTCACCGACCGCTTCGTGCTGCGCGCCGACTACTCGCTCTACACCGTCTTCCTCAACGACTCGCGCACCAACGAGTACCGCGCCTTCACCGGCGGTCTGTCGTTCTTCTTCTGAGCCGCGAGCTTCATCCCCATGAACCACACGACCCGCCTGATCCTCGTCACCTTCCTTGCTTGCGGCTGCGTCGCACCGGCGCTCGCCCAGGCGACCGCCCCGCCTAGGCCCGCGAGCGAGCCCATCGTCGTGCCGCAGGTCGACCGGCGCGACGTGCGCGTGCCGAAGTACCCGTCCAACGACATCGAGCTCGGCCTGTTCGTCGGCACCTACGCGACCGAGAACTTCGGCACCAGCCTCGTCTATGGCGTCAAGGCCGGCTACCACATCACCGAGGACTTCTTCGTCCAGGGCGTCTACGGCCGCACCAAGGTGAGCGACGATTCGTTCCGCCAGATCCTGCCCGGTGGCGTGTTCGCCGGTGCCGACCAGACGCTGAGCTACTACAACCTCTCGGTCGGCTACAACATCCTGCCCGGCGAGGTGTTCCTGTTCTCGAGCCGGGCGCGGCCGTCGCAGCTCTACATCATCGGCGGCGTCGGCAGCACCAAATTCGTCGACCAGAACAAGCCGACCTACAACGCCGGCTTCGGCTTTCGCGTGTTCGTCACCGACCGCGCCTCGCTGCAGCTCGACGTGCGCGACCACGTCTTCTCGATCGACCTGCTCGGCAAGCGCCAGACGACGCAGAACCTCGAGCTGACCGGCGGCTTCTCCTTCTTCTTCTGACGGAGCCACGCCGATGAGACGCCGCTTCCTCACCCTCGCCGCCGGTGCGCTGCTGCCCGGCCTGCCCCTGCTGCCGACGCGCGCCTTCGCCGCCATCGCGCCGGCGACGGCCGCGCCCGACTTCACGCTGCGCGCCATCGGCGGTCCGAACCTGCGCCTGGCTGAGCAGCGCGGCCGCGTCGTCATGGTCAACTTCTGGGCGACCTGGTGCGGCCCCTGCCGGCAGGAGATGCCGCAGCTCGACCGGCTGTACCGCAAGTACAAGTCGTCTGGTTTCGTGCTGCTCGGCGTCAACGTCGACGACGACGCGTCAAAGGCGGCCGATGTCGCCGCCAAGCTCGGCGTCACCTTCCCGGTGCTCCTCGACACCGACAAGGCCGTCAGCAAGCGCTATGACCTGGCGACGATGCCGTCGACCGTGCTGGTCGACCGCGACGGCACCGTTCGCTACGTGCACCGCGGCTATCTCTCGGGCTACGAGGATCGCTACGAGCAGCAGATCCGGGAGTTGCTCAAGTGAGCCCGTCTCGTCTGGTGGTGTCGGCCCTGCTGGCAGCGGTCGCCGTGTCGAGCACCGGCTGCGCGATCGAACCGTGGGTCAAGCCCTACGAGCGCGAGCGGCTGGCCGATCCGATCATGTCGTTCTCGCGCGACTCGCTTGCCGAGAAACACCGCGAGCACATCCGCGACGTCCGCGAGGGCGCCCACGGAGCGACCGGCGTGCAGGGAGGCGGCTGTGGCTGCAACTAGGGTGCTGCGCGGCTGCTGGAGCCGCCTGTTCGCGCTCGCGAGCGGCCTGCTCGGCGGCCTGTTCGCCGCCGCGCCGGCGCGCGCCGTCGATCTGCCGCCCGACCGCGCCGAAGCGCTCTTCCACAGCTACAGCGGCGGCGGCGTGACCGCGCTCGGCCCGGCGCTGCTGGTGCGCAAGTCGATCGCCGACCGCGTCTCGATCGGCGCCTCGTACTACCTCGACTCGGTGAGCAACGCGTCGATCGACGTCGTCACCACCGCGAGCAAGTACCGCGAGAACCGCGCCGAGTACGGCCTCACCGCTGACTACGTCTACCGCGAATCGACGATCTCGCTCGGCGCCTCGACCAGCCGCGAACCCGACTACACCGCCAACAACGGCAGCGTCGACCTGTCGCAGGAGGTGTTCGGCGGCATGACGACCGTGTCGTTCGGGTACTCGCGCGGCGCCGACGACGTGAAGAAGAAGAACGCGCCCGAGTTCGCCGACACCGCCAAGCACTGGCGCTACCGGCTCGGCGTGACGCAGATCCTGACGCCGCGCTGGGTCGCCAGCGCCAACGTCGAGATCCTCGCCGACGACGGCTTCCTCGGCAGCCCGTACCGCGTTGCCCGGGTGTTCGGCGCCGCGGTGGCAGAGCGAACGCCGCGCACGCGCTCGGCGCGCGCCGTGAAGCTGCGCCTGATCGGCGACCTCGGCTCCCGCGACGCGCTGCACGTCGACTACCGCTACTACTACGACACGTGGGACATCAAGTCGCACACCGCCGAGATCGGCTACAGCCGCTACGTCGCCGGGTCGTGGCTCGCCGAAGGGTTCGGGCGCTACTACACGCAGAGCGCCGCCAACTTCTACAGCGACGATGCGCAGGCCGAGACGCTGTACGTCTCGCGCAACCGACAGCTCGGCACCTACAGCGATGTCGGCGCCGGCGCGCGTCTCACCTACGCCTTCGGCAAGGTGCGCGACCGCTTCGACGTCAAGCTCACCGGCTCCTACGAGTACACGCACTTCAGCTTCAGCGACTTCACCGACCTGCGCACCGGCAGCCTCTACCGCTACGGCGCCCACACCGCGCAGCTCTACCTCACGGCCACGTTCTGACGAGGCGACACCATGCCTTCGACCCTCCGCATCCTCCTCGCCTCGCTCGCGCTAGCCGCGTCGGCCGCCTCGGCACAGACGCCGGCCGCGGCATCCGCCCCGGCAAGCGCCGCCGCCGCCACCCTCGACGGCCGCGTCCAGGACGCCAAGCGAGATGTCATCCAGCTCAACCGCGACCTTCTCGTGCTCGAAGAGGAACTGCTGTTCCCGGCCAACACGCAGGTGGCGCTGTTCGTCTCGATGGACGTCGGCAAGCTGTTCTCGCTCGACTCGGTGCAGATCAGGCTCGACGACAAGCTCGTCGCCAACTACCTCTACACGCCGCTCGAGGTCGAGGCGCTGCACCGCGGCGGCGTACAGCGGGTGTTCGTCGGCAACCTGAAGTCGGGCGAGCACGAGATCGTCGCCTTCTTCACCGGCAAGGGCCCGCATGAGCGCGACTACAAGCGCGGTGCGACGGTGAAATTCGACAAGACGACCGAGGCCAAGTACATCGAGCTGCGCATCCGCGACTCGCTGGGCAAGCTGCAGCCCGAGTTCGACGTCAAGCTCTGGCAATAGGCATGACCGTGCGCGCGTCGATGCTCGTCGC
>JBBSPY010000026.1:0-21476 GCA_038258415.1 Burkholderiales bacterium
AGGAACGGCTTTCGAGGTTCGCGACGCCAAGACCGGCGAGGACCTGACCCGCGCCATCCTGCTGCAGATCATCCTCGAGGAAGAGACCGGCGGCGTGCCGATGTTCTCCAAGACGCTGCTGTCGCAGAGCATCCGTTTCTACGGCCACGCCATGCAGGGCATGATGGGCTCGTACCTCGAGAAGAACCTGCAGACGTTCACCGACATCCAGGGGCGGCTCGCTGAGCAGACCGGGGGCCTGTACGGTGCCGGCGTCGGGGGCGTGCAGGCAAGGCCGATGGACGCGGACCTGTGGTCGCAGTACCTGCGGGGCCAGGCGCCGGTGGTGCAGAACCTGATGGGCAACTACCTCGACCAGTCGCGCCAGGTCTTCCTGCAGATGCAGGAGCAGATGGCCCGCCAGGCGGGAACGATCTTTCCCGGGCTGGCGCCGGCGATCTCGCCGGCCGCACCGAAGACGGAGCCGGTGGTCAGGGCCGCGCCTCGCAAAGCCAAGCCGGCACACAAGCGCTGATCAAGCGGCCGTTTCGACCAGCACCAGCCCCGCGTCTTCCAGCGCGCCGAGGGGAAGATCGACCAGGTGGCGTCGAGCGTGTTCCAGAAGTCCGAGCGTCCGGTGCGGGCCGGATCGGCGAAAATCGATCCATGACCGAGGAAACGATCGACCGACCCGCAATCCGGACTCACGTCCCCACGATCGGCTTCGTCTCACTGGGCTGCCCGAAGGCGCTGACCGATTCCGAGCTCATCCTGACCCGTCTGAGCGCCGAGGGATACGCGACCTCCAGGCGCCTCGAAGGTGCCGACCTCGTCATCGTCAACACCTGCGGCTTCATCGACGACGCGGTTCATGAAAGCCTCGACGCGATCGGTGAAGCGCTCGCCGTCAACGGCAAGGTCGTCGTCACCGGGTGTCTCGGTGCCAAGCCGGGCGAGGGCGGCGGCAACCTGGTGATGCAGCGCCACCCCTCGGTGCTGGCCGTCACCGGCCCGCACGCCACCGACGAGGTGATGCAGGCCGTGCACGCGCACCTTCCGAAGCCGCACGACCCGTTCGTCGACCTCGTCCCGGCGATCGGCGTCAAGCTGACGCCGAAGCACTACGCCTATCTCAAGATCAGCGAGGGTTGCAACCACCGGTGCACCTTCTGCATCATTCCGAGCCTGCGTGGCGACCTGGTGTCACGGCCCATCGGCGACGTGCTCGGCGAGGCGCGAGCCCTCTTCGAGTCGGGCGTCAAGGAGTTGCTGGTCATCAGCCAGGACACCAGCGCCTACGGCGTCGACACCCGATACCGAACCAGCTTCTGGGACGGTCGCCCGGTGAAGACGCAGTTCGCCGCGCTGTGCGATCAGCTCGCCGCGATCGCCGCGCCGTTCGGCGCCTGGGTGCGGCTGCACTACGTCTACCCCTACCCGCACGTCGACCACGTCCTGCCGCTGATGGCCACGGGTGCGATCCTGCCCTACCTCGACGTTCCCTTCCAGCACGCCCATCCCGACGTGCTGCGCCGCATGAAGCGGCCCGCGAGCGGCGAGCGCAACCTGGAACGGCTCGCTCGCTGGCGCGAGCTCTGTCCGCAGCTTGTCGTCCGCAGCACCTTCATCGCCGGCTTCCCCGGCGAGACGGAGGCCGAGTTCGAGACGCTGCTCGACTTCATGCGGGAAGCGCACATCGACCGCGCCGGATGCTTTGCCTATTCGCCGGTCGACGGCGCCGTCGCCAACGCGATCCCGGGGATGGTGCCGCCCGACGTTCGCGAGGAGCGGCGTGCGCGCTTCATGGCCGTCGCAGAGCAGGTGTCGGTCGACAAGCTGCGTGCGCGCGTCGGCGCGACGATGCAGGTGCTCGTCGACAGCGCCTCCGCCCTCGGCCGCAAGGGCGGCTGGGGCCGCACCTATGCGGATGCGCCCGAGATCGACGGCCGGGTTCGCCTGCTGCCGCCGGAGAAGGCGTCGAAGACGATCCGCGCCGGCGAGTTCACGAGGGCTCGCATCGTCGCGGCCGACGGGCACGACCTCGTGGCCCTGCCGGTCTGATGGGTACGACGATGACCACTTCCACGCGCGGTGCGTCCACCGAACTCATCCACCACCCGTACGAGCCGCCCGAAGGCTTCGGCGCGATGCAGCCGGCGGTGCACAAGGCATCGACCGTCGTGTTCCGCGACGTCGCGGCGATGCGGGCCCGCAACTGGAAGGAGAAGACCGGCTACACCTACGGCCTGCACGGCACGCCGACGACCTTCACGCTCGAGGCGCGCATCGCCACGCTCGAGGGCGGAACCGACTGCCTGCTGGTGCCGAGCGGCCTGGCCGCGATCACGCTCGTCGACGCGGCGTTGCTGCGTTCGGGCGACGAGGTCCTCCTCCCTGACAACGCCTACGGACCGAGCCGCGAGTTCGCACGCCAGGAACTGGCGCACTGGGGCGTGTCGCACCGGCTCTACGACGCGACGGACCCGGCCGGCCTCGCCGCCGCGATCACGGCGACGACGAAGCTCGTCTGGATCGAGGCGCCGGGATCGGTGACGATGGAGTTCCCCGACGTGGTCGGCCTCGTGCAGGCGGCGCGCAGCACCGGCTCGGCCGTGGTCGCGCTCGACAACACCTGGGGAGCGGGCCTCGCCTTCGACCCGTTCGCGCTCGGCCCGGGTCGCGTCGCCGTCGACGTTTCGGTCCAGGCGCTGACCAAGTTCCCGTCCGGTGGCGGTGACGTGCTCATGGGGTCGGTGACCACATGCGATGCCGTCCTCCATCAGCGCATCAAGGCGACCCACATGCGCATGGGCTGGGGCGTCGCCGGCAACGACTGCGAAGCGGTCCTGCGCGCGTTGCCGAGCCTGCCGCTGCGCTACGCGGCGCAGGACGCGACCGGCCGCGCGCTTGCCGCCTGGTGCGCGGAGCGGGCCGAGATCGCAGCGGTGCTGCACCCGGCAATACCATCGTCGCCCGGCCACGCCCACTGGGCGGCGCTGTGCACGCAGGCCGCGGGCCTCTTCTCGGTGGTGTTTCGCGACGACATCGCCAGCGAGCGAATCGACGCCTTCGTCGACTCGCTGCAGCTTTTCGGCATCGGCTATTCGTGGGCCGGGCCGGTCAGCCTCGCGGTGCCGTACGACCTGAAGGCGATTCGCGCCGAGCCGGCGTGGGGCGGAACGCTCGTCCGCTTCTCGATCGGCCTCGAGGACGCCGCCGACCTGATCGGCGATCTCGATCAGGCGCTGGCTTCGGCGATGGCTTGAATCACAGGTTCCCGGCGCTCGGCGAGCCGCATCGTCAGCGGCTCGGGTGCCATCGTGAAGGAGAGCCGTTCGTCGGGCTCGCCGCCGCTCGCGGTCGTCAGCGATGCGATCTCGAATCCGCCCAGCAGCACCGCGAGCGCCATCTTGATCTCGAGCAGCGCGAGGTGGCGCCCGGGGCAGACCCGTGGGCCGGCACCGAACGGCATGACCGTTCGGTTGACCGAAAGCGCGCCCGGCGGCGCTGCGACGCCTTCGTCGCCGTCGAGCCAGCGCTGCGGCCGAAACGCAGCCGCGTCGGCGAAGTGGCGCTCCTCCAGCCCCGGGCTGCGCATTGCCGCCCACACGATCGTTCCCTTCGGCAGCCGCACATCGCCGACGACGGTGTCGCGCAGCGCCTGCAGCGTGATCGACGGGGCGACGGGCTTGAGCCGCATCGTCTCCTGCGCGCAAGCGTCCAGCCAGTCGAGTTTCGCGAAGCGCTCGGGCGTCCAGTCTTCCCGCGCGCCGAGCACGCCGTCGACCTCGGCGCGAGCGCGGGCCAGCGCGTCGGGATGCCGGTGCAGGAAGTCGATCGCCCAGGCGAGCGTGTGTGCCGTCGTGTCCTCGCCGGCGAGCAGCATCGTCATGACGTTGCCGCTGACCTCGTTGTCGTCGATGCCGGAGCCTTCGTCGTCGGCGGCGACGACCATCGCCTCGAGCAGGTTGTGCGGACGGTCGCGCCGCGACGGATCGTCGTCGATTCGCCGACGCGCAGCGGCGACGAAGTCGGCGATGGCGGCGTTGACGGCGGCGACGCTGCGTTCCACCGTGCGGTCGGCCTTCGACTTCCACCACCGCCACGTCGGCAGCGGCGACAGCAGGCGTCGGAAAAGGGCGGGGAAGATGGTGTCGAGGTGACGCTGGATCACGTCGTCGTTCGAGCCGAGCGTGTCGATGTCGGCGCCGAAGGCGAGGCCCGAGATGGCATCGACCGTGAAGCGCATCAGGTCGGACTGCAGGTCGATGGACCGGCCAGCGCCAGCGGCGTCGCGCCAGCGACGGTCGAGCCGGCCTGCCACGACCACCAGCTTCGGGAAGTAGGCGCGCAGGTGCCGTGGGTCGAACCCGGCCATCACCATCTTGCGCTGCCGCTTCCAGGCGTCGCCCTCGGCGCCGAACACGCCGGCGACCAGGCCCAGCTCGCGGCTGATCGACGCCAGCCGCGGTGTGCGGCGGAAGCCCTCCGGCCGGTCGCGCAGGATCGCCTGCATGGCGTCGGCCTCGGCGAAGACGACCAGCCTGGTACGGCCCATGCGAAACGAGAAGACGGGACCGAACTCGAGCGCCCAGCGCTCGACCTGAGCGTGGAAGTGCGGCTTGTCGATCTGCGGCAGGATGCCCAGCAGCGGCACGCCGCGCGGGCCGGGCAGGGCATCGAGCTCGCGCGTGGTGATCATTCAGTCGCCTTTCACGACGCAGCGCGAGGCGCCCGCACCTTGTGCCGCATCATGCGGCCCTTCTCGCGCTCCCAGTCGCGTTTCTTCTCGGTCTCGCGCTTGTCGTGCTCGGCCTTGCCCTTGGCCAGCGCGATCTCCGCCTTCACGAGGCCGCCCTTGTAGTGCAGGTCGAGCGGCACGAGCGTGTAGCCCTTCTGTTCGACCTTGCCGATGAGGCGACGGATCTCGGCCTTCTTCATCAGCAGTTTCTTCGTCCGGTCTGACTCGGGCCGCACGTGCGTCGAGGCGCTGCGCAACGCATCGATCCGGCAGCCGATCAGATAGAGCTCGCCGTCGCGGATGACGACGTAGCCATCGGTCAGCTGGACCTGCCCGGCACGGATCGCCTTGATCTCCCAGCCTTCGAGGACCACGCCCGCCTCGTGCCGCTCGTCGATGTGGTAATCGAAACGGGCGCGGCGGTTCTCGGCGATCGACATGTCGGGCGTGGGTGGTGCGGAACGATTCCTAGAATGTGGCGATTCTATGAAGCAGGTCGACAAGTCCGTTCTCCTCTGGTATTCGCCGCACGAGATCTACTCGCTCGTCGTCGATGTCGAGTCGTACCCGCAGTTCCTGCCGTGGTGCGCGAAGGCGGAGGTGCTGACCCGAGACGAGACCGGCCTGACGGCGCGGCTGCATCTCGCCTACGGCGGCCTGCGCCACACCTTCACGACGCGCAACGTTCACGTGCCCGACACGTCGGTGCACATCGGCCTGGTCGACGGCCCGTTCTCCACGCTCGACGGCCAGTGGGAGTTCCAGCCGATCGCCGTTCCCGGCGCCGAGGCCGACGCGCCTCCCGCCGCCTGCCGGATCGGCTTCCAGCTGCGCTATGCGTTCGCCAACGCCATGCTCGAGGCGGCGATCAGCCCGGTGTTCGACCGCATCGCCGACACCTTCGTCGACGCGTTCGTGCGCCGCGCCGAGCAGGTGCATGGGCCGCGCTGACGACTCGACCTTGCGGGTCGCGGTCGCGTGCTCGCCGCGCCTGGGCGACGCGCACGAGGTCTCGGCCGAGTTGCCCGACGGCGCGACCGTCGCCGACGCGATCCGGCTGAGCGGCGTCGTTGACCGCTACCTCGGCGGCGTGTGGCCGGCCGACGATGCGATCGGCGTCTGGGGACAGGCGGCGGCGGTCGACACGCCCCTGGTCGACGGTGACCGCGTCGAGCTCTACCGGCCGTTGACCGTCGATCCGAAGGAGGCTCGCCGACGGCGGGCAACAGGACCGGCGAAGCGGACCGGCCGATCGGCCTCCCGGAGCTGACGTTATTTGCAGTCGGCGGCGATCACGTCGCCGGTGCGCTTGACCTCGGCCGCGCGCTGCTGGTCGTCGAGGAACTCACGCTCGCCCTTGTCGTTGACGCGGGCAATTCGCTGGCCGCTGTCGAACTGGCGCTTGTTGTCACGGGCCCGCTTGCAGTTCTCCGCCTTCGCGGCGGCGACCTTTTCCTGATCGGCCTTGACTTTGGCCGCCTGCTCCGCCTCGGCCTTCTTCAGGCGGGCTTCCAGCTCGGGGTCCACCGTCTTCGGTGCCAGGGCGCCCGACCCGGTCGGCGCCGCCGCGCTCGCCATCGAAGCGGCCGGCAGCGGCGAAGTGGTCGCTCGCGAGGCGATGCTGCTGCGGGAACCCGGCTTGACGAGGATGTCGGCCTCGGGCGTGCCGAGCGGCGGCGGCAGGTCGCTGTACTGGACGCGGCCGGCCTTGTCCTTCCACTTCCACTGCGCCTCCGCGGGCGCAGCGAGCATGCCGAGAAGGGCGCAGACGAGCACGGCGATCAGGCGGTGGGCACTCGGATTCGACATGTGTCGGCTGGGACTGGGAAACTCGCGGCGAGTGTAGCGGTGGCACCGCGCGCGACTGCCCTCGCCACCGACCGAAACGGCGGCGGAGCGGGAGTTTGTTGCACCCCTCCCTATAATTCTCTTTTGCGTACGGAGCATTCCCATGCGCCTTCTGGGCAAAGCGCTGACGTTCGACGACGTCCTGCTCGTTCCCGCGTTCTCAACGGTCCTTCCGCGCGACACCAGCCTCGCGACCTCGCTGTCCAGAAACATCCGACTGAACCTGCCGCTGGTCTCGGCGGCCATGGACACCGTCACCGAGGCTCGGCTGGCGATCGCGCTGGCCCAGGAAGGCGGCATCGGCATCGTCCACAAGAACCTGACGGCCAGCCAGCAGGCGGCGGAAGTGGCGAAGGTCAAGCGCTACGAATCGGGCGTGCTGCGCGACCCGTTCACCGTGTCGCCCGAGATGACGGTGCGCGACGTGATCGAGCTGTCGAAGTCGCGCGGCGTCTCGGGATTCCCGGTCGTCGAGGGCCAGAAGGTCGTCGGCATCGTCACCAACCGCGACCTGCGCTTCGAGGACCGCCTCGACCTGCCGGTGCGCGAGATCATGACCCCGCGCGACAAGCTCGCCACGGTGCGCGAAGGCGCCTCGCTCGCAGAGGGCAAGGCGCTCATGCACCGGATGAAGCTCGAGCGCGTCGTCGTCGTCAACGACGCCTTCGAGCTGCGCGGCCTGATGACCGTCAAGGACATCACCAAGCAGACCAGCTTTCCCAGTGCGGCCCGCGATGCGCAGGGCAAGCTGCGCGTCGGCGCCGCGATCGGTGTCGGTCCCGGCACCGAGGAGCGCGCCGAGCTGCTGGCGCGCGCCGGCGTCGATGCGATCGTCGTCGACACCTCGCACGGCCACAGCGCCGGCGTCGTCGAACGCGTGCGCTGGGTCAAGCGCAACTTCCCTGATGTCGACGTCATCGCCGGCAACGTCGCCACCGCCTCGGCGGCGCTCGCGCTCGTCGAGGCCGGCGCCGACGCCGTCAAGATCGGCATCGGCCCCGGCACGATCTGCACCACCCGCATCGTCACCGGCGTCGGCGTGCCGCAGATCATGGCGATCGACTCCGTTGCCAGGGCGATCGCCGGCAGCGGCGTGCCGCTGATCGCCGACGGTGGCGTTCGCTTCTCGGGCGACCTCGCCAAGGCGATCGCCGCGGGTGCCGACACGGTGATGATGGGCGGCGCCTTCGCCGGGACCGAGGAGGCGCCGGGCGAGGTCATCCTCTACCAGGGTCGCACCTACAAGAGCTACCGTGGCATGGGGTCGATCGGGGCCATGCAGCAGGGCTCGGCCGACCGCTACTTCCAGGAAGGCGACGCGAGCACGGCGGGCGGGGAGGGGAGCTCCAAGCTGGTTCCCGAGGGCATCGAAGGCCAGGTGCCCTACAAGGGGTCGGTGGTCGGCGTCGTCTTCCAGATGGCCGGTGGCCTGCGGGCCTCGATGCACTACTGCGGCTGCGCCTCGATCGCCGAGATGAAGGAGAAGGCGGAGTTCGTCGAGATCACCGCAGCGGGCATCCGGGAGAGCCACGTCCACGACGTGCAGATCACCAAGGAAGCGCCGAACTACCGCGCCGAGTGAGCTAAGATCTGTCCAACGATATTTTCTGGATAGAACATGCGAACGGCCGGCATTTTCGAGATCAAGCAGAACTTTTCCGCCATAGTCGAAGCGGTCGAGGCCGGCGAGGAGGTGCGGGTGACACGTCACGGCAAGGAAGTCGCTCGCATCGTCCCGGTACCCGCCTCCCGGCGGGTGCCGACGACGAAACGCACCGCCGAGCACGTCTTGCGCGAACTCCGAGAGTTCCGCGCCGGGGTCCAGCCGGGGCCTGGGTGGAAAGAGCTTCGCGACGAGGGGCGGAAGTATTGACGACGATCACCATCGACGCGTCCGCTTCCGCGTCGTGGCTGCTGCCCGATGAAGCCAGTCCGGCCGCCGATCGCCTCTATGCCGATGCCGTGGCCAGCGGGCAGGCGTTCCAGGCGCCGGGCCTGTGGGCGTGGGAATCTGGCAATCTGCTGCAGATGGCGCAACGTCGCGGCCGGCTCGACGCCGCGCAGGTCGCGGACGCGATAAGCAAGCTCGCGATGGCGCGCGTTCGACTGGAAGCGGCGCCGAGCGGCGCGCGAATGGCTGCGATCGTCGCGCTCGCGGTGCGGCGCGCACTCACCTTCTACGACGCCAGCTACCTCGAGCAGGCGGTGCGCACGAGCGCCGTTCTCGCATCGAAAGACGCCGCGTTGCGTGGGGCCGCCCGCGCCGAGGGCGTGATTTGCCTCGACCTGTGAGCGCGGCGCCGTCTCCGCCCACCCCCGTCGGCCGCTCGGCGGCGATGCCGTTCATCATGATCACGGTGCTGATCGACATGATGGCGATCGGCCTCATCGTGCCGGTGCTGCCGGGGCTGGTCGGCAGCTTCACGGCGTCGAAGACCGAGCAGGCGTGGTGGTACGGCGCGGTGACGCTGGCCTTCAGTCTGGCGAACTTCGTGTCGTCGCCGGTGATCGGCGCGTTGTCCGACCGCCATGGCCGCAGGCCCGTCCTGCTCGTCGGCTTCTGCGCGCTCGGTCTCAGCTTCTTCACGACCGCGCTGGCGACCGCGCTGTGGATGCTGATCGTCGTGCGCCTGTTCAGCGGCGCGATGCAGTCGAACATCTCGGTCGCCAATGCGTACGTGGCCGACATCACGGCCAAGGCGGACCGCGCCCGGCGGTTCGGCCAGCTCGGCGCGATGTTCGGCATCGGCTTCATCCTCGGGCCCGTGATCGGCGGACTCCTGGGCGCTCGAGACCTCCACCTGCCGTTCTACGTTGCCGGCGGCTTGGCGATGCTCAACCTGGCATACGGGCTTTTCGTGCTGCCCGAGTCGCTTCCAGCCGAGCGCCGGCGGCCGGTCGACTGGTCGACGGCGCTCAATCCGGTCAGGTCGCTCGCGTCGCTCGGCCGTCTCAACGGCATCGGGCCCCTGCTTGCAGTCATCGCGCTCACGGCCTTGTCGCAGTTCGTTCTCTACACAAGCTGGGTGCTCTACACCACCTTCAAGTTCGGCTGGGGGCCGCTGGAGAACGGCTGGTCGCTGTTCGCCGTGGGGTCTATGTCGGCGCTTGTGCAGGGACTGCTGCTGGGCCGGCTGCTCAAGCGCTGGCCGCCGCAGCGGCTCGCCATCATCGGTCTCGTGTCGTCCACTTTGGCCTATCTCGGATGGGCGTTCGCCACCGAGGGCTGGATGATCTTCGCCGTCATCGGCTGCAACGTACTTGGCTTCACGGTGGCGGCGTCGCTTCAGAGCATCGTGTCGGGCGCAGCCGACGAGCAGACGCAAGGCAAGACGATGGGCGCGGTGTCGGGGCTGCAGAGCCTGATGGCGGTCCTCGGTCCGGTGTTCGCCGTTCCGCTGCTGGGTATCGTGTCGCACCTGCCCCAGGGAGACTGGCGCATCGGCATGCCCTTCTTCTTCTGCGCCGTGCTGCAGGCGGCGGCACTGGTGGTCGCGATCGTCCACTTCAGGAAGCCCCAGCCCCGCGTCGAGCTCGCCCCCGCGCCGGACGCCGTCTGACCGCAACTCGATTTCCGACGCCAAGCCATGCACGACCGCATCCTCATCCTCGATTTCGGCTCGCAGGTCACGCAGCTCATCGCCCGTCGCGTGCGCGAGGCACACGTCTTCTGCGAGATCCACCCGAACGACGTGACCGACGCCTTCGTTCGCGACTTCGCGCCGAAGGCCGTCATCCTCTCCGGCAGCCACGCCTCGACCTACGAGGAGCACGATCTGCGCGCCCCGCAGGCCGTGTTCGACCTCGGCGTTCCGGTGCTCGGCATCTGCTACGGCATGTTCGCGATGGCGGTGCAGCAGGGCGGCGAGGTCGAGGCGAGCACGCATCGCGAGTTCGGCTACGCCGAGGTCCGCGCGCGCGGCCACACGAAACTGCTCGACGGGCTGGCCGACTTCACCACGGGCGACGGCCACGGCATGCTCAAGGTGTGGATGAGCCATGGCGACAAGGTCACGGCGCTGCCGCCCGGATTCGTGCTGATGGCGTCGACGCCGAGCTGTCCGATCGCCGGCATGGCCGACGAGGCTCGACGCCTCTACGGCGTGCAGTTCCATCCGGAGGTGACGCACACCGTGCAGGGCGCCGAGATGCTGCGCCGCTTCGTCGTCGACATCGCCGGTGCGGTGCCCGACTGGGTCATGGGCAGCTACATCGACGAGGCGGTGGCGAAGATCCGGGAGCAGGTCGGCGAAGACGAGGTGATCCTCGGCCTGTCGGGCGGCGTCGATTCCAGCGTCGCCGCGGCGCTGCTCCACCAGGCGATCGGCGACCGCCTCACGTGCGTCTTCGTCGACCACGGGTTGCTCAGGCTCGGCGAAGCGGAGCAGGTGATGGCGACCTTCGCCGAGCGCATGCAGGTCAAGGTCGTGCACGTCGATGCGAGCGAGGCCTTCCTCGGGCACCTCGCGGGCGTGTCCGACCCGGAGCAGAAGCGCAAGATCATCGGTCGCGAGTTCGTCGAGGTGTTCACGCGCGAGGCGGCGAAGCTGAAGGCGGCGACCTGGCTGGCGCAGGGCACGATCTACCCCGACGTGATCGAGTCAGGCGGAGCCAAGACCCGGAAGGCGGTGACGATCAAGAGCCACCACAACGTCGGGGGCTTGCCCGAAACGCTCGGCCTGAAGCTGCTGGAGCCGCTTCGCGAGCTCTTCAAGGACGAGGTCCGCGAGCTCGGCGTCGCCCTCGGACTTCCGCACGAGATGGTGCATCGCCATCCGTTCCCCGGTCCCGGGCTCGGCGTGCGCATCCTCGGCGAAGTGAAGCGCGAGTACGCCGAACTGCTGCGCCGTGCCGATGCCATCTTCATCGAGGAACTGCGCAACACGGTCGACGCCGCCAGCGGCCGCACCTGGTACGAACTGACGAGCCAGGCATTCGCCGTGTTCCTGCCGGTCAAGAGCGTTGGCGTGATGGGCGACGGCCGCACCTACGACTACGTGACTGCCCTGCGCGCCGTGCAGACCAGCGATTTCATGACCGCCGACTGGGCCGAACTGCCGCACGCGCTGCTCAAGCGCGTGTCGACCCGCATCATCAACGAGGTGCGCGGCATCAACCGCGTGGTCTACGACGTGAGCAGCAAGCCGCCGGCGACGATTGAATGGGAGTGATGCGATGAAGGCGGTGTTGGGCGTGCTGGCTCTCGTGTTCGTCCTCGCAACGGTCGGCCTCGTCGCGAAGCGCCAGCTGCAGGCGGCTGGCAACGGCAGCGTCGCACCGCGCGACGCCGAGGCACGCGCGCGCGCCGGGCTGCCGGCGACGGCGGCCTCAGCCGACCTCGGCGCGATCCAGCAGGACGTGCGCGACCGCACCGCCGAGGCGCTGCGGCAAGGTGCGAAGCGCAACGAAGACGCCGACAAATGACGACCGACCCTCGCGACGAAGCGCGCATGCGGCTGGCGATCGACCAGGCGCACAACGCCGCGCTGGTCGGCGAGGTACCGGTCGGCGCCGTCGTCTTTCGCCCCGGCGCCGACGGCCCGCAGGTCCTCGCGACCGGCTACCACCGCCCGATCACCGACGCCGACCCGACCGCGCACGCCGAGATCGTCGCGCTGCGTCACGCCGCGCAGCTGCTCGGCAACTACCGGCTGCCCGAGTGCGAGGTTTTCGTCACCCTCGAACCGTGCCCGATGTGCGCGATGGCGCTGCTGCACGCGCGGGTCGGCCGGGTCGTCTTCGGCGCCAGCGACCCCAAGAGCGGCGGCGCAGGCTCGGTGCTCGACGTTTTCGGAACGCCCCTGCTCAACCACCACACACGCGTCGAGGGTGGCGTCCTCGGCGCGGAATGCGGGGATGTCCTCCGTCGCTTCTTCGTCGAGCGTCGAGAGCAGTATCGCCATCGCCACGGTTCGGCGGCCGTGCCTGCTCCGCTCGTGCCCATCGATCTCGAACCGCACGATGTCGGGAGCGACATCCCCGCTGGCGAGTCCACCGAGCTGGGCGAGGGCACCGCACGATGAGCGGGCGCCTGCTGATCTACTCGCCCGCCGGCGTCGTGCGCGACCGCATGGCGCTGCGCCGTGCGGCCGCGCGACTCGGCAAGCTCGGCTATTCGGTCGAGATCGATGCGTCCGCGCGCGACCGTTTGCAGCGCTTCGCCGGCAGTGACGATGCGCGGCTCGCCGCCATCCACCGCACCGCCGAGGCCGCGCCCGGTGTCGCGCTTGCGGCACGCGGCGGCTACGGCGTGACGCGGCTGCTCCACCGGATCGACTGGAAGCGCATCGCGAAGAGCGGCGAGCGCGGCACGCGATGGGTCGGCCACAGCGACCTCACGGCACTTCAGCTCGGCCTGCTCGCCCACGCTGGCGGCGTGACCTGGGCCGGACCGATGGCGACCGACGACTTCGGCCGCGCCGACGACGCCGGCGGGACCGACGAGGTGACGGTGGCCTGTTTCACGGAAGCGATGTCGGGCGAGCTCGAGGCGATCGGCTTTCGCACCGAGGCGGGCTTCGACGGCGTCGAGGCGAGTGGCGTGCTCTGGGGCGGCAACCTGTGCGTGCTGTGTGCGCTCGTCGGCACGCCGCATCTGCCGAAGATCCGGGGCGGCATCCTCTTCCTCGAGGACGTGAACGAACACCCCTACCGGATCGAGCGCAGCCTGCTGCAATTGCAGCAGGCCGGTGTGCTCGACACGCAGAAGGCGATCGTGCTGGGGCAGTTCACGGCCTGGAAGCCATCGCCCAACGACCGCGGCTACACGCTTCGCAGCGCTGTCGAGCGGGTGCGCGCCGCGACGCACACGCCGATCCTCACGGGGCTGCCGTTCGGCCACGTGCCGACCAAGGTGTGCCTCCCGGTCGGCAGGCGCGTGCGCCTCGCCGTCGCCGGCCGCGATGCTTTCGTGGCGTGGGGCCATGCATGACCGGGTTGGCGACGCCGCCACCGCCGCGGCGAGCGCCGCTCGTATCATGCCGGCTGGCCAAGGACGACGCGATGACGAAGCGGAGCGTGACGATGCGGATCCGGGCCCTGCTCGGAGATCGGCGACGGTTCGCCCCCGTGTTGGCGGCGCTGGCGATCACCGGCCTTCCGGGCTGCGACAACAACCCACTCCCGCACGACGCTGCCGGCACCAACACCCTCTTCAGCGCGAACATCCAGAGTTCGCCGCGCCACCTCGACCCGACGGCTTCGTACTGGAGCAACGACACGCCGTTCACGTATCAGATCTACGAGCCGCTCTACGGCTTCCACTACCTCAAGCGGCCTTTCGTGCTGATGCCGAAAACGGCCGTGGAGATCGTCAAGCCGACCTACCTCGACGCGTCGGGGAAGCCGCTTCCCGACACCACGCCCGGCGACCAGATCGCAGAGAGCGTCTACGACATCCGGATCAAGCCGGGCATCCTGTTCCAGCCGCACCCGGCCTTCGCGAAGGACGAGCAGGGCCGCTATCTCTATCACGCACTGAAGCCGGGCGCACTCGGGGACCGCCGCACGCCGCTCGATTTCGAGAAGACCGGCACGCGCGAGCTCGTCGCGGAGGACTACGTCTACGCGCTGAAGCGGCACGCCACGACGCGCATCACGACGCCGATCTACGGCATCTTCTCGGAGTACGTGGTCGGCCTCAAGGCGTACGGGCCGATGGTCAAGGAAGAAGACCGCAAGCTCATGGCCGGCCGTGATCCGTCGAGCCCGGACAAGCCTTTCCTCGACTTTCGCCAGTGGCCGCTCGCGGGCGCGACGGCGCCGGAGAAGCACCTGCTGCGCATTCGCATCAAGGGCAAGTATCCGCAGTGGAACTACTGGATGAACATGACGTTCACCGCGCCGGTACCGTGGGAGGCCGATGCCTTCTACGCGCAGCCCGGCATGGCTGCCGTCGGCCTCACCCTCGACGTGTGGCCCGTCGGCACCGGCCCGTACATGCTCACCGAATACGTGCGCGACCGGCGACACGTGATGCAGCGCAACCCGAATTACCGCGGCGAGCCCTACCCCTGTGAGGGCATGCCGGAAGACAGGGCCGCCGGCCTGCTCGACGACTGCGGAAAGAAGACGCCCTTCATCGACACGCTGGTCTCGACGGTCGAGCGCGATCCGCTGCCTCGCCGCGCCAAGTTCCGCCAGGGCTTCTACGACTCCGAGGTCTTCGAGCGCACCGATACCGGGATGGACTACCGCGTCGGCATGCAGGACTCGCCGGAAGTGAAAAAGGAATACGCCGAGAAGGGCTTCCGGCTCGCCCAGTTCAGCGATGTGACGAGCTGGATCATCGGCTTCAACATGCTCGACCCGACGATCGGGCAGGGCAGCACACCGGATCAGCAACTGCGAAACCGCAAGCTCCGCCAGGCGATCTCGATCGCCATCGACTGGGAGGAGTTCTCGCGCGTGTTCCCGCGCAAGGGCGGTGAGGCCGCGATGAGCCCGCTGCCCAAAGGCATCTTCGGTTCTCGCTTCGGCACACCGGAGGGCAACGACCCCGTGACGCACACGGTCGTGAACCGAGAATCGGTGCGCCGGCCGATTGCCGACGCGAAGAAGCTGCTCGTGGAAGCGGGGTACCCCAACGGTCGCGACGCGAAGACCGGACGCCCGCTCGTCATCAACTACGACTTCTACGCGCTGCCGACTCCCGAGAACAAGGCCGAGACCGACTGGGTGGTTCGTCAGTTCGCCAAGATCGACATCCAGCTCGAGGTGCGTGCCACCGACAACAACCAGTTCCAGGACAAGGTGCGCAAAGGCAACTACCAAGTGTTCTGGTTGGGCTGGAACGCCGATTACCCCGACGCCGAGAATTTCCTTTTCCTGCTCTACGGCCCGAACGGAAAGACGAAGTTCGACGGCGAGAACACCTCCAACTACTCGAACCCGGTTTACGACAAGCTGTTCGCGCAGATGAAGCTGCTCGACGACGGGCCGCAAAAGCAGGCCGTGATCGACCAGCTCGTGACGATCCTGCAGAACGACGCTCCATGGTCGTTCGGCTACTTCCCCTACTCTTCGGCGGCCGTCCAGCACTGGGTCTACAACTCGAAGCCGGCGATCCTCGTGCGCGACCAGGGCCGATACCTGCGGCTCGACCCGGCCGAGCGCGTGCAGCGGCTCGCCGCGTGGAACCAGCAGGTCTGGTGGCCGGTGTGGATCGCCGTTGCGGCGGGCGTCGTGCTCGTTCTGATGGGGGTGCGCACCTTCCGCCGCCGCGAGCGCATCAACGCGCGCGGCGAGCTCGTCGCCGCCTGAGGGGCCCGCCACCTCATGGGTTCCTATCTCGTCCGGCGCGTCTTCTACGGCGTGCTGGTGCTGCTCGGCGTCAACCTTGCCACCTTCTTCCTCTTCTTCACCGTCAACACGCCTGACGACATGGCCCGGCTCAACATCGGCGGCAAGTACATCACCCAGCCGGTGATCGACCGCTGGAAGGCCGAGCGCGGCTACGACAAGCCGCTCTACGTCAACGAGAAGGCGAGCGGCGCCGCCCGGATCACCGAGACGATCTTCTGGGAGCGCTCGGTGTCGCTCTTCAAGCTCGACTTCGGACGCGCCGACTCGGAAACCGCCGGCGACATCGGCCACGAAGTCTCGACGCGGATGTGGGTGAGCCTGCAGCTCGCCTTGCCGCTGTTCGTGCTGCAGGTCATCGCGAGCACCGCGTTCGCGCTGCTGCTGGCGATGTTCCGGCACACGCGACTCGACTTCTGGGGTGTCGTCGCGTGCGTGTTCATGCTTTCCATCTCGAGTCTTTTCTACATCATCGCCGGTCAGTTCATGTTCTCGCGCGTTCTGAAGCTGGCGCCGATCTCGGGCTATGCGGGCGGGCTGGACGTCGTCAAGTTCCTCGCCTTGCCGATCGCGCTGTCGCTCGTCGCGCGGCTGGGCAGCGAAGCGCGGCTCTACCGCGCCATGTTCCTCGAGGAAACCGGCAGGGACTACGTGCGCACGGCGAGGGCGAAGGGCCTCGCCGAGATCGTCGTCCTCGGTCGGCATGTGCTGCGCAACGCGCTGATCCCGATCATCACCAGCGCCGGCAGCTACCTGCCATATGTCTTCCTCGGCAGCCTGGTGTTCGAGAGTTTCTTCGGCCTGCCCGGCCTCGGCGCCTACGTCATCGACGCCATCGGCAAGCAGGACTTCGCGGTGGTGCGCACGATGGTCTTCGTCGGCTCGCTGCTGTACATCGCGACCTTCATGCTGATCGACGTCGCCTACACGTGGGTCGACCCGCGCGTGCGGCTCGCCTGAGCGTCCGAGCCCCGAACGCCCGTCGATGCCGAAGCTGGTCATTCTCTGGACCGATGCAGCGATCTGGCTGCTCGTCATCGGCCTTGTCTTCTACGCGGTCGTTGCGCGGCGCAAGCCCGACCTGCGCGCCAACTGGGCAAAGGTCTTTCACGATCCGGCCGCGCTTGCCTCTTCGATCGTGCTGGCGGCGTGCCTGCTCGTGACACTGCTCGACAGCGTCCACTACCGGCCGCTGCTCGCCCCCGCTGCCGGGGCCCCGAACGCGGCACCAGCCTACGACACGCGCACGCGCTCTGCGCTGGACTTCACGCTCTCCCGACTCGTGTTGTCTCGCGAGTCCACCTACTCGCGACCGCTCGCCTACGTCGGATTCACGAAAGACTCGGTCGTCGTCGACGGCGAGGTGCGGCGCGTCGCGCCGCGGCTCGCCTACGGCGGAGCCCACCTCGCCGAACCGGCCACGCACTGGGCGGGCGATGTGGGCGCGCGGGTCGCCACCGGGCTGGCAGTCGGCCTCGCGGTGGCGGCGTTGCTGAGCGCCGCGCTCATCGCGCTGGTCGCACGCAGCGAGACGCTCGGCTTCGGCGCCGCTGCCTCGGCGATCGCCCGCAACGCACTGCGCGTGCCGTGGCGCAGCGCGATCGTCACCTTCGTGGTGCTGGGCGTGCTGTTCGGGCCAACCGCGCTGCTCATGAACCATTACCACGTGCTCGGGACCGACCTCACCGGCAACGACGTGCTGTACCAGTCGCTGAAGAGCATCCGCACCGCCTTCGTCATCGGCACGCTGGCGACGGTGGCGACGCTCCCGGTGGCGGTCACGCTGGGCATCATGGCGGGCTACTTCCGCGGCTGGATCGACGAGGTGATCCAGTACCTCTACACCATGTTTTCTTCGGTTCCCAACGTGCTGCTGATCGCCGCCTGCGTCCTGATGGTGCAGGTGTTCCTGGACAAGCATCCGGAGATGTTCGCGACCGGGGCCGAGCGCGCCGACCTCAAGCTCTTCCTGCTGTGCGCGGTGCTCGGACTCACCAATTGGCCGACACTGTGCCGCCTGCTGCGGGGCGAGACCCTCAAGCTGCGCGAGCTCGAGTACGTGCAGGCCGCGAACGCGTTCGGCGTGAGCTCGTGGCGGATCATGGCGCGACACATCTTCCCGAACGTCGCGCACCTCATGCTCATCGTCACGGTGCTCGACTTCTCGTCGCTCATTCTCTACGAGGCGGTGCTCTCGTACGTCGGTGTCGGCGTCGACCCGTCGATGAACAGCTTCGGGGGCATGATCAATCTGGCCCGCGACGAGATGAGCCGCGACCCGGTCGTGTGGTGGTCGTTCGCCGCGGCGTTCGCCTTCATGGTCACGCTGGTCCTTGCCGCCAACCTGTTCCACGACGGCGTGCGCGACGCGTTCGATCCGCGCGCGCGAAGCTTCCGACCGCGCAAGGTCGTCGCCGCGCCGACCTCGCGCGCAGAGGTCTGACCGTGTCGGCGACCCACCTCGAAGTCACCGACCTCAGCGTCGCCATCGACGCCGACGTCGGCCTGGTACGCGCGATCGACGCGCTCAGCCTGTCGATCGAGCGAGGCGAGACGTTCGCGCTCGTCGGCGAATCGGGCTGCGGGAAAAGCATGACGGCGCTGGCCCTGATGCGCCTGCTGCCCGAGGCCGGCCGGGTCGAGCACGGCCGGCTGACGGTGGCGGGCGAGGATCTGTTCTCGCTGCCCGAAGCGGCGATGCGCAGGGTGCGCGGCGGTCGCATCGGCATGATCTTCCAGGAGCCCGCCACCAGCCTGAACCCGGTGATGCGGGTTGGCGACCAGATCGTCGAGGCGATCGAGCTGCACACGGCGCTGCGCGGCGCCGCGGCGCGCGCGCGTGCGATCGAATGGCTCGGCAAGGTCGGCCTGCCCGAGCCGGAGCGACGCATCGACGACTATTCGTTTCGCCTCTCCGGCGGCCAGAAGCAGCGCGTGATGATCGCGATGACGCTCGCCTGCGAGCCCGATTTCCTGATCGCCGACGAGCCGACGACGGCGCTCGACGTCACCATCCAGAAGCAGATCCTGAAGCTGCTCGCCGACCTGCAGCGCGAGCAGGGCATGGGCATGATGCTCATCACCCACGACCTGGCCGTCGTCTCCGAGGTGGCCGACCGGGTCGCGCTGATGTACGCCGGGCAGATCGTCGAGGTCGCCGAGGCCGGGGCCTTTTTCTCCAGGCCGCTGCATCCCTACGCGCGGCTGCTCCTCCAGGCGCTGCCCGACGCGAATCGGCGCGGCGGATCGCTGGCCGCCATCGGCGGTTCGGTGCCGCCGCTGTGGCTCACCTTCGAAGGCTGCCGCTTCGAGCCGCGCTGCGACCGCGCGTTCGGTGCCTGCCCATCGACACGGCCCGAGTTGCTGGAGGCGGAGCCGGGCAGGGCGGTGCGGTGTCTGCTCTACACCGATCAGGACGCCCCCAAGCCGCCGGCAGGCTCGGTCGTGAACGGAGCACAGCCGCTGCGCGCAGACGCGACAGACCGGCAGACCGGCGTCGGCCGCGACGCAGCCGAAGCGCCCGTCCTGCTCGACGTCCGCAACCTGACGGTCGGGTTTCCCATTCGCAAGGGACTACTGCGCCGGATCGCCGGCGAGTTCCGCGCCGTCGACGACGTCTCCTTTTCCGTCCCCCGCGGTCGCACCGTCGCGCTCGTCGGCGAATCGGGCTGCGGCAAGACGACGACGGGCAAGGCGATCGTCCAGCTGCTGCGCGGCGTGGCGACCGTCCGCGGCGAGGCCTTGTTCGATGGACGCGACCTCTTCGACCTGCAGGGCGAATCGTTGCGCGACGCGCGTCGCGACATCCAGATGATCTTCCAGGATCCGTTCGCCTCGCTCGACCCGCGAATGCGGGTGATGGCGATCCTTCAGGAGGGGCTGCAGGCCCTTCGCCCGGAGCTCGATGCGGCCGCCCGGCGCAGCCTGCTCGAAGGTCTGGTCGAGCAGGTGGGGCTGCGCCGCGACGCGCTCGATCGCTACCCGCACGAGTTCTCGGGGGGACAGCGGCAACGGATCGCGATCGCCCGCGCGCTGGCCGTGCAGCCGCGCCTGATCGTGTGCGACGAGCCGACGTCGGCACTCGACGTCTCGGTGCAGGCGCAGATCCTCAACCTCCTGCGCGACCTGCAGCGCGACCTCGGCCTGTCGCTGCTGTTCATCACCCACAACATCGGCGTCGTCGAGTTCCTCGCCGACCACGTCGTCGTGATGCAGTCGGGACGAATCGAGGAGCAGGGAAGCACCGTCGAGGTGCTCGGCAAGCCGGATTCGCCCTATACGAGGACCTTGCTCGACGCGGTGCCGCGACTGTTGGTTAAAGCCGACGAGCGTTGCGCTGTCACACAAAGTTCCGTGACGAGTTCGTAAAGGCCATCTGACAATCCTGTGACAGACCGCACGTGGGAAGGTTGCACGCCCGAGACGGGCGGCGATTCCCGGCGGCGGCTGAGGTCGATTCGAACCTTTTTCCCGGGGAGGTCCTGATGTTGAAGAGAACGAAGCTCTGCACAGCCTTGATGGTCGCGTTCGGAGGCGGGATGGCCACCATTCCTGCTTTGGCACAAACGACCACGCCGCCGGCGCCGCAGCAGCTGGAGCGGGTCGAGATCACGGGTTCGTCGATCAAGCGGATCGACGCCGAGACCGCCTTGCCGGTGCAGGTCATCACGCGAGAGCAGATCCAGAAGACAGGTGCCACCAACGTCGAGCAGTTGCTGCAGACGATCAGCTCGATCTCGAGTTCGGGCGGCCTGACCACCTCTTCGGCCTCAGGTGCGACCACCGGCGGCATATCGGCGGTTTCCCTGCACGGCCTCACGTCGCTGCGCACCCTGGTGCTGCTCAATGGCCGTCGCATCGCCCCGTACGGAATCGGCTTCACCGGCGACTCGGTTTCCGTCGACGTCAACAGCATCCCGCTCGCGGCGATCGAACGCGTCGAAGTCCTCAAGGACGGCGCGTCGGCGATCTACGGTTCCGATGCCATTGCCGGCGTCATCAACTTCATCCTGCGCCAGGACTTCAAGGGGGTCGAGGTCACCGGCGAGTACGGCGACACCACCCAGGGCGGCGCCAGTTTCAAGCGCGCCACCGGCACGTTCGGTTTCGGCGATCTCGGCCGCGATCGCTTCAACGTCATGTTCGTCGCCTCGTACCAGAAGGAAAGCGCTCTCTATGGCCGCGACCGCAGCTTCTCGAGGAGCGGAGTCGATGTCAAGAACCTGAACGACACTTCCTCGGGAAACAGCTTCCCGGGCAACATCTCGACATACGACCCGGCCACGGGTGCCATCGGCACCGACACGCGCAATCCAGCGGCGCCCGGCTGCCCCGGTCCCTACTCCAACCTGGACGCGCTCTTCCCGCCGGATCGCTGCCGCTTCGATCCGGCGCCCCTTGTCGCCCTGATCCCGGAGTCCGACAGAGCGAGCCTGTTCGTTTCCGGCAAGTTCGCCATCACGTCCGACATCCAGGCCTACGCCGAGGGGTCGTACAACCGGAACAAGATCCGCACGATCATCCAGCCGGTGCCACTCTCCGACCAGTTCGCGATTCCGGACAACAACCCGCTTTGCGCGCAGGCGCCGTACAACGCCACGGAGAGCGG
>JBBSPY010000027.1:0-21434 GCA_038258415.1 Burkholderiales bacterium
CGGCTCGGCCTGTCGTACCTGCCGCAGGAGCCGTCGATCTTCCGCAAGCTCGATGTCGAGCAGAACATCCGCGCCGTGCTCGAGCTGCAGGTCGGCGACGACGGCCGCCCGCTCGGCCGCGCCGCGATCGACGAGACGCTCGACCGGCTGCTGCGCGACCTCTCGATCGAGAAGCTGCGCACCTCGCCGGCGCTCTCGCTCTCGGGCGGCGAGCGGCGCCGCGTCGAGATCGCGCGAGCTTTGGCGACGCGGCCGCGCTTCATCCTTCTAGACGAGCCGTTCGCCGGCATCGACCCCATCGCCGTGATCGAGATCCAGCGGATCATCGGTTTCCTGAAGGGTCGCGGCATCGGCGTCCTCATCACCGACCACAACGTGCGCGAGACGCTCGGCATCTGCGACCGCGCCACGATCATCAGCGAAGGCCGCGTCCTCGCCGAAGGAACACCCGAGGAGATCGTCGCCGACGCCTCGGTCCGCAAGGTCTACCTCGGCGAGCATTTTCGAATGTGATGGGGCCTCCACGCTCGCATCAGTCGCTTTGCTCCTTCCGGTCGCTGCCCCCCGGGGGGGCTCGGCCCGCCTTGGGAGCGGCCCGGCGGCCGGCCGGCCGCTCCGTTGGACTCCGGGCATGAAAGCGTCGCTTCAGGTTCGGCTGTCGCAGCACCTGGCGCTGACGCCGCAGCTGCAGCAGTCGATCCGGCTGCTGCAGCTGTCCACGCTCGAGCTCCAGCAGGAGGTGGAGCAGATGCTCGAGGCCAACCCATTCCTAGAGGCCGAGGAGGAGGCGCAGCCGACGGCGTTCGAGCCGCTCGCCGAGCCGCTGTCTCGGGCGGAGCATGCAGCCGAGCGCGAGGCCGACCGGGCCGCCGAGACGAGCGGCACCGGTGACGGCGACGAGGTCGCGGCGATCGACGGTGCGACCGAGTTCGCCGGCAACAGCGAGCGCGACGACTGGGAGAACGGCACCGAGCGCGAGGACTTCGACGGCATCCGCGAGACGCCGGGCAAGAGCAAGAACTCCTCCGACAGCGACGAATACGACGCGAGCGATCGCGACACCCCGCTCGTCACGCTGCAGGACCACCTGCGCGAGCAGCTCTCCAACATGCGGCTCGCGCCGATCGACGCCGCCGCCGTTCGCGTGCTCATCGATTCGCTCGACGACGACGGCTACCTCGCCGACCCGCTCGAGGAGATCGTCGATCGGCTGCGTGAAGGCGGCATCGGCGACGACGAGAAAGGCGAAGAGGGCGACACGCTGCTCGATCGCCTGCGCTGCGGACTGCGCTTCCTGCAGAGCATGGAGCCGACCGGCGTCGGCGCCCGCGACCTCTCCGAATGCCTGGTGCTGCAGCTGCGCACGCGCACGCGCGGCGAGGCTCAGGCGGTCGCCGTCATCGTCTGCAAGCACCATCTCGAGCTGCTGGCGCGGCGCGACCTAAAGAAGCTGATGGCGGCGACCGGCGCAGACGAGACGCTGCTGCGCGAGGCGCAGGCGCTCATCCTCGGTTGCGAGCCCAAGCCGAGCCGGCCATTTGCGCCGGCCGAGGCCAACATCATCGTCCCCGACGTGATCGTGCAGAAGTCGGGCCGCGGCTGGAAGGTCGTGCTCAACGCCGACGTGATGCCCAAGCTGCGCATCAACGACCTCTACGCCAGCGCGATCCGCCAGCAGCGCGGCAGCCGCGGCGCGGCGGCGCGCGGCGAGGCGCCGGACGCATCGGTCGCCGGGCTGCAGTCGAGACTTCAGGAGGCGCGCTGGTTCGTCAAGAACATCCTGCAGCGCTTCGACACCATCCAGCGCGTGTCGCAGGCGATCGTCGAGCGGCAGAAGGCGTTCTTCACGCACGGCGCGATCGCCATGAAGCCGCTGGTGCTGCGCGAGATCGCCGACGAACTCGGCCTGCACGAGTCGACGATCTCGCGCGTGACGACCGCGAAGTACATGTCGACGCCGTTCGGCACCTTCGAGTTGAAGTACTTCTTCGGCTCGTCGCTCACGACCGAGGCCGGCGGCAACGCGTCGAGCACGGCGGTGCGGGCCTTGATCCGGCAGATCGTCGCGGCCGAGGATTCCGGCAAGCCGCTGTCGGACAGCCAGATCTCGCAGATGCTCGACGAGCAGGGCATCCACGTCGCCCGCCGCACCGTCGCGAAGTACCGCGAGGCGCTCAAGATCTCGCCGGCGCAGCTCCGGAAGGCGCTGTGAACGACGGCGCCTCCGGCTCGCGGCACCGGCTGTTCCTGCCGTGCGCGGCGGGCGTCGAGGAATGGCTCGTGGCCGAAGTCAGCGGCATCGTTCCCGCGCGGCGGGTCGACCGCGAGCGCGGCGGCGTCTCGCTCGAAGGCGACCTCGCCGACGTCGGTGCGCTCAACCTCGAATGCCGGCTCGCGCAGCGCGTGCTGCTCGAGGTCGCGCACGGCCCCTACCGCGACGAGCACGACATCCACGCCCTCGCCCGCACGGTCGCGTGGCCGCGCTGGATCACGCCGCGGCAGACGCTGCGGATCGACACCACCGCGCACCGCAGTCCGCTGCACAGCCTCAACTTCACGGCGCTGCGCGTCAAGGATGCGATCTGCGACATGCTGCGCGACGCCACCGGCGAACGGCCGAGCGTCGACACCCGCTATCCCGACCTCGCCGTCGCGCTGCACGCGGGCGAACGCGACGCGACCCTCTACGTCGACACCTCCGGCGAGTCGCTGTTCAAGCGCGGCTGGCGCGAGGACACCGGCGACGCACCGCTGAAGGAGACGCTCGCCGCGTCGCTCCTGGCCGTTGCCGGCTGGGATGGTTCGCGCGACGGTGGCGGCGCGCTGCACGACCCGGTGTGCGGCTCCGGCACGATTGCCATCGAGGCCGCGCAGATCGCCTGCGGCATCGCCCCCGGCATCGGCCGGCCGTTCGCGTTCGAGCGCCTGCAGCCGTTCCAGTCGCCGGCGATCCGTCAGGCGTGGCAGCAGATGCGAGGCGCGGCGAAGGCCCGCGTGCACGATGCGGCGGTGCCGATCGTGGCCAGCGACGTGTCGTTTCGCATGGTCGACTTCGCGCGCCGCAATGCCGAGCGGGCCGGCGTCGCGCGCTGGATCGAGTTCCACGGCGGCGACGCGCTCGAGCGCCCGCCGCCGCGACTGCCGGCCGACCTGCCGGGAACGCTGGTGCTCAACCCGCCCTACGGCGCCCGCATCGACGTCGCCGGGAAAAGTGCGCCGAACCGCCAGGCGACTCGCGACTCGGCCGAAGACCGTGACACCCCCGACGACTTCTACGCCCGCCTCGCCGCGCACTGGAAGCGCGCCTACACGGACCATCCGGCTGGCTGGACGGCGTGGATCCTCTCGCCCGATCCGAAGCTGCCGCAGGCGATGCGGCTGAAGGCATCGCGCCGCGTGCCGATGTGGAACGGGCCGATCGAGTGCCGTCTGTTCAGATTCGAGCTGGTTGCAGGCCGGCACGACGCTCCGCGCGCCGCTTCGACGCCAGCCACGCCAGTGCCAGCGCCGCCAGCACCACCGGAACGATCGAGCCCACGTTGAGCACCGTCCAGCCGCTCGTCGTCACGAGTGCGCCGGAGCTGAACGAGGTGATGGTCATGGTCGCGAACACCGTCGTGTCCATCGCCGCCTGCGCCGTCGTCTTCTCCTCCGGTCGATAGCACTGCGTGAACAGCGTCGTGCCACCGATGTAGAGGAAGTTCCAGCCGACGCCGAGCGTGAACAGCGCAATCAGGAATCGCATCAGCTCGACGCCGGACAGCGCGACGGCGATGCAGACCACGTAGAGGACGACCCCGACCGCCATCACCCGCAGGGCGCCGAACCGCCGGATCAGGTGGCCGGTGAAGAATCCTGGAACGAACATGCCCAGCACGTGCCATTCGAGGACGAGCGCGGTCTTCTCGAACGGGTGCGAGCACATCGCCATCGCCAGCGGCGTCGCCGCCATCAGCAGGTTCATCACGCCGTAGCCGAGCGCGCAGGCGAGCACGGCGACGATGAACGTCGGCTGTCTGGCGATCTCGCGCAAGGACCGACCCGGTGCGGCCGCGCTCGGGAGCACGAGCGGCGGGAACCGGATCGTCGAGACGACCGCGAGCGACGCGAGGGCGACGAACGCGAGCGCAGCGTACGAGCCCGCGAATTCCGAGGGGAGGATGTTGCGTGTCGCGGTGGCGAGGTTGGGCCCTGCGACCGCGCCGATGATGCCGCCGGCCAGCACCCACGAGATCGCCTGTGCCTGCCGGCCGGGAACGACGAGCTCCGTGGCGGCGAAGCGGTAGAGGCCGGCGTTGGCGTTGTAGTAGCCGGCGAGCAGCGCGCCGAGCACGACACCCCAGAAGTGGCCGCCGAGCGCCGCCCAGGCACAGAAGGCGGTCGTCGCGATCGCCGTGAGCAGGCCGAGCTGGAAGGCGCGACGACGCCCGAACCGCCGCTGGTGCCTGGCGACCAGCCCGGCGAACAACGCACCGCCGGCGACATAGGCCGTCACCGGCAGCGTCGCCATCCAAACCGCGGGCGCGAGGCGCAGGCCGACCAGCCCGTTGATGGCGATGAAGGTGACGTTGTTGGTGAGGAAAAAGCCCTGGCAAAGCGTCAGGCGGAGCAGGGCGGGGTTCATGATCGCGCGGCTTCGGCGGCGAGCACGGCCAGCGCCGCGAGCGGCGCAGTATCGGCGCGAAGCACGCGCGGGCCCAGTCCGACCGGGACGAAGCCGACCGCGCACGCCGCGTCGATCTCGTCGGGTGCAAGGCCGCCTTCCGGGCCGCTCAGCACGACGACGCCGGTCCGGGCGGCCATCGCCTTGCGGGCCGCGTCGACCACCGGCATGGCGGCGGCGTCGAGGCTCAGGAGCCAATGCGCGGGACCCCCGGCGAGCGCCGCGACACCGTCGGCGAAGGGCGCTGGCACGTCGACCAGCGGCACCCGGGTGCGCCCCGACTGCTCGCTCGCACTCGCCGCGATCGCCTGCCAGCGGTCGCGTCGTGCCTCGGCGCGCCTGCCGTCGAGTCGCAACACCGAGCGGGCGCAGACGAGCGGAACGATGCGCGCGGCGCCAAGCTCGGTCGCCTTCTCGATCAGCGCATCCATTCGATCGTTGGCCGGCATGCCGAGGGCGATGGTCACCGCGAACGGCAGTTCGCGTCGCACGTCGACGGCAGCGTCGATCACGACCTCGACCGAGTCGCGGCCCATCGTCGTCACGCGAGCGCGCCATTCGTGGTCGTCGCGGCCCTCGAAGACCACGACGGCGTCGCCCGGCTGCAGGCGCAGCACCTGGACGTGTCGGGCCGCATCGCGAGGCAACGGGAGCGTCATGCCAGCGGCGAGGGCCAGCGGCACGTGAAGCCGTGGCGGCGCCTTCGACGCGGCGGTCATCCCGCGCGCTCCCGCGCCTGCATGCGCCGCCGCCAGCGTCGCCATCTGCAGCGCATGCCGCGCAGCATCCGCCACATCGCCGTTCGGTGCGTCCAGGCTCGCACGAGCGCCTTGGTTCGATGCCACCAGTCGAGCGCGCGCACGAACCAGGCGAAGCGGCGCAGCTGCGGCTCGACGAGCACGAACAGCCGCCCGGCCAGCGCCGTACCGAGCAGCTTGGCAGCGACGATCACGGTCGCGCCGAGGACGACCCGGCCATGGTTGATCAACGACAGCGCGGCGATCTTGACCGGAAACAGCAACGCAGCCGGAGCCAGGAACAGCACCAGCGCGACGTTCGGCGACAGGGTTCGGATGCGGGACTCGAGCCGCGCGATCGGCGGCCAGAGCGCGAGCCGGCCGACGAAGGCGGCAAGCGGTCGCCAGCCGAACTCCTCGATGAAGACGACCAGCGCCGCGACCGCGAGGAGCGTGCCCCGCACGGCTCGCCACAGCATGGAGCGGACCTGCGATGCGACCGGAAGGACGAAGCGCGCCGCTCAGGCGCCGTACAGCGTGCGGCGCGCTTCGGCCTCGGCCGCCTCGCCCTTGCGGTCGCGGATCTGCGCCAGCGCGCGCTCGCCGACGCTGCGCAGATCCTCGATGGTCGACGCCTTCTCGACCGCCAGCGTGAGCGTGAAGCCGCGCAGGCCGAGGTTGGCCGAGATGAGCTGCGTGAGCGCGGCGGTGAACTGGGCGTAGTCGAGCGGCTGGGTCTCGAGCGGCAGTGGAATCGTCGGCTGCTCGGCCCGCGGCGGCGGCGCGGCGCCGACCTTGACGCCGCCGGCGGCCGGCGCGATCAACTCGAGACTGAGCAGCGCCTGCAGATCCTCGGGGCCGATGCCGGCAAGGTTGGCGAGCAGCATCTCCTCGCTCTTGATCCCGTCGATCAGCAACAGAAGATTTCGGCGCGGGCGCTCCTTGACCAGCGCCCTCGTCTGCATCTCGGCACGCCCCGCGTCGGTCTTGACCCAGATCACCCGTGGACCCTGTTCCTCTGCCTCGACGGCGTCGCGCCGCCGGCGAGCCCGGCACCCGGGGCGAAATGTAGCAGGGCGACGTCGTCGCCCCGCCGGTCGACGGGCCGCCGATGCCGCACGAAGTCACGCCGCCTGTCGCAATTCCCGTCGCAGGATCTTGCCGACGGGCGATTTCGGCAGCTCGGTGCGGAACTCGACCACCTTCGGCCGCTTGTAGCCGGTGAGGTTCGATTCGCAGTAGGTGCGCACCTGCGCCTCGGTGATGGCCGGGTCCTTGCGAACGATGACGAGCTTGACCGCCTCGCCGGCCTTCTCGTCGGGAACGCCGATCGCGGCGCACTCGAGCACGCCCGGCATCTGCGTGACGACGTCCTCGACTTCGTTCGGGTACACGTTGAAGCCGGAGACGAGGATCATGTCCTTCTTGCGGTCGACGACCTTGAAGTAGCCGCGCTCGTCGACGGTGCCGATGTCGCCGGAGCGGAAGAACCCGTCGGCGGTCATCACCTTCTCCGTCTCGTCGGCGCGCTGCCAGTAGCCGTCCATCACCTGCGGCCCCTTGATCGCGATCTCGCCGCGCTCGCCCATCGCCACCTCGTTGCCGTCGTCGTCGAGCAGCTTGACGTCGGTGTTGGGCATCGGCAAGCCGATGTTGCCGCTGTAGGCGGTCGAGTCGACCGGGTTGCAGGTGACCGAAGGCGACGTTTCCGAGAGCCCGTAGCCCTCGACGATCGGGCAGCCCGTCTTCTCGAGCCAGAGCTTGGCGGTCGCGCTCTGCACCGCCATGCCGCCGCCGACCGAGATGACGAGGCCGGACCAGTCGACGCTGCCGAAGTCGGCGTGATGCGCCATCGCGTTGAACAGCGTGTTGACGGCCGGGAAGCTGTGGAACTTCTCGCCCTGCAACGCCTTGAAGACGGCCGGCAGGTCGCGCGGGTTGGGGATCAGGATGTTGGCCCCGCCCATGCGCATGCACAGCATGATGTTGGTGTTGAAGCCGAAGATGTGATAGATCGGCAGCGCGCAGATCGTCACGATCTGCTCGCCGGCGGGGATCTTCTTCAGCGCCGGCTGATACCACGCCTCGGCCTGCAGGATGTTGGCGACGAGGTTTCGGTGCAGCAACACAGCGCCCTTGCTGACGCCGGTGGTGCCGCCGGTGTACTGCAGGACCGCGATGTCGCCCGGGCCGACCGACGCGGGCTGCAGCTTCTTGCCGCGACCCTCGGCGATCGCGTCGCCCCAGCGGACGGCGCCGGGGATGTCGAACGCCGGCACCATCTTCTTCACGTTGCGCACGACGTAGTTGACGATCAGCGACTTGGGGAAGCCGAGCATGTCGCCCATCGAGGCGAGGACCACGCGCTTGGTCGGCACCTTGTCGAGCACCTTCTGCAAGGTCGCACCAAAGTTCTCGAGGACGATGATCGCCTTGGCGCCCGAGTCCTTGAGCTGGTGCTCGAGCTCGCGCGGCGTGTAGAGCGGGTTGACGTTGACGACGACCAGACCAGCACGAAGGATGCCGGCGATCGCCACCGGGTACTGCGGCACGTTGGGCAGCATCACGGCGATGCGGTCGCCCTTGGCGTAGCCCTGCGCCTGCAGCCAGGCGGCGAAGGCTCGAGACGCATCGTCGACGTCCTTGAAGCTGAGCGACTTGCCCATGAACTTGTAGGCCATGCTGCCGGCGTGGCGGTTGAAGGCCTCGTCGAGCAGGGCGACGAGCGACGCGTACTGGGCGACGTCGATCTCGGCCGGCACGCCGGCGGGGTACTGCTTCAGCCAGGTCTTGTCCATCTTCTGTCTCCCGTCGCATCGACGCCCCGCGCAAGTGCACGCGAACGCGGGCCATTCTCGCGGCCCGCACCTCGCATCCGACTAGGGTCTTTCGATAGCGGTCCAGCCGCCGCCGAGCGCCTGGATCAGCGCGATGGCGGTGGTCTGGCGAGCCACCTGCACCTGCACCAGCGAACGCCTCGCCGACAGGGCCTGCGCCTGCGCGGTGACGACCTCGGTGTAGTTGATCTGGCCGGCGCGATAGCGGTTCTGGATCTGCTGCTCGGCCTGGTCTGCGGCCGACGACGCGGCGCGCAGCCGCTCGGCCCGCTCCGTGAGCGCCCGAGCGTCGACCAGCCGGTCCTCGACCGACTGGAACGCCGAGAGCACCGTCTGCCGGTAGCGGGCAACGGCGACGTCGCGCGCCGCTTCGGCCTGATCGACACGCGCCGAGCGTGCGCCGGCGTCGAAGATCGTCTCGGCGATCGACGCACCGATCGACCACAGCAGAGTCGAGGCGCGGAACACGTCGCCCAGGCGCGAGCCGCCGCTGCCGACCGAGCCGCTGAGCGACACGCTCGGAAAATACGCCGAGCGCTGCACGCCGATCTGCGCGTTCGCTGCCGCGACATCGCGTTCGGCGGCGGCGATGTCGGGCCGCCGCTGCAGCAGCGTCGACGGCACGCCGACCGGCACGTCGGGCACCGTCTGCTTCCACTCGGCCGCGGCGAGCGCGAGGTCGGCTGGCGCCTGGCCGACGAGCACCGCGATCGCGTGCTCGAAGCGGGCCCGGTCGGCGCGCCGGCTCGCCAGGTCGGACTCGGTGGTGGCGAGTTGCGTCTCGGCCTGCAGCACGTCGGTCCGCGCGACAACGCCGGCGGCGTAGCGGTTGCGGGCGATCGTGAGCGAGCGGCGGTAGGCGTCGATCGTTCGCCCGAGCAGGTCGATCTCGGCGTCGGCCTCGCGCAGCGACACGTAGTTCGACGCGAGTTCGCCCTCGGCCGACAGCGTTGCCGCGGCGAGATCGGCGGCGCTGGCGTCGGCGCTCGCCTGTGCCGACTCGACGGCTCGGCCGACCCGGCCCCAGACGTCGGGTGCCCACGACGCCTGCACCGAGCCGTTGTACGAACGGATCCCCGGAACACTGCGACCGCCATTGCGGTCGGCGCTCACGCTCGCGCCAAGCGACGGGAACAGCGCGGAACGCTGCTCGACGACGATGGCGCGTGCCTGCGTGTACGACGCGGCGGCCGCGGCGACGTTCTGGTTGGAGGCGGCAACGCGCGAGGCGAGCGCGTCGAGGTCGGCATCGCCGAACAGCCGCCACCAGTCGCCGCGCGGAAGCGTGTCGGCGGGCGCCGCCGGCAGCCACGTCGCGCCGGCGGCGACCGTCGCGCCGCTCGTGCGCTCCGAGGTCGCTTCCTTGTACGCGGCTGGCGTCGTCACCTCGGGCCTGACGTAGTCCGGGCCGACCGCGCAGCCGGCCAGGCCGCATGCCAGCGCGGCGATGACGACGCTCGCATGCGACCTCACGCCGCCCTCTCCACGAGCACGCCGGTCGTCGCTGCGGGCCGCCTGCGCTTCATCTTTCGGCGCAACCCGTCGAGCACCAGGTAGACGACCGGCGTCGTCAGCAGCGTCAGCACCTGGCTCGCGACGAGCCCGCCGATGATCGCCACGCCGAGCGGCTGGCGGAACTCCGATCCCTCGCCGAAGCCGATCGCCAGCGGCAGCGCGCCCAGCACGGCGGCGAGCGTCGTCATCAGGATCGGCCGGAAGCGCAGCAGGCACGCCTCGCGGACGGCGTCGGGGGGCGACAGGCCGCGCTGACGCTCGGCGTCGAGCGCGAAGTCGATGATGAGGATGGCGTTCTTCTTGACGATGCCGATCAGCAGGAACACGCCGATCAACGCGATCAGCGAGAACTCCATGCGCAGGATGAGCAGTGCCAGCACCGCGCCGACGCCGGCCGACGGCAGCGTCGACAGCACCGTGATCGGGTGCACCAGGCTCTCGTACAGGATCCCGAGGACGATGTAGATGACGCCGATCGCGGCGACGATGAGCAGGCCCTGCGACCCCTGCGTCTGCCGCGCCTGCCGCGCCGTTCCCTCGAACGTCCCGCGCACCGTGTTCGGCATGCCGATGCGCGCTTCGGCACCCTGGATCGCGGCGTCGGCATCGTCGAGCGTCTTGCCCGTGGCGAGGTTGAACGACACCGTCGTCGCAAGCTGCGCGTCCTGGTGGGCGATCGAGGTCGGCGTCGCGCCCTCGCCGAATCGCGCGACGGCCGACAGGCGCACCAGCGGCGTCGCCGTGTTGGCGAGCGCGCTGCCGGTAGACGCGTCGCGCGCGCCGGGGTTGGCCGAGACGGTGGGAGATGCCGCGGTGAGCGACGTGCCCGCGACCGCCGATGCGCCGGTGGCGGCCGCGGTTGCCGCGTTGGTCGCCGCCGCGGCCGCGCTGGTCGCCGCGGCCAGCCCCTTCGCCGCGACGTAGACGTCGTCGAGCGCCTCGGGGCCTCGCGTGTAGGCAGGCGCCCATTCCATGATCACCTTGTACTGGTTGAGCTCCTCGTAGATCGTCGCGACCTGGCGCTGGCCGAAGGCGTTGTAGAGCGCCGAATCGATCGCCGCCGACGACACGCCTAGCCGCGATGCGCTGTCGCGGTCGACGATGACACGCGACTCCACGCCGTTGTCTTCCTGGTCGGTGTCGACGTCGGTGACCGTGCCCGTCTCCTGCTTCATCGCGTCGGCCAGGCGCTTCGCCCAGAGGCGCAGGTCGGCGAGGTTGTCGCTCTTCAAGGTGTACTGGTAGGTCGAGTTGCTCTGCCGGCCGCCGGCGCGAACGTCCTGCACGGTGTTGAGGAACACCTGCAGGCCTGTGACCTGTGCGAGCTGCGGGCGCAGGCGGGCGATCACGGCGTTTCCCTTCTCGGGTCGATCGCCCGCGGCCTTGAGGTTGACGAACATGAAGCCACCGCCGGCCCGACCACCGCCGACGAAGCCGACGACCGTCGCGACCGACGGGTCGCGGCGGATGATGCCGACCACCTGGCGCAGCTTCTCGCCGAGCGCCTGCGACGAGATGCTCTGGTCGGCGCGCAACCCGCCGATGAGTTGCCCGGTGTCCTGCTGCGGGAAGAACCCCTTGGGCACGCCGATGAAGAGGTAGACGTTGAGGACGATCACGCCGAGCAGCAGCAACATCACCAGCCAGCGGCTGGCGAGCGCCCAGTCGAGGCTGGTCGCGTACCAGCCGAGCACCTTGTCGTAGCCCCGCTGCGCCGCTCGCGCGATGCGGCCGGGCGGCCGGCCACGTTCGGTGTCGGGGCGCAGCAGCCACGCGCACATCATCGGCGTCGTCGTCAGCGAGACGACGAGCGAGATCATCACCGCCGCCGACAGCGTCACCGCGAACTCGCGGAAGAACCGGCCGGCGAGGCCCTCGAGAAAGAGCATCGGGATGAACACGGCGACCAGCGACAGGCTGATCGACAGCACCGTGAAGCCGACCTCCTTCGCGCCGAGCAGCGCCGCGGCGAACCGGTCCATGCCGGCCTCGAGGTGCCGGGTCGTGTTCTCGAGGACGACGATCGCGTCGTCGACGACGAAGCCGGCGGCGACGGTGAGCGCCATCAGCGACAGGTTGTTCAGCGAGAAGCCGAGCGCCAGCATCACGCCGAAGGTCGCGAGCAGCGAGACCACCGTGGCGACGGCCGGGATCAGCGTCGCCCTGAGGCTGCGCAGGAACGCGCTCACCACGAGGATGACGAGCACGATCGAGATGACGAGCGTGACCTCGATCTCGAACAGCGAGGCGCGGATCGACGCGGTGCTGTCCGAGGCAATCGCCAGCTCGACGTCGGCCGGCAGGTCGGCGCGCAGCTCGGGCAGCAGTGCCTTGACGGCGTCGACCGTCTCGATCACGTTGGCGTCGGGCTGGCGCGTGATGAGCACGACGACCGCGGGCTCGCCGTTGAACAAGCCGAGCGTGCGGTCGTTCTCGACGCCGTCGTTCACCTCGGCAACGTCCTGCAGGCGGACCGCCGCGCCGTTTCGCCACGCGACGACCATCGGCGCGTATTCGGCGGCGCGGCGCGCCGGCTTCTGCGTCTGGATCTGCAGCAGACGGCCGCCGCTCTCGACATGGCCCTTCGGCCGGTTGGCGTTGCTCGCCTGCACGGCGGCGCGGACGTCGTCACCGCTCAGCCCCAGGCGATTCAGGGCGAACGGGTTGAGCTCGATGCGCACCGCCGGCAGGGTCGAGCCGCCGAGCTCGACGTCACCGACGCCCGAGACCTGCGAGATGCGCTGGCTGACGACGTTGGAGACCTCGTCGTAGATCTGCCCTGGCGTCTTGGTCTTCGACGTGAGCGCGAGGATCAGGACCGGCGCGTCGGCCGGGTTGAGCTTGCGGTAGGCGGGGTTGGAGCGCAGCGTCGCCGGGAGGTCGGCGCGCGACGCGTTGATCGCCGCCTGCACCTCGCGCGCCGCGCCGTCGATGTCGCGCGAGATGTCGAACTGCAGGCTGATGCGGGTCGATCCGGTCGAGCTCGACGAGGTGATCTCGCTGAGCCCGGCAATCGTGCCGAGCCGCCGCTCGAGCGGCGTGGCGACGCTCGATGCCATCGTCTCGGGGCTGGCACCGGGCAGCGCGGCGCGAACGAAGATCGCCGGGATGGCGATCTGCGGCAGCGGCGCGACGGGCAGCGCGAACAACGCACCGACGCCGGCCAGGGCGACGCCGATCGTCAGCAGCGTGGTGCCGATCGGGCGTCGGATGAACGGCTCGGAGAGGTTCATGTCGCCGGCTCCGCCACTCGAGCGGGTCCGCGCCACCGCTGCCCCAGCCGGTCGAACGCGAGGTAGATCACCGGCGTGGTGAAGAGCGTCAGCAGCTGACTGACGATCAGCCCGCCGACGATCGCCAGGCCGAGCGGCTGGCGCAGCTCGTGGCCGACGCCGGTGCCGAGCATCAGCGGCAGCGCGGCGAAGAGCGCCGCCAGCGTCGTCATCAGGATCGGGCGAAAGCGCAGCAGCGCCGCCTGCCGGATCGCCTCGCGCGCTGTCTTGCCCTGTCGCCGCTCGGCGTCGATCGCGAAGTCGATCATCATGATCGCGTTCTTCTTGACGATGCCGATGAGCAGGATGATGCCGATCACGCCGATCACGCCCAGCGCGTTGCCGGTGAGGTCGAGCGCGAGCAGCGCGCCGACGCCGGCCGAGGGCAGGGTCGACAGGATCGTCAGCGGGTGGACGACGCTTTCGTAGAGCACGCCGAGGACGATGTAGACGCAGACGATCGCGGCGAGGATCAGCCAGAGCTGGTTCGCCAGCGACCGCTCGTAGGCGCTCGAGGCGCCGAGAAAGGTGAGCTGCACGCTCGCCGGCATGTCGATCGCCTTGGCTGCGGCGCGGATCGCACCGACCGCCTGGCCGAGCGAGACGCCGGGGGCGGTGTCGAATCCCACCGTGGCCGCGGGGTACTGTGCGACGTGCGTGATCTGCAGCGGCGCCTCGCGTTCGGTGATGGTCGCGATGGCCGCGAGCGTCGTCCGCCCGCCCGAACTGGTCTTGAGCGGCAGCCGACCCAGCGCCTCCATGCCAGCCTGCAGCCCGCGCTCGGCCTCGAGGATGACGCGGTACTGGTTGGTTTCGGTGAAGATGGTCGAGACGATGCGCTGGCCGAAGGCGCTGTAGAGCGCGTCGTCGACGGCGCTCGCCGTCACGCCGAGGCGCGACGCGGTGTCGCGGTCGACGGCGATGTACGCGGCCAGGCCCTTCGCGCCTGCATCGCTCGTCACGTTTCGCACGCGGTCGGAATGGCGCAGCTCGGCGACGAGCCGGTCGACCCACGACGTCACCGCCGCCGACGTCACCGCTTCGACCGAGACGCGGAACTCGGTCGGGCCGCTTTCGGCGTCGATCGTCAGGTCCTGCGTCGGCTGCAGGTACAGCGTGACGCCGGCGACGCGCTGCATCCGATCCTGCAGCCGCGCGATCACCACGCTCTGCGCGCCGCGGTCGCGCTTCAGGTTCACCAGCATGCTGCCGGTGTGCAGCATCGTGTTGTTGGCGGCGTCGACGCCCGTGAACGAGGCAACGCTCTCGACCGCCGGGTCGTCGAGGATCGCGCGCGCCGCCGAGCGTTGCAGGTCAGCCATGCGCGCATACGACACGTCGGTTGCCGCCTCGATGCGCGCCTGCAGCTGGCCGGTGTCCTGGGTCGGGAACAGGCCCTTCGGGATGACGAGGTAGAGCACGATCGTGAGCACCAGCGTCGCCACCGCGACCACGAGGGTGAGCGTGTCGTGGGCGATCACCCAGTCGAGGCCTCGGCCGTAGCGCTCGACGGTGGCGTCGAAGCCGCGCCGGAAACGCGCCGCGAGTCGGCTCACCCTCGCGGGGTTTCGCACCGCGTCTCGACGCGGCTTGAGCCAGCGCGCCGACATCATCGGCACCAGCGTCAGCGAGACGGCGGCCGAGATGAGGATGGTGATCGCCAGCGTCACCGCGAACTCACGGAACAGCCGGCCGACCACGTCGCCCATGAACAGCAGCGGGATCAGCACGGCGACCAGCGACACCGTCAGCGAGATGATCGTGAAGCCGATCTCCGAGGCGCCGCGCAGCGCCGCCTGCATCGGCGCCTCGCCGTCCTCGATGTGGCGCGAGATGTTCTCGAGCATGACGATGGCGTCGTCGACGACGAAGCCGGTGGCGATCGTCAGCGCCATCAGCGAGAGGTTGTTCAGGCTGTAGCCGAGCAGCAGCATGGCGCCGAACGTGCCGACCAGCGAGATCGGCACCGCCAGGCTGGCGATCACCGTCGCGCGGATGCTGCCGAGGACGGCGAAGATGACGAGCACGACCATCACCACCGCGAGCACCAGCTCGATCTCGACCTGGCGCACCGAGGCGCGAATGCCGGTGGTGCGGTCCGAGAGCACCTCGACCGTCAGGCCCGCGGGCAGCCCGCGCCGCAGCTCGGGGAGCAGGCGCTTGATGGCGTCGACGGTGGCGATGACGTTGGCGCCCGGCTGGCGCTGGACGTTGAGGATGATCGCGGGATAGAGCGCGTCGGGGGCGTCGGCGTCACGACCGGCATCCGACGCCGTTCCCGCCCATGCACCGAGCCGCGTGTTCTCTGCGCTCTCGACTACGCGCGCCACGTCGCCGAGCCTCACCGGCGCGCCGTTGCGAAACGAGACGACGAGCTGGCGGTAGTCGTCGGCCGTCAGCAGCTGGTCGTTGGCGTTGATCGACCAGGTCCGCTTCGGCCCGTCGAAACTGCCCTTGGCGCCGTTCGAGTTGGCGGCGGCGATCGCCGCGCGCAGCGTGTCGATGCCGATGCCGTAAGCGGCCAGCGCCTGCGTGTCGGCCTGGATGCGCACGGCCGGCCGCTGGCCGCCGGCGAGCGTGACGAGGCCCACACCCGACACCTGGCTGATCTTCTGCGCGAGCTGGGTGTCGACGAGGTCGTGCGCCTGCGTGAGCGGCATCGTCCGCGACGAGATCGCGAGCGTGAGCACCGGTGCGTCGGCCGGGTTGACCTTGGCGTAGACGGGCGGCGCCGGCAGGTCGGCGGGCAGCAGCGAGTTGGCGGCGTTGATCGCCGCCTGCACCTCCTGCTCGGCGACATCGAGCGAGGTGCCGAGCGAGAACTGCAGCGTGACGATCGAGGCGCCGGCGGCGCTGGTCGAGCTCATGCGGTCGAGCCCGGCCATCTGGCCGAACTGGCGCTCGAGCGGCGCCGTCACGGTGTTGCCCATCACCTCGGGGCTCGCGCCGGGGTAGAGCGTCCGCACCTGGATCGTCGGGTAGTCGACCTGCGGCAGCGCCGACAGCGGCAGGAAGCGCAGGCCGACGAGACCGGCGAGAACGATGGCCACCATCAGCAGCGCGGTCGCCACCGGGCGCAGGATGAACAGGCGCGACGGACCGCTGCGAGCGGCTGGCGCCGCGGCGTCGGTCATCCCGGACCGGCGGCGTCGCGGCGGCGCCGCTGGCGTTCGCCCGTGCCGGCCCCCGACGCCGGTCGATCGCCCGCGAGCTGCACGCTGGCGCCGTCCTTGAGCCGGTCGCCGCCCTCGGTGACGACGCGCTCGCCAGCCTTCAGCCCCTTCGAGATCGCCACCAGCTCGTTGGTCGAGATGCCGCGCTCGACGTTGCGCACCGCCACGGTCCGGTCGTCGCGAAGCACGTAGACGTACGGCCCCTCGGCGCCCTGTCGCAGCGCCGTCACCGGCACCACGACGACCTGGTCGACGGTGTCGAGCAACAGCCGCACGTTGACGAACTGGTTCGGGAACAGGGCGCCCTGCGCATTGGCAAAACGCGCCTTCGCCTTGATCGTCCCGGTGGTGGTGTCGATCTGGTTGTCCACGGTCGAGAAGACGCCGTCGCCGAGCCGGGTCGTGCGGGTCTGGTCGAAGGCGGTGACCGGCAGCTTCGCGCCCGACGCGACACGGGCGCGGATCTCGGGCAGGCGGTCCTGCGGCATCGCGAACTCGACGTCGATCGGCATCAGCTGGGTGATCACGGCGATGCCGTTTGCGTCGGCCGCGGAGACGACGTTGCCGATGTCGACCGGGCGCAGCCCGACCCGGCCCGACACCGGCGCGGTGACGCGCGCGTAGGCGATGTTGAGGCGCGCCGTCGCCTCGTTGGCGCGGTCGATGACGAGCGTGCCGTCGAGTTGCTTGACCGACGACGCCTGGGTGTCCACCTCCTGCCGGGCGATCGAGTCCTGGCCGAGCAGCGTGCGGAAGCGCTCGAGGGTGAGCTTCGCGTTCTCGAGCAGGGCCTCGTCGCGCATCCGCGCGCCGACCGCCTGCTGAAGGGCGATCTCGAACAGCCGCGAGTCGATCGTCGCGAGCAGCTGGCCCTTCTTCACCAGCTGCCCCTCCTCGAACAGCACCTGCGTGAGCACGCCCGACACCTGGGGCCGCACGGTCGTGACGACGCGTGGCGTGACGGTGCCGATCGCGTCGATCGTGACCGGCAGGCTGGTCGTCGTTGCCGTGGCGATGCCCACGGTGCTGGGACCACCGCGGCCTCCGAAACCGAACCCGCCGGGACCGGCGGGCGCCTGTTGCGCGCGTTCCCGCCCCGCGGCCCCGGACCCGGCAGACGATGCCGACGACGCCCCGGCGCGCGCGCCAGGAAAGCCGGGGCGCTCCGCCGGCCGGTTGACGAGCCACCACGCCAGCGCCGCGATGGCGGCCAGCGCGCCGAGGGCGACAACGGCGCCGACGAGGCGCCCGCGTCGGCCCATCGCGCGGCGCGGAGGCGTGGCATGAACAGGCGGAGCGTCGCGGTCGCTGGGATCCATGGGTGGGGCGTGGGGGCTGCGCGCACCGGTGGTCGCGGCGAAGCGCGTAGCCTAACAACCCCGAACCGCGCCCGTCGTGCACCTCGGCAAACCCGATATTGACGCGCGGCTTGCAGCGAAACTATTCTTTACCGCGACCGCGGCCAGGCAGCGGAACCCGAAAGTAGCCCATGACTGCCCGCCTCGCCGGCAAGACCGCCTTCATCACCGCCGCCGGCCAAGGCATCGGCCGCGCCGTCGCCGAGGCCTTCCTCCGCGAAGGCGCCACGGTCATCGCAACCGACCTGAACGAGGCGCTGCTCGAAGGGCTGTCGACGCACGCCGCCGTCCGCACCCGGCGGCTCGACGTGACCGACGCCAACGCCGTGCTCGCCGCATCGGTCGAGGCGCTCGCCGCCGGCCCGGTCGACATCCTGTTCAACGGCGCCGGCTACGTGCACGCCGGGACCATCCTCGACTGCGACGAGATGGCGTACGACCGCTCGTTCGACCTCAACGTGAAGTCGATGTACCGAACGATCCGCGCCTTCCTGCCGGCGATGCTCGAGCGCGGTTCCGGATCGATCGTCAACATGGCCTCGGCGGCGTCGAGCATCAAGGGCGTGCCGAACCGCTTCGTCTACGCGGCGACCAAGGCGGCGGTGATCGGCCTGACCAAGGCCGTCGCCGCCGACACGATGGCCCGGGGCGTGCGGTGCAATGCGATCTGCCCGGGCACCATCGAGTCGCCCTCCCTGCGCGAGCGGATCGCGGCGCAGGCAGCAGCCAGCGGACAGAGCGAGGCCCAGGTGGAAGCCGCGTTCATCGCCCGCCAGCCGATGGGACGGCTCGGCCGACCCGACGAGATCGCCGCGCTCGCCGTCTACCTGGCGGGCGACGAATCCGCGTTCACGACCGGCACGTCGCAGGTCATCGACGGCGGCTGGTCCAACTGACCGATCCGAGGGAAACCATGAAATTGATGCGATACGGCGCCAAGGGCGCCGAGAAGCCGGGCCTCGTCGATGCCGACGGCCACGTGCGCGACCTCTCCGGCTTCGTGCCCGACATCACCGCGTCGATGCTGACGCCGGGAGGGCTGAAGCGCCTCGCCGACGCCGACATGACGTCGCTGCCCGTCGTGTCGAAGCCCGGCCGCATCGCGCCGCCCTGGGCCGGCATGGGCAAGTTCGTCTGCATCGGCCTGAACTACTCCGACCACGCGGCCGAGTCCGGGTTGCCGATCCCGAAGGAGCCGATCATCTTCATGAAGCCGCTGTCCTGCGTGGTCGGCTGCAACGATGCGGTGGTGCTGCCGAAGGATTCGAAGAAGGGCGACTGGGAGGTCGAACTCGGCATCGTCATCGGCGCGACGGCGCGCTATGTCGAGGAGGCCGACGCGCTGAAGCACGTGGCCGGCTACTGCATCGTCAACGACGTCTCGGAACGCGAGTACCAGATCGAGCGCGGCGGCACCTGGGACAAGGGCAAGGGCTGCGACACCTTCGGCCCGGTCGGCCCCTGGCTGGTGACGAGCGACGAGCTCCCCGATCCGCAGACGCTCGGCATGTGGCTCGACGTGAACGGCCAGCGCAAGCAGACCGGATCGACGGCGACGATGATCTTCGGCGTCGCCGAGCTCGTGTCCTACTGCTCGCGCTTCATGACGCTCTATCCCGGCGACCTCATCAGCACCGGCACGCCACCCGGCGTCGGCATGGGTGCCAAGCCGCCCGTCTACCTGAAGTCCGGCGACGAGATGCGGCTCGGCATCGACGGCCTCGGCGAGCAGAAGCAGGCGGTTCACGCCTGGGACCCGAAGCTGATCGACGGATAGACCCTCACCCAAAAGGAGACGAACATGACCGCACGACGCACCGCGCTGCAAGCCAGCCTCGCCATCGCCCTCGCCCTGGGCTGCACGTTCACCGCGCACGCCCAGACCAAGCTCAAGTGGGCGCACGTCTACGAGACCTCCGAGCCGTATCACAAATGGTCGGTCTGGGCCGGCGACGAGATCAAGAAGCGCACCAACGGCCGCTACGAGATCCAGGTGTTCCCGGCGTCGAGCCTGGGCAAGGAATCCGACATCAACCAGGGCCTGACGCTCGGCACGGTCGACATCATCCTCACCGGCGCGAGTTTCGCCGGCCGCAGCTACCCGCCGCTCGCCGTCACCTACTTCCCGTTCATCTTCCGCGACGCCGAGCACATGCTCAAGTACGCGAAGAGCGATGTCTTCAAGGAGCTCACCAAGGGCTACGACGACAAGACCGGCAACCACGTCACCGCCCTCACCTACTACGGCGCCCGCGACGTGACCTCCAACGCCGCGCACCCGGTGCGCACGCCGGAAGACATGAAGGGCCTGAAGATCCGCGTGCCCGACGCGCCGGCCTACCTCGCGTTCCCGAAGGCGCTCGGCGCCAACCCGACGCCGATTGCCTTCGCCGAGGTCTACCTGGCGCTGCAGAACGGCACCGTCGACGCGCAGGAGAACCCGCTGCCGACGATCGAGGCGAAGAAGTTCTACGAGGTGCAGAAGAACATCTCGCTGACCGGCCACATCATCGATTCGCTGCTCACCGTCGTCTCCGGGCAGACGTGGAACAAGCTCTCGGCTGAAGACAAGAAGACCTTCGGCGAGGTGATGACCGAAGCCGCCGAAAAGGCCGGGCGCGACATCGCCGCGTCCGAGGCGCGGCTGGCGGAGGAGTTCAAGAAGAAGGGCCTCAACGTCATCACCGTCGACAAGAACGCGTTTCGCGAGGCGGTGCTGAAGAACACCACGCCGGCCGCGCAGGGCTACCGCCAGCAGGACTACGACCGCATCATCAACATCAAGTAGTCGCGGCGGACCGGGCGCAGGGGACTCGATGGCCGGCGAGAAGATCGTCGACGACGAGGGGCGCGTCCACCTCGAAGACGAGCGGGTCGATCTTTCCGACACGATCGCCGAGGGGTGGGTCGCGCTCGTCATTTTCTGGCTGCTCGGTCTGACGGTCTTCTACCAGTTCGTCACCCGCTACGTGCTCAACGACTCGGCGTCGTGGACCGAGGAAATCGCGCGCTACCTGCTGATCGCCGTCGTCTTCATCGGCGCGACCATCGGCGTGGCGAAGAACAGCCAGATCCAGGTCGACTTCTTCTACCGGCACATTCCGGCCAGGGTCGGCTTCTGGCTCTCTCGTGCCGTCGACGTCCTGCGCACCACGTTCTTCGCAGCCGCGGTGGTGCTGACGGCCGAGATGATGTGGAAGATCGGCAACCAGACGCGCATGACCCTCGTCGACGCGCCGATGAACATCGTCTACGGCGCCTGCCTGATCGGCTTCATCGCGATGACGTGGCGCTCGTTCCAGGTGGCGCGCATCCACTGGCGGCGTGGCTACAGCGTGCTCGAGCGGCCGATGACGTCGCTGGTCGAGGAATGACGGCGGCCGTGCGCCGAACGCACACCACGTGCGGAGCGGGATTGCGGCAGCGGGGCACTCTGCTGCGCTCATGTCCCCCGTCGAGGGCCAGGTATGGCCCTCGCCTCCTCCTTTACTTCGCTCCGCAGAGCGCCCCACTGCCGCAATCCATCACCGTCCCCGCCACGCGAGCCGCGACGTGGGGCGAGGGTGCCGGGGGGGGCGCGCCGGGGAGGTAAGGCGGGGCGGGGGGGCCGTCCGGGGGCGCCGCGGGGGGGCGGGGCGCGCGCCGCCGCTCCTGCAGGCCGCCGCGGCGCCCCCCCCCGGCCCCGCCGGGGGGTACAGGCGCAGCGCCGGCCGCCCGGCATCCTCGCCCCGTGCCGCTGCGAGCACCCCATGCTGAAGATCTTCGTCCTCCTCTTCATGGCCGGCGGCATTCCGGTCGCCATTGCCATGGCGGGCGCCTCCCTCGCCTACATCGCGATCTCGGGCGACACGCCGCCCTTCGTCGTCATCCACCGGATGA
>JBBSPY010000028.1:0-20903 GCA_038258415.1 Burkholderiales bacterium
AGCGGAAGGTGAGCCGCTCCAGACGCAGAAGCGGCACGCCACCTGCATCCGGAGTGGCAGCGAGCGGGCTGGAGCGCAGGCGCCGCTCGGCACGGCTGAGCAGCACCGCGTGCATCACCGCCACGCCGAACAGGCCATACGACGCGATGCCGAGCAACCAGTGCAGCGGTGCCCAGGGCGTCACCGCCCGCGGGTGCAGCTGCCCGGGATAGATCCACGCCAGGACGACCACGACGACACCGCACGCGGCGAGCGCGCGCCGCGCACCATGCAGCGGCACGAACCGGCTCTCGAGTTCGTAGACCGCGAGCACCAGCCAGAGCGTGACCGAGAGCGCCGGGGCGAAGCCGAAGCGGATGCCGGGGCTCGCCGACGCGAGACCGGCGACATCGAGCAGGATCGAGACGCCCTGGGCGATCCAGCCGACGAGCAGCGCCGCGCGCAGCGACGGGGCGAAGCGCTCGCCCGGCATCGCGGCGCCGACGAAGCAGGCCAGCGCCACGACGCTCGGCAGGCCCATCGCCAGGCCGATCGGCGAGAGGCCACCGGCTTCGGACCCGAACGATAAACTCATGGTCCAAGTGTACTTTCGCACCCGGTCCCGGCGGCGTCGCTGGCCCGTCCGCTTGCGCCCTCGATGGCCTCCACCCTCACCGATCGACTGACCCGACTCGTCAAGACGATGCGGGGCCAGGCGCGCATCACCGAAGAGAACGTGCAGGAGATGCTGCGCGAGGTGCGCATGGCGCTGCTCGAGGCCGACGTCGCCTTGCCGGTCGTCAGGGACTTCGTCGCCCGGGTCAAGGAGAAGGCGCTCGGCAGTGACGTCGCCGGGTCGCTGTCACCCGGGCAGGCGTTCGTCGGCGTCGTCGACCGCGAGCTCGCCGCCACGATGGGGGGCGTTGGCGGCGCGGTCGCCGAGCTCGACCTGAAGACGCAGCCGCCCGCCGTCATCCTGATGGCCGGCCTGCAAGGCGCCGGCAAGACGACGACGACCGCCAAGCTCGCCCGCCATCTGATCCAGCAGCGGAAGAAGAAGGTGCTCACCGTCTCGGCAGACGTCTACCGCCCAGCCGCGATCGAGCAGCTGAAGACGGTGACGAAGCAGGCCGGCGCCGAGTGGTTCCCTTCGTCGGCGAGCGACTCGCCGATCGACATCGTCAAGGCCGCGCTCGACCACGCCAGGCGCCACTACATCGACGTGCTCATCGTCGATACCGCCGGCCGGCTCGCCGTCGACGAGAAGCTGATGGCGGAGATCCGCGAGTTGCACGCGACGCTGCAGCCGGTCGAGACGCTGTTCGTGGTCGACGCGATGCAGGGCCAGGACGCGATCAACACCGCGCGCGCTTTCAAGGAGGCGCTGCCGCTCACCGGCATCGTGCTCACCAAGATGGACGGCGACTCGCGCGGCGGCGCGGCGCTCTCGGTGCGCGCGGTCACCGGCGCGCCCATCAAGTTCGCCGGCATCAGCGAGAAGATCGACGGCCTCGAGGTTTTCGACGCCAAGCGCCACGCCGGACGCATCCTCGGCATGGGCGACATCGTCGGCCTGGTCGAAGAGGTGCAGAAGGGCGTCGACGTGTCGGCGGCGCAGAAGCTCGCCGACAAGGTCAGGTCCGGTGACGCCTTCGATCTGAACGACTTCCTGTCGCAGATTTCACAGATGAAGAAGATGGGCGGGCTCGGCGGGCTCGTCGACAAGCTACCCTCGGAGTTCACCGGAGGGAAGGCCGCCAAGCTCGGTCCTGCTGACATGGAGCGCGCCGAGCGCGACATGCGCCGCATGGAAGGCATCGTCTGCTCGATGACGCCGCTCGAGCGCAGGAAGCCCGACCTGCTGAAGGCGCAGCGAAAGCGCCGCATCGCCGCCGGAGCCGGCGTGCAGGTGCAGGAGGTCAACCGCCTGCTCAACCAGTTCGGGCAGATGCGCGACATGATGAAGAAGATGAAGGGCGGCGGGATGATGAAGATGATGAAGCGCATGGGCGCGATGAAAGGGATGGGCGGCCTGCGCTGACGCGCGGCACCCGTCACGCGCCATGCCGTTCAACGATCCGTACCTCGTCTCGGTCATCGCGCTGGCGTGCGCGCTGCCGCTGGTCTGGTGGCTCGCCAGACGCGGCGGCGTCGTCGAGCGGCCCGAGCAGCAGGGCGAGCGGCTCGACACGCTCGTCGGCTGGCCTCCCGAACCGATGCGCATCCTGCGTTCGCAGGAGCGGCTCGCGTTCAGCACGCTCAAGCTGGCGTTGCCCGGATACATGATCCTCGCCCAGGTGCCGATGGCGCGCTTCATCGCCGTGCCCAAGCGCAACTCCTACGCCGAGTGGATGCGGCGTCTCGGAGGGCAATGCGTTGACTTCGTCGTCTGCGACGTCACCTCCCAGGTCGTTGCCGTGGTCGAGGTCCGCCCGCCGCTCGAGCAGATCGACGAGCGGCTGAGGCCCCGCATCGACCGCGTCGCGCGAACCCTGAAGAGCGCCAAGATCCCACTGCACGTGTGGAACGAGATGCGGCTGCCAACGGTCGAGAATGCGCGCGAGGCGATCCTTCCGAACGCGCCGGCCGTGCCCGTCGACATGCTGCGCCGGGCGACGCTGGCCGAGTCCGCGGCGACCGTCGCCGCGGTGACGGCGTCGACGGCTGGCGGTGGCGCCGTGGTCGACGACGACGTGCAGACCGTCGATCCCTTCGCCGACACCGATCACGACTGGTCGACCGAAGCTGGCGAGGTGATCGAGGTGCACGAGCCGACCGTGAACACCTGGTACGACGAGCTCGACGAGCCCGTGTCGGCCGAGCTTCCACCGAGCGACCGGCGCTGATCGACCGCCGCGGCGCGGCGCGGTCAGGACATCAGCGCCGCGGCAAACTCGGCGGCATCGAACGTCTGCAAGTCGGCGAGCGTCTCGCCGACGCCAATGAAGTAGACCGGCAGCGGCTTCGCGCGCTGCCTCGACCACAACGCGATCGCCGCGAGCACGCCGCCCTTGGCGGTGCCGTCGAGCTTGGTGATGACGAGGCCGGTGAGGTCGAGAGCCGCGTCGAAGGCCTGCACCTGCGACAGCGCGTTCTGCCCCGTGTTGCCGTCGATGACGAGCAGCACCTCGTGCGGCGCGCCCGGCTCGGCCTTGGCGACGACACGGCGGATCTTCTTCAGCTCCTCCATCAGGTTGGCCTGCGTTGCCAGCCGCCCTGCGGTGTCGACGAGGACGACATCGACACCGCGCGTGCGGCCTGCGACGACGGCGTCGAACGCGACGCTGCCCGGATCACCACCCTCCTGACTGACGATCTCGATCCGCCCGCTCGCCTCCGTGCCGGCGCGATCTGCCCAGGCCATGAGCTGCTCCCGCGCCGCGGCGCGGAAGGTGTCGGCGGCAGCCAGCAGGACCGTGCGCTTCGAGTCGACCAGGTGGCGCGCGAGCTTGCCGATCGTCGTCGTCTTGCCGGCACCGTTGACGCCGGCGACCATGATCACCGTCGGCACGTGCTCGCCGACCACAAGCGGCTTCTCGAGCGGCGCGAGCAGCTCGGCGAGGCCTTGAGCGAGCAGGCGCTTCAGCGCCGTCGGGTCGGCAAGGTCGGCTCGGCGCACCCGGCGCTGCAGGTCGTCGAGCAGCAGCCGCGTCGCGGCCGCACCAGCGTCGGCCTGCAGCAGCGCCGCCTCGAGGTCCTCGAGCATCGCGTCGTCGAGCTCCGCGCCGATGAGCACGTCGGCGATGCTCGAGCCCGTTCGGCGCAGCCCCGTCCTCAGACGCCCGAACCAGTCGCGACGGTCGTCTGTTGCTGCATCTTCGGCGACGACGGGGGCTTCGAAGATCGGTTCCGCCGTCGCCGGCGAGGGCAGCGGCGGCTTGCGCGAGAACAGCTCGCCGATGTCGGTATTGAGCCATTCCATCGCCGTCCTGGGCCGCGCCAGCGGCTCGCTTTCGACCGGCGGCGGAAGGGCGTCGCCGGCCGTGTCGGTCGGCCTTTTTCGGAGGAAGCTGAACATGGGGAGAGGGCAGCCGCGGAGCGGGCTTCGTGCGAAGCTGCTCGCTATACTCGTGGGCTAAGGCGCTTTAGCTCAGTTGGTTAGAGCGACGGAATCATAATCCGCAGGTCCGGGGTTCGAGTCCCTGAAGCGCCACCAGACGCCATGCTCCGTCGCGACCTAGCGCTCCTCGCCCTCACGCTCACCGCCTCGCTGGCATTGCCGGCCGCAGCACAGGTGCAGCGCAACTTTCCGCAGAACGCCTTGCGCGGCGCCATCGTCTTCGGCGTCGCGCCGCAAATCGCGCTCAATGGCGTCGCGACGCAACTCGCGCCCGGTTCCCGCATTCGCGACGAGAACAACATGCAGATCGTTCCGTCGACGGTGCTCGGCGGGCGCTTCCTCGTCCACTACACGTTCGACTTGTACGGACTCGTCAAGGACGTGTGGATCCTGCGCCCGGACGAGGCCGCGAGGAAGCCCTGGCCGACCACGCCTGAGCAGGCGCAGGCGTGGAGCTTCGATCCGGGCCTGCAGGCCTGGACCCGGCCGTGAGCGACTCTGCCTCCGGCAAGCCTCTCGTCTTCATCAAGACGTTCGGCTGCCAGATGAATGTCTACGACTCGCAGAAGATGGCCGACGTGCTGAACGCGAGCGGCGGCTGGGACGTCACCACCGACGTCGAGCGCGCCGACCTCATCCTCTTCAACACCTGTTCGGTTCGGGAGAAGGCGCAGGAGAAGGTCTTCAGCGACCTCGGACGCGTTCGCCGGCTCAAGGCCAAGGGCGCGCTGATCGGGGTCGGCGGCTGCGTCGCGAGCCAGGAGGGCGAGGCGATCATCGACCGCGCACCGTACGTCGACCTGGTGTTCGGCCCGCAGACGCTGCACCGGCTGCCGGAGATGATCGAAGCGCGGCGCCGCGACCGGCGGCCGCAAGTCGACATCAGCTTTCCCGAGATCGAGAAGTTCGACCACTTGCCGCCGCCGCGCGTCGACGGCGCGACGGCCTTCGTGTCGATCATGGAAGGCTGTTCGAAGTACTGCTCGTACTGCGTCGTTCCGTACACACGCGGCGAGGAGGTCTCGCGGCCGCTCGGCGACGTGCTGGTCGAAGTCGAGGCGCTTGCCCGGCGGGGCGTTCGCGAGGTGACGCTGCTCGGGCAGAACGTCAACGCCTGGCGCGGCGCTGTCACAGGCGCATCGTCGCCCGGGGACTTCGCTGTCCTGCTCGGCCGGGTCGCCGAGATCGCGGGCATCGCCCGCCTCCGCTACACGACGAGCCATCCGAAGGAGTTCACGCCGTCGCTCATCGACGCGCACGCGCGGATCGAACAGCTCGTCGCGCACGTGCACCTTCCGGTCCAGCACGGCAGCGACCGCATCCTGGCGGCCATGAAACGCGGCTATACGGCGATCGAGTTCAAGAGCACGGTCCGCAAGCTGCGCGCTGCAAGGCCCGGCCTGACGCTGTCGAGCGACTTCATCGTCGGCTTCCCGGGGGAGACCGAGGACGATTTCGGGCGCCTGCTCGACCTGGTCGAGTCTGTCGGCTTCGACCACAGCTACAGCTTCGTCTACAGCCCGCGGCCTGGAACACCCGCGGCGTCGCTGAGCGACGACACGCCGGCCGCCGTGAAACTCGAACGACTGCAGCGCCTGCAGGCGCTGCTAGAGGCGCAGGGGCAGGCGATCGGCAGGTCGCGCGTCGGCACCCTCCAACGCGTTTTGGTGGAAGGGCCGTCGAGGCTCGACGCCAATGAGCTCAGCGGGCGCACGCCGTGCAACCGGGTCGTCAACTTCGCCGCCGACGGCGCTCGCGTCGGCGAACTGGTCGACGTGCGGATTTCGGCGCTGCGCGGTCATTCGCTGCGCGGCGATGTCGAGCGGCGAAACCCGGCCCACCACAGCGTCACGGCACCGGCAGCGACCATCGCCGCATAGGTGGCCATCCGTCCGTCGTGCGCGAAGACGAGGAGGCCTGCGATCGTCGCCGCGGCCATGGCCGTCGCGACCAGGGCGCCGAGCCGCCACCAGCTCACGGCCGCCAGCCCGCGACGCCAGAACAGCTTGGCGAGCGCCGCGGCGAGAAAACCGCAGACCAGGGCAGGAGCGAAGAAGTTGGCGACGTGCGAGAACGCGAGCAGTGGATCCACGGTGGTCACGACGGGGTGCGCAGCGCGGGGTGCGTCGTGCAGCCGCAGAATTTTATAATCGGGCGATGAGCGTCTACGCGCTGGGGCTGAACCACACGACCGCGCCGCTCGACCTGCGCGGCCGTTTTGCGCTCACCCCGCAGCAGCTGCCGGCCACCCTGCAGGCGTTTCGCTCGCAACACGACCCGTCCGACGAGGTGGCGATCGTCTCGACCTGCACCCGCACCGAGCTCTACGTCGGCGCCGACCGCGATGGCATCGGCCATGCGCTCGACTGGCTCGCCGGCGTCGGCGGTGTCTCGGGCGACACACTGCGCTCGCACAGCTACGTGCTCGAGGGACCCCAGGCGGCCCGGCACGCGTTTCGGGTCGCCTCCGGTCTCGACTCGATGGTGCTCGGCGAGCCGCAGATCCTCGGCCAGATGAAGCAGGCGGTGCGCGAGGCCGATGCTGCCGGGACACTGGGCACGACGCTGCAGCAGATGTTCCAGCGATCCTTCTCCGTCGCCAAGGAGGTCCGCTCGTCGACCGCGATCGGCCAGCATTCGGTGAGCATGGCGGCGGCGGCGGTCCGACTCGCGTCGCAGTTGTTCGAGTCGCTGCGCGAGACGCGCATTCTCTTCGTCGGTGCCGGCGAGATGATCGAGCTTGCGGCGACACACTTCGCGGCACGATCGCCGCGACAGATGGTCGTCGCCAACCGGGGTGCCGAGCGCGCCGAGGCGCTGGCCGCGCGACTGCAGGCGGAGGCGATGCCGTTGTCCGAGTTGCCCGACCGTCTTGGTGGGTTCGACATCGTCGTCTCGTGCACGGCCAGCTCGCTGCCGATCATCGGTCTGGGCGCCGTCGAGCGGGCGCTGAAGTCGCGTCGGCACCGGCCGATGTTCATGGTCGACCTGGCCGTGCCGCGCGACATCGAGGCCGAGGTCGCCCGCCTGTCCGATGTCTACCTCTACACCGTCGACGACCTTTCCGCACTCGTTCAGACTGCAGGCGAAAAGCGAGAAGCCGCGGTCGCGCAGGCCGAGGCGATCATCGAGAACGGCGTGCAGGGCTTCGTGCAGTGGCTCGACCGCCGCGGCTCGATCCCGATGATCCAGGCCCTGCGGACGCAGACCGACAACTGGCGTTCGCTCGAGATCGCCAGAGCGAAGAAGCTGATCGCCGGCGGCGAGGACATTTCCGTCGTGCTGGACGCGCTGTCCAGGGCGCTGACGCAGAAAATGCTGCACGGAGCGATGATCGAGCTGCGCAGCGCCGAGGGCGACGACCGCGAGCGCGTTGCCGAGACGCTGTCGCGCCTGTTCCTGCGCGGCGAGCGGCGCTAGCCGCGCTTCGGCCGCGCGCCACGGCCGGCGATCGCCTCTCGGCTCCCCCTTGCCCGAACCATGAACCCGTCGCTGCGACAGCAACTCGATCGCCTGGCGATGCGCCTCGGCGAGCTCGAGGCACTGCTCGCCGATCCGTCGGTCGCCGCCGACATGACGCGCTACCGTGAGCTCTCGCGCGAACACGCCGATGCCTCCGAACGGGTCGCCCTGTACCGCGATCTCACACGCCGCGAGGTTGATCTCGCCGGCGCGCGCGCGCTGCACGACGAGAGCGGCACCGACGACGAGATGCGTGCGATGGCGAGCGACGAGATCGCCGCCGCCGAAGGCGACGTGGAGCGCCTGGCCCATGACCTGCAGCAGGCCTTGCTCCCGCGCGATCCCGATGACGTGCGCAACGTGTTCCTCGAGATCCGCGCGGGAACGGGCGGCGACGAATCGGCGCTGTTCGCTGCCGACCTGGCCCGGATGTACCTGCGCTTTGCCGAGCGGCAGCGCTGGAAGAGCGAAGTCGTCTCGGAGAGCGCGAGCGAACTCGGCGGCTGGCGCGAGATCGTCTTTCGCATCGCCGGCGACGGTGCCTACGGCACGCTCAAGTTCGAGTCGGGCGGGCATCGCGTGCAGCGCGTGCCGGTGACGGAAACCCAGGGACGCATCCACACCAGCACCTGCACGGTCGCGGCGATGGCCGAGCCCGACCCGGCCGAGGAGCTCGCGCTAGACCCGAAGGACCTTCGCATCGACACCTTCCGGGCGAGCGGCGCCGGTGGTCAACACGTCAACAAGACCGACAGCGCGATCCGCATCACGCACCTGCCCACCGGCATCGTCGCCGAGTGCCAGGACGACCGGTCGCAGCATCGCAACAAGGCCAAGGCGATGGCCGTCCTGACTGCCAGGCTGCGCGAGAAGGCGCGCAGCGAGCGCGACGCCGTCGAGGCCGCGACCCGCCGCAGCCTCGTCGGCAGCGGCGATCGGAGCGACCGCATCCGAACCTACAACTACGCGCAGGGCCGCGTCACCGACCACCGGATCGGCCTCACGCTCTACAAGCTGCAGGCCGTGCTCGACGGCGACCTCGACGAGGTCGTCGCCGCGCTGCAGGCGGCGCAAGCGGCCGACCGGCTCGCCGCGCTCGAGCAGGGGGCGTGATCCCGGCGACGCTCACGGTTCGTGCCGCGATCGCCCTGGCACGACAGCGCGGCGTGGCGGCGCTCGACGCGCAGCGGATGCTGGCCGCCCTGCTCGGCGTGACGCGTACCGACGTGATCGCCCACGACGAAATGCCCCTCGACGACGTCGTGCGACCGCGGTGGCAGGTCTGGCTCGATCGACGCGCGGGCGGCGAACCCCTTGCCTACCTCCTCGGGGAGAAGGAGTTCCGCGGCCTGCTCCTGCACGTCACGCCCGACGTGCTCGTGCCTCGGCCCGAGACGGAGCTGCTGGTCGACTGGGCGATCGAGATCGTCGCCGCGGCCACCCGCGTGAAGAGCGGCCGCGTGTCGGTCATCGACCTCGGCACCGGCAGCGGCGCCGTCGCCGTCGCCATCGGCTCCGCCTGCCCGGACGTCGACCTTGTCGCGACGGACATGGCCCCGGCCGCGCTCGCGGTCGCCCGGCGCAACGCCGTCCGGCACGGGGTGGTGGCGAGCTTCGTCGAGTCGTCGTGGTGGAGCGCGCTCGACGAGGCGCGATTCGACGTCGTCGTCGCCAACCCGCCGTATGTCGCGGCCGAACACCCTGCCCTCGCCGATCTGCACCACGAGCCGATCGGCGCCCTGGTCTCGGGAGTCGATGGCCTCGACGCGATGCGCGAACTCGTCGCCGGAACGGGCGTGCACCTGCGGCCGGCCGGCTGGCTGATCGTCGAACACGGCGCCGACCAGGGCGAGGCGGTCCGCGGGCTGCTCGGCGAGGCCGGCTTCACGCGCATTTCGACGCGACGCGATCTCGCGGGGCTCGAGCGAGCGACCGGCGGTCGGGCGGCATCCCCGGTAACGTGAAAAAGGAGCGGCCTGGCGCGTCGACACAGGCTGCCGGCGAGCGCGCCGGAGTCGCCAGCCGTATGCTGACGCCCCGGGTGCGCCGCAATGGCGCGCCTTGAGTTCCCGCGCTGAGGAGCGTGCGATGCGCATCGGCCTGCAGCTCGTTTCGACGTCGATGGCCCTGGCTGCGATGCTGGCGGCAACGGCAGCGCGCGGCGACGGCGGAATCGCCGCCGATCCGTCCACCGGGCCGTGGGGCCGGTTCCAGGGCCGCATCGCCTACGTCGCCGCACCGGCCTGGAGAAGCGACCTCGCGGCTCCCGCGAGGAGTGGCCTCAAGATCAGCGGCGCCAGCATCATGGGCGACGTCTACCTCGCTCCGACTCCAGGCGGCTTGCGCGCCACGAGCGGCCTGTTCGTGGGTTCGCGCGGCGGACTCTGGGGGTCGCCCTCCACCACGTCGGCGGGCGCTCGCTTCGGTGTCGGCGGCCGCGCCTTCAGCGCCGCGGCGGCGGCGCCCGCGGTCGACTCCGTGAGCGACGGTGGTGCGACGGTGCCGTATCTCGGCGTCGGCTGGAGCCGTCTGCCGTCGCATGGCGGCTGGAGCTTCAGCGCCGACCTCGGCCTCGTCTCGCTCGCGCCGGGCAACGCTGCGCGCCTCGGCCGCGTCTTCGGCGGGGGCCAGGGCCTGGACGACGTCGTTCGCGACATGCGGCTCGCGCCGGTCGTCCAGCTCGGCGTCTCGTATTCCTTCTAGGACGGTCGTCAGCGCGATTGCCGCTACAGTGCGGCCCTCGCCACCCACCCCGCCCGAGACTGCCATGAGCGACGTTCAGCAGCGCATCGAAGACCTGGTCAAGACGAACCGCGTCGTCCTGTTCATGAAGGGAACCGCGCAGTTCCCGATGTGCGGGTTCTCCGGTCGGGCCATCCAGATCCTGAAGGCGTGTGGCGTCGACGACCTGAAGACCGTCAACGTCCTCGAGGACGAGGAGATCCGGCAGGGCATCAAGGCGTATTCGGATTGGCCGACGGTCCCGCAGCTCTACGTCAACGGCGAATTCGTCGGCGGCTCGGACATCATGACCGAGATGTACCAATCGGGCGAGCTGCAGCCGGCACTCGGCGTCGCGGCCTGACGCTGCTCAGGCCGGCGCGTACTCGAAGCCGCGCCGGGCGGCGAAAACCGCGTTGGGATAATCGCTGCGACCGCGGCTGCCGTTGTAGCGGCCGAGTGCCATGAACAGGTCTCCCTTCTCGCGGCCGAGGTAGTGGCGCAGGATGACGCAGCCGAAGCGCAGGTTGGTCTGCATGTGAAAGAGCCGCGAGGCGTCGCCGTCGCCGATCGTGCGGGCCCAGAAGGGCATCACCTGCGTGTAGCCGCGCGCGCCGGCGATCGAGATCGCGTATTTGCGAAAGCCGCTCTCGACCTGCACCAGGCCCAGCACCAGCGCCGGCTCGAGCCCCGCCCGCGTGCTCTCGTACCAGAGCGTGTCCAGGAACTCGACCCGGCTCGACAGGTCGGCCTTGCGGCGCTGCAGCTTGTCGCTCATCGCGCCGACCCAGCGCAGATGGGCGATGCGCGCTTCGATGGTCGGGAAGCGGGCCTTGGGTGGCGCGGCATCGGCGATCGCGGCGGCAAGCGCGCCCCGGACCGAATCGGCGAGAGGCTCCTCGACCTGCGCGCCGGCGAAGGCAAGGCGAGGCAGCGCCGGAGCGAGGACCGCAGCCGCCAGCAGGCTCCTACGGCGGCTCCCCGATCGGGAGCGCCCGCTGGTCATGGGCGCAGCTTCTCCTGCACGACGGCCACGGCGCGCTCGAGCGCGATCACCTCGGGCGCGGCGTCGCGGCGCCCCTGGTACTCGACATCGCCCGTCTTCAGCCCACGATCGGACAGCACGACGCGGTGCGGAATGCCGATGAGTTCCCAGTCGGCGAACATCGCGCCGGGGCGCTCGCCTCGGTCGTCGAGGATGGCGTCGATGCCGGCCGCGAGGAGCGACGCATGCAGGCCGTCAGCGGCCTCTCGAACGACGTCCGATCGGTCGTAGCCGATCGGGCACAGCACGACTTCGAACGGTGCGATCGGCGCCGGCCAGGCGATGCCGCGGTCGTCGTGGTTCTGCTCGATCGCGGCGCCGACGACCCGGGTGATGCCGATGCCGTAGCAGCCCATCTGCATCGGCTGCTCCTGACCCTTCTCGTCGAGGTAGTTGGCGTGCATCGGCGCGCTGTATTTGGTGCCCAGGAAGAAGACGTGGCCGACCTCGATGCCGCGCTGCAGCGACAGCGTGCCGCGACCATCGGGCGAGGGATCGCCGGCCACGACGTTGCGGAGATCGGCCACGACGTCGGGCTCGGGCAGGTCGCGGCCCCAGTTGACGCCGGTGTGGTGGAAGCCTGAGGCGTTGGCGCCGACGACGAAGTCGCTCATGCGCGCCACGGTGCGATCGGCGATCACACGAACGTTTGCATCCAGTCCCACGGGCCCGAGGTAGCCCGGGTCGCTGCCGAACGCGCCGCGGACCTCGGACGCGGTGGCGAACCGCCAGCCGTCCTTCAGGGCCTCGAGCTTCCCGGCCTTGACTTCGTTGAGGCTGTGGTCGCCGCGGACCAGCAGCAGCACGATCTGCACCGGCGACGAGGAGCCGGTCGGCGCGCCGACCGCGAGCACCAGCGATTTCACGGTCCGCTCGATCGGCAGCCCGAGGAACGCAGCAACGTCCTCGCAGGTGCTCTTGCCTGGTGTCGGCGTCTTCTCGAGGCCTTGCGTCGGCGACGCGCGCCCGGGCAGCAGCGGCAGCGCCTCGGCGAGTTCGACGTTGGCTGCGTAACCCGAATCAGCGCAATACGCGAGGGCATCCTCGCCGGTGTCGGCGATGACCTGGAACTCGTGCGACCGATCGCCGCCGATGGCGCCGGTATCGGCGGCGACCGCGCGAAACACCAGACCCATGCGCGTGAAGATGCGCGCATAGGCGTCGTACATGCGGCGGTAGCTGAGGTCGGCGGCGTCGGCGTCACGATCGAAGGAGTACGCGTCCTTCATCGTGAACTCGCGACCGCGCATCACGCCGAAGCGCGGCCGTCGCTCGTCGCGAAACTTGGTCTGGATGTGATAGAAATTTCTCGGCAGCGCGCGGTAGCTGCGCAGTTCCTGGCGAGCGATGTCGGTGATGACCTCCTCGCTCGTCGGCTGGATGACGAAGTCGCGATCGTGACGATCCTTCACACGCATGAGCTCGGGACCGTATTTCGTGAAGCGGCCGCTCTCCTGCCACAGCTCGGCCGGTTGCACCACCGGCATCAGCAACTCGATGGCGCCCGCCGCATTCATCTCCTCGCGGACGATGCGCTCGACCTTGCGGATCACGCGCAGGCCCATCGGCATGTACGTGTAGATGCCCGAGGACAGACGCTTGATGAAGCCGCCTCGCAGCATGAGGCGCTGGCTGGCGACCTCGGCATCAGCCGGGGCTTCCTTCAGCGTGGAAATGAAGAACTGGCTGGCTTTCATCGCCGTTCGCGTGCGGTTGCCGCTGGCCCGCCGAGGGTTGTCGAGGCTAGGCCCCGTGTCATGCCGATGCAATAATTGCGGCAACGCAAGAATCGAGGTTGATTATGCTCGACCGTGATGGGTTCAGACCCAACGTCGGCATCGTCCTGCTCAACCAACGGAACCAGGTTTTCTGGGGCAAACGCATCCGCACCCACTCGTGGCAGTTCCCGCAAGGGGGCATCAACCACGGCGAGACGCCAGAGCAGGCGATGTTCCGCGAGCTCCACGAGGAAGTGGGGCTGCACCACGACCATGTGCGCATCGTCGCGCGAACACGAGACTGGCTGCGTTATGAAGTGCCGATGCACTTCATCCGTCGCGACGCACGTGGCCACTACAAGGGACAGAAGCAGATCTGGTTCCTGTTGCAGCTCACGGGCCGCGACAGCGACATGAACCTGCGGGCCACGAGCCACCCCGAGTTCGACGCCTGGCGCTGGAACGACTACTGGATTCCGCTCGAGGTCGTCATCGAGTTCAAGCGTGGCGTCTACCAGATGGCGCTCACCGAGCTCGCCCGTTTCCTGCCGAGGGGACCGCAGCACAACCGCTACCTCCGCTCGGGGATGCGCCCGCAGTACCGTGAAGAGGGCTGGGAACGGCACCGACGGCACGACGACCCGGACGCGCCCCTAGCTGCCGGCCTCGAGCACGACCTCGCACCTGCAGGTTCGAGCGCGCCCGCGACTCCGATCGATCCCGGCCTCGACCTGCCGCCGCCTCCCTGAACTCCCGGCTCGCCCGGTCGGGCGAACGCGATGCGCCGCGGTGCTAGGAGAGAACGAAGTTGTCCCGGTGGATGAGTTCGGGCTCGCCCAGGTAGCCCAGCACCCGCTCGATGTCGGCCGAAGGCCTGCGTGCGATCAGTCGGGCTTCGGCGCTGCCGTAGTTGCTCAGACCTCGACCGATCTCGGCCCCGCCGTCGGCCCGCACGGCGATCACGTCGCCGCGATGGAAGTCGCCCTGCACGCCGACGACGCCGATCGGCAGCAAGCTCTTGCCGCCGTCCTTCAGTTTCACGGCAGCGCCGGCGTCGACGGTCACCGAGCCGCGCAGCTGGAGCTGGTCGCCCAGCCACTTCTTGCGTGCCGCGACCTTCGGCGTCGCGGCAAGCAAGGTGGTGCCGATGGCCTCCCCGCCGGCGATGCGAAGCAGCACGTCTCGCTCGCGGCCCGACGCGATCACCGTGTCGGTGCCGCTGCGGGCGGCTCGCCGTGCGGCGAGCACCTTCGTCAGCATGCCGCCACGGCCGATCGCGCTGCCGGCACCACCGGCCATGCGCTCGAGATCGGGGGCGCCCGCCGTGGCGCGTGACACCAGGTGCGCCGTGGGGTCCTTTCTCGGGTCCGCCGAATACAGGCCCGGCTGATCGGTGAGGATCACCAGGAGGTCGGCACCGAGCAGGTTGGCGACCAGCGCGCCAAGCGTGTCGTTGTCACCGAAGCGGATCTCGTCGTTGACGACGGTGTCGTTCTCGTTGACGACCGGCACGACGCGCAGCCCGAGCAGCGTCACCAGAGTCGAGCGGGCATTGAGATATCGCTCGCGATTGGCGAGATCTGCGTGCGTGAGAAGCACCTGCGCGCTGCCGACGCTGTGCCGTCGAAGGTGCTCCTCGTAGGCCTGCACGAGGCCCATCTGGCCCACCGCGGCGGCGGCCTGGAGTTCGTGCAGCGCGTGTGGCCGCGTGGCCCAGCCCAACCGCTTCATGCCTTCGGCGATCGCACCACTCGAGACCATCACCACCTCGCGGCCGCGCGTGGACACGAGCTCGGCGATCTGCCGGCACCAGTCGCCGATGGCGTGGTTGTCGAGGCCCCGCCCTTCGTCGGTGACAAGACTCGACCCGACCTTGACGACGATGCGCCGCGGGTCGCGGACCGCGCTCGTCATGGCGACTCGTCGGACAGCGGGTCGAAACGAGGGTCGGCCACGGCGACGTGGCCACGCGCCACGGTCGCGACGTGCTCGTAGCACGCTCGAACCAACGCATCGCAGCCCTGGTGCGTCACGGCCGAGATCGCGAACACGGGCCCCTTCCAGCGCAACCGCTTGACGAAAGCGCGAACCCTGGAATCGTGTTCCTCCGGTGCGATCGCGTCCATCTTGTTGAGCACCAGCCAGCGTGGCTTGGCAGCCAGCGCCGGGTCGTATTTCTCGAGCTCGACGACGATGTCCCGGACCTGCTGCGCAGGATCGATGTCCTCGTCGAGCGGCGCGAAATCGACCAGATGCAGGAGCAGGCGGGTGCGTTGCAGATGGCGAAGAAAGCGGTGGCCGAGACCGACTCCCTCCGCGGCGCCCTCGACGAGGCCTGGAATGTCGGCGACGACGAAGCTCTGCTCGGGCGCGACGCGAACGACGCCGAGGTTCGGATGCAGGGTGGTGAACGGATAGTCGGCGATCTTCGGCCGCGCGTTGGAGACCGCCGCGATGAGCGTCGACTTGCCGGCGTTGGGCATGCCGAGCAGGCCGACATCGGCGAGCAGTCGCAGCTCGAGACGCAGCTTCTTCTGCTCGCCCGGCCAACCCGGTGTCTTCTGGCGCGGAGCCCGGTTGGTGCTGCTCTTGAAGTGCAGGTTGCCGAATCCGCCGTCGCCGGCCTTGGCGAGCAACACCCTTTGCTCGGGCGCGATCAGTTCGTCGATCCGCTCGTTCGATTCAGCGTCGAAGACGATCGTGCCGACGGGAACGCGCAGCGTGATGTCGGCGGCGGCAGCGCCGTACTGATCGGAGCCCCGCCCGTTTTCGCCACGCCGCGCCTCGTGGCGGCGCGCATAGCGGAAGTCGACGAGTGTATTGAGGCCGGCATCGGCCTCGGCCCAGACGCTGCCGCCGCGGCCTCCGTCGCCACCGTCGGGGCCGCCGAACGGAATGAACTTCTCGCGGCGAAAGCTCATGCAGCCGTTGCCGCCGTCACCGGCAACGACATCGATCGTCACCTCGTCGACGAACTTCATCGACGCGTCACGATTTCAGCCCTGTCCGCCCGGACGGGACGACGATGAGGATGATTCCGCTCCAGCTCATGGCTCGCTCCCGGGATTGCGACGGAGGATGGTAGTGCCGCGAACAACAAAAAAGCCCCGCGTTGCGGGGCTTCGCGACGGGCGCCGGATGCGGGGCTTCAGCCGGCCGTGACCTGGACCGTCTGACGGCTGCGCGGCCCCTTGACGGCATACGACACCGTGCCGTCGACCAGCGCAAACAGGGTGTGGTCGCGGCCGACCCCTACATTCGGGCCGGCGTGCACGCGGGTGCCGCGCTGGCGAACGATGATCGAGCCAGCGGGCACGACTTGGCCGCCGTAGACCTTGACGCCGAGCATCTTCGGCTGAGAGTCGCGGCCGTTGCGGGTGGAGCCGCCGCCTTTTTTCTGTGCCATGGTGGAGGGTCCTGGATGTGTGGCTTCAGGCCGTGTTCACGGCGCTGATGCGGATCTCGGTGTAGGACTGGCGATGGCCCTGACGCTTCTGGTAGTGCTTGCGACGGCGCATCTTGAAGATGCGAACCTTGTCGTGGCGGCCGTGCGAGACGACGCTGGCGACGACGCTCGCACCGGACACGAAGGGCGCGCCGGTGAGGAGGTCCGCGCCCGTGCCGACCGCGAGCACCTCGCCGATGGTCACATCGGCGCCGACGTCGGCTGTCAGCCGCTCGACACGAATCGTCTCGCCAGCAGCGACCTTGTACTGCTTGCCGCCGGTCTTGATCACCGCGTACATGACTTCACCCCGAGAAAGCCAGCGAGTGTAGCAGGCATGAGCGACGCCACGGCCGGGTTCGAAATGCTTTTGAGCCGGGCAGTCCGAGGCGGCGACCCAGGTCGGCACCCGGTTCCTATAATTTCGGGCTCCCCGAGATTCCCCGTGCCCGCCCCGCTCACGCAGCCCGCCCCGCTTCCGGCCCTCGCCGCGGCGCTCGTGGCGACCGACATGCAGCAGGTCGACGAGGTCATCCGCCGCAGGCTGGCTTCCAACGTTGCCCTCATCGGCCGGATCGCCGACTACATCGTCAGCGCCGGCGGCAAGCGCATCCGACCGATGCTGGTGTTGCTTTTCTCCGGCGCGCTCGGCTACACCGGACGCGAGCGCCTCGAGATGGCCGCGACGGTCGAGTTCATCCACACCGCGACGCTGCTGCACGACGACGTCGTCGACGAATCGGCGCTGCGCCGCGGCCGGGCGACCACGAACGCGCTGTTCGGAAATGCCGCGAGCGTGCTGGTCGGCGACTTCGTCTACTCGCGCGCCTTCCAGATGATGGTCTCCGTCGACCGCATGCGCGTCCTCGACGTCCTGGCCGACGCGACCAACGTCATCGCCGAGGGCGAAGTTCTGCAGCTGATGAACATGCACGACCCCGACGTGACCGTCGAGGACTACCTGCGCGTCATCCGCTTCAAGACGGCCAAGCTGTTCGAGGCCAGCGCCAGGCTCGGCGCGGTGCTTGCCGAGGCTGGCCCCGACGTCGAGGAGGCCTGCGCCGACTACGGCCGTTCGCTCGGCACCGCGTTCCAGCTCGTCGACGACCTGCTCGACTACGAAGGCGCGACCGAGCAACTCGGCAAGAACGTCGGCGACGACCTGCGCGAAGGCAAGCCGACCCTGCCGCTGCTGATCGCGATGGAGCGCGGCACCGCGCGGCAACGGCAGTTCATACGCCAGGCCATCGTGGACGGCGATGTCGCGGGTCTGCCGGAGGTCGTGGAGATCGTCCGCATCACCGGCGCGATCGCCGCGACGCGAGACGCCGCACGGGCCGAATCGGACAAGGCCTGCGCCGCGCTCGACCGCCTTCCACCCTCGGCTTTTCGTGACGCTCTGCTAGACTTATCGGTTCGATCCGTCGAGCGGTCGTCCTGACGAAAAGCGGTTGAGCGTCGGGGCGAAAAGACAAGATCGAGCGGCATCGCGCCGCAACATCGGGGTGTAGCTTAGCCTGGTAGAGCGCTACGTTCGGGACGTAGAGGCCGGAGGTTCGAATCCTCTCACCCCGACCAGTTCCGGCTCCCCGGATGCGGCGTGAAGTGTTGCCGCTACCCTCGCGCAGCTTCGTTTACAGCCCAAGACAGATCGACGATCATCGGCTGTTACCTTTGCCGACGAGAGCGCCTCCCGGTTGGACACCCTCGCAGAAGCCCCGCATTCGGCCCTCTCCGGCGTGGCGAGGGTGCTCGTCCACGCCGGCAAGCTCAACGGCAAGACGGCCGAGGAGCTCGTCCGCTCGTCGCGTGATAAGCGCGCAAGCTTCGTCTCCTCGGTCATCGCCGCCGGCGCCGTGTCGCCGACCGACCTCGCGCACACGCTCGCCAGCGCACTGGCGCTGCCGCTGCTCGACCTCAACGCGATCGACGTGCAGAAGCTGCCGAAGAACGTCATCGACAACAAGCTGGCGGCGCAGTACCAGATCGTCGTACTCGGCAAGCGAGGCAACCGGATCTTCATAGGCGGTGCCGATCCCACCGACCAGGAAGCCGCCGAGCGGATCAAGTTCGCCACGCAGCTCTCGCCCGAGTGGGTCATCGTCGAGCACGACAAGCTCGCCAAGGTTCTCGAGAGCAATGGCGCGAGTGCGAGCGAGACGATGGAGGCGCTGTCGTCGGGCGACTTCGACTTCGACGTCACCGACGACGTCACCGCCCCGGCCGAGCAGGAGGCGTCGAGCGAGGTCGAGGACGCCCCGGTCGTCCGCTTCCTGCAGAAGATGCTGATCGACGCGATCAACCTGCGCGCGTCCGACCTCCATTTCGAACCCTACGAGTACCACTACCGCGTCCGCTTTCGCGTCGACGGCGAGTTGCGCGAGGTGACCCAGCCGCCGTTGGCCATCAAGGACAAGCTCTCGGCGCGAATCAAGGTCATCTCGCGGTTGGACATCGCCGAGAAGCGCGTCCCCCAGGACGGCCGGATGAAGCTGAAGTTCGGCGCCAAGTCGATCGACTTCCGTGTCTCGACGCTGCCGACGCTGTTCGGCGAGAAGATCGTCGTGCGGATCCTCGACTCGTCGTCCGCGAAGCTCGGCATCGAGGCACTCGGCTACGAGAAGATCGAGAAGGACCGCCTCATGAAGGCGATCCAGCGCCCGTACGGCATGGTGCTCGTCACCGGCCCGACCGGCAGCGGCAAGACGGTGTCGCTCTACACGTGCCTCAACATCCTCAACCAGCCCGGCGTCAACATCGCGACGGTCGAGGACCCTGCGGAAATCAACCTGCCGGGCATCAACCAGGTCAACGTCAACGACCGCGCCGGGCTCACCTTCGCCGTGGCGCTGAAGTCATTCCTGCGGCAGGATCCGGACATCATCATGGTCGGCGAGATCCGCGACCTCGAGACGGCGGACATCGCGCTGAAGGCGGCGCAGACGGGCCACATGGTCATGTCGACGCTGCACACCAACGACGCGCCGACGACGCTCACGCGGTTGTCGAACATGGGCGTCGCGTCGTTCAACATCGCCGCCAGCGTGCTGCTCATCACGGCCCAGCGCCTGGCGAGAAAGCTGTGCGAGAACTGCAAGGCCCTGGCCGACTATCCTCGCGAGGCGATGCTCAAGGCCGGCTTCAAGGCAGAGGATCTCGACGGCAACTGGAAGCCGTATCGTGCCGTCGGCTGTTCGATGTGCAACAACGGTTACAAGGGCCGTGTCGGCATTTACCAGGTGATGCCGATCACCGACGACATCCAGAAGATCATCCTGGGATCGGGCTCCTCCATGCAGATCGCCGAGCAGGCGCAGCGTGAAGGTGTGCGAGACCTGCGCCAGTCGGGCCTGCTGAAGGTTCGCGCCGGCTTGACCACACTCGAAGAGGTCATCTCGGTGACCAACGAATAGAGAAACCCGGAGCATCCATGGCGACCTCGGCACTGGCAGCGAAACAGCGCGTCAAGGACATCGTCTTCGAATGGGAAGGCAAGGACAAGAACGGCAAGCCCGTTCGCGGCGAGATGCGCGCCGGAGGCGAGGCCATGGTGAGCGCCAGCCTGCGCCGCCAGGGCGTGATGGTCAACAAGGTGAAGAAGCGCCGGATGTCCGGCGGCCGGGCGATCAAACAGAAGGACATCGCCGTCTTCACTCGCCAGCTCTCGGTCATGATGCGCGCCGGCGTGCCGCTGATCCAGTCGTTCGACATCGTCGCCCGCGGCTCGACCAATCCAAGGCTCACGCGCCTGCTCACCGACATCCGCTCCGATGTCGAGACCGGCACGTCGCTCTCGGCCGCCTTCCGCAAGCACCCGCTCTACTTCGACGCGCTCTACTGCAACCTCGTCGAGGCCGGTGAAGCCGGCGGTATTCTCGAAACGCTTCTCGATCGTCTCGCGATGTACCAAGAGAAGACGATGGCGATCAAGAACAAGATCAAGTCGGCCTTGATCTATCCGGTCGCGGTCATCACCGTCGCCTTCATCGTGCTGACGATCATCATGATCTTCGTCATCCCGTCGTTCGAGGACGTGTTCAAATCGTTCGGCGCGGACCTGCCCGCGCCGACGCTCGTCGTGATCGCGCTGTCGAAGTTCTTCGTGGCGTACTGGTGGCTGATCTTCGGCGTGCTGGGCGGCGGGATCTATTTCTTCCTGCAGTCGTGGAAGCGCTCGATCAGGATGCAGAAGGCGATGGATCGCCTCCTGCTCCGCATCCCGGTGTTTGGCAGTCTGATCTACAAGTCGTCGGTCGCCCGCTGGACGCGCACGCTCTCGACCATGTTCGCTGCTGGGGTGCCGCTGGTCGAGGCACTCGATTCGGTCGGCGGCGCCTCGGGCAACGCCGTCTTCGCCGAGGCGACCGAAAAGATCCAGAAGGATGTCTCGACCGGCTCCGCCCTCACGACCTCCATGCAGGCGACCGGCGTGTTCCCGGTCATGGTGCTGCAGATGTGCGCGATCGGCGAGGA
>JBBSPY010000029.1:0-20637 GCA_038258415.1 Burkholderiales bacterium
GCGCTGCAGGTCGCCGAGCTTGCGGGTGCTGGCGACGAGTGCCGCCAGCGAGTCGCCGAACGACGCCGAGATCACCGCGTCGGGGTCACCGAGGCGATCGGCGGCGTGCAGCAGCCATGCGGAAGCGCACAGCTCCGGCGCCGCGCCGATCGATTCGAGGATCGCCGCGGTGCCGTCGGCGTGGGCGAGCATCGGCTCGCCGGTCGTCAGCACCTGGCCCACGACGAGCGGCGCCGCGAGCGCGCGGGCCCGTGAGGCGACGTCGCCAGCGCCAGCGTCGTCGAGGCGCAGCGCGTGGACGATCGGGCTCTCGGCCGCGTCGCCCAGCGCCGGCAGGGTGTTCATGTCGGGGCCAGGAACTCCCGAACCACGGCGATCTGTTCCGGGCGAACCAGCGTCGGCGCATGGCCGACGCCATCGAAGGTGTGCACGCGCGGTTTCGGCCCTCGCCTGGCCATCGCTTCGGCGGTGGCGTGCGAAAGCACGTCGGATTCGGCGCCGCGCAGCACGAGCGTCGGGCAGCGGATGGCGTCGAACGCAGCCCACGCCATTCGTTCGCCGGCGGCGGCCGCGGCCGTGTCGATGCCGCGCAGGGCGACGCCGATCGCCGGGTCGTAGTGCAAGCGTTGGCGTTCGCCGTCGCGACGCAGCATCGGCCGCGTCAGGGCGAGCCACTCGTCGCGCGTGTGCGGGCCGAATCCGCGCGAGATCGTCAGCAGGTAGTCGGCAGCTTCGTCCTCGGTCGCCCAAGAGAGGTCGGCGCCGAGGTAGCCGGCGATGCGGGCGATGCCCGCAGCGTCGATCGACGGGCCGACGTCGTTCAGCACCAGCCGCTCGATCGGCGTTCCCGGCATGGCCGCGAGCGCCATCCCGATCAGTCCACCCATCGACGTTCCGACCCACGACACGTGATCGGCGCGAACGCGCGCCAGCAGCGTCGCCAGGTCGGCGGCGTAGGTGGCGATCGTGTAGAGCGTCGGATCGCCGAGGCGATCGGACTCGCCGCGCCCGGCGACGTCTGGGCAGACGACGCGAAAGTCGCCGTGGAGCGATCGAGCCAGCGCGTCGAAGTCGCGCCCCTGGCGGGAGACACCGTGCACGCAGACGACGACCCGCGGGTTCGCGGCGTCGCCCCACTCCCAGTACGCGACGCTGCGAAAGCCGCGGGGGCCGAGGCAGCGCACGCGTTCGAGGCGCGGCTCGGCGTCGCCGCCGCTCATTTCATCTGAACCGTGCCGCTCACCGTCGCGGTGACGGTCGCCTTGCCCGCCTCGACGGCGAGCGGCTCGCCCGACATCGACGACGCAGACGCCTGCATGCGCATCATCGGCATCGGACCCGGACCGCTTTCGCTGGTCTGCACGTTCACCTCGCGGATCATCACCGTGGCATAGCCGAACCGTTTCGCATAGTCGGCTGCCTTGGTGCGGTAGCGCGCGATCGCGTTGGCCGCGACGGCACCCTCGACCTGCTGTCCGGCCTCGCGCGACAGCCGAGTCGACACGCGCGAGACGGTCATCGTCGTGATGCGACCCACCAGCTGGCCGATGGCGGCGATGTCGCGTCCCTCGACGACCAGCTCGGCGCTGCCCTGCCAGCCGGCGATGCCGCCCTTCGGAGCCGTGCGTGGGAAGAGCTGGAAGTTGCCGGTCGACACGTCGACCTGGCCCGGCTTCGCCACCTTCTTCGCCTCGGCGAGCGCGGCGTCGAGCGCGGTCTTCAGCTGCGCCTGCACGGCGTTGGCATCGGCGCCGTCGCGGCTCGCGGAGAACGTGAGGGCCAGGAGGTCCTTGGCGACGTCGACACTGGCGCTCGCCGACAGCGACAGGACGCCTGAAGGCGGCGGCGCGTCGGCGCGAACCGGCGAGGTTGCGGCGAAACCGGCGAAGGCGATCGCGGTGAACGCAAGGCGGTGGATCGAGGTCTTGAAGGTCATGTTCGGAATCGCAACGCGACGTGCTGCACGACGTGAAATACGGCTCGCGCCGGGTTGTAACGATGCGTCAAACCTGCGGGAAGCACCCGGCAAAGCCGCGCAGAATCGCCATTGTTACAAATGAAGATCGAGGGACATTCGCGATGAGCACGTCCGAGAGAAGCACCCGCCCGGACCGCATCGTCGTCGTCGACGATGATGCCCGCATCCGAGACCTGCTGCGCCGCTACCTGACGCAGGAAGGCTTCGAGGTCCTGCTCGCCGAGGACTCGAAGGCGCTCAACCGCCTGCTGACCCGCGAGACCGTGCACCTCATCGTCCTCGACCTGATGCTGCCCGGCGAGGACGGCCTGTCGATCTGCAGGCGCCTGCGTGCCGCCAAGGACCTGACGCCCATCATCATGCTCACCGCCAAGGTCGAGGATGTCGACCGCATCGTTGGCCTCGAGGTCGGCGCCGACGACTACCTGCCCAAGCCGTTCAACCCGCGCGAGCTGCTCGCCCGCATCCACGCCGTGCTGCGCCGTCGGCCGACGGTCGAGGCGCCCGGTGCGCCGGCGCTCGACGCGCAGACCGTCGCCTTCGGGCCGTTCGTGTTCGACCTGGCGCTGCGCCGCCTTGCCAAGGACGGCGAGCAGATTCCGCTCACGACCGGCGAGTTCTCCATGCTGAAGGCGTTGGTCCGCCATCCGCGCCAGCCGCTCAGCCGCGACAAGCTGGCACAGCTCGCCCGCGGTCGCGAGTTCGAGCCGTTCGACCGCAGCCTCGACGTGCAGATCTCGCGCCTGAGAAAGATGATCGAGCCCGACCCGGCGCAGCCGCGCTACATCCAGACGGTCTGGGGCGTCGGCTACGTGTTCGTCCCAGACGACGGCACAGCCTGACTTGGCTACGAAGTCCGCGCGACGTTCCGGTTCGCGCCCGCTCTCCGAACGCCTCGCGGCCAAGAAGCCGCCGCGCAAGTTCGTCGCGCTCAGCCTGTTCTGGCGCACCTTCTTCCTGCTTGCGCTGCTGCTCGCTGGCGGCGTGTTCGCGTGGGTGCAGACGTTCCGGGCACTCGAGTTCGAGCCGCGCGCCGTGCAGGCGGCGCAGCAGATCGCCAGTCTCGTCAACATCGCCCGAGCGGCCCTGCTCGGCACCGACGGCATCAACCGCATCGCCATCATCAAGAGCGTGTCGACGCTCGAGGCCGTCAAGCTCACGCCGCGCGAGCCAGCCGACACGTGGGAGCCGTTCGAGATCGACCGCTTCCAGCGCGTGATCGAGCGCGAGCTGCGTGACCAGCTCGGCCCCGACACCGTCGTCGCGAGCTCGATGAACGGTGCGCCCGGCCTCTGGATCGGCTTCTCGATCGCCCGCGACGCCTACTGGCTCAAGGCCGATCCGGCGCGGGTCGGCCCGATGTCGACCAGCACGATCCTGCTGTGGGTCTCGATCGCCTTCCTCGCCACCATCCTCGGCTCCGCGGGCATCGCACGACTCATCAACCGGCCGCTGCAGGATCTCTCCTTCGCCGCCAGCCGAATCCGGGAAGGCGAGTACGACTCACGCCTGGACGAGACGACGATGACGAGCGAGATCCGCCAGGTCAACATGGGCTTCAACCGGATGGCGCGCGAGCTCGCCAAGGTCGAGCAGGACCGCGCGGTGATGCTCGCCGGCATCTCGCACGACCTGCGCACGCCGCTGTCGCGCCTGCGGCTCGAGGCCGAGATGAGCGTGAAGGACGAGGAGGCCAAGGCCAACATGGCGCTCGACATCGACCAGCTCGACGCCATCATCGACAAGTTCATGGACTACGCGCGGCCTGGCGAGGTCAAGCTCGTGCCCGTGAACGTGGCGGCCACCGTCGATCGCGAGGCCGCGGCGTTTCGCGACACGAGCCAGATCCGGATCCAGTCGAAGGTGGCGCCCGACGTCAGCGTGCTCGCCGACGACGTCGAACTCGGCCGCGTGCTGCAGAACCTGTTCGAGAACGCGCGCCGCTACGGGCGCTCGACCGACACCGGCATCGCCCGCGTCGTCGTCACCTTCGCGCGGACAGGGCCGTGGGTCATCGTCACCGTGAGAGACCACGGCCAGGGCGTCGACCCGAAGAAGCTCGACCAGCTGACCACGCCGTTCTTCCGCGGCGACGCCGCCCGCACCGCGGCGACGGGCGCCGGCCTCGGCCTGGCGATCGTCGACAAGGCGGTGCAGCGGATGGGTGGCGCGTTCGAGGTCAGCAACGCCGGCGACGGCGGGCTGCTCGCGCACGTGAGGCTGAAGCGCGGCTGAGGCGCGGATCAGCCGAGACGATGCTTCAGGCGCAGCAGCGCCGCCCGGTCAATCCGGTCCTTGTCGCGATATTCGGTCTTGGTCTTGAGCAGCCCGTCGATGTCGAGAACACGGATGGTCACCCCGTCGACGTCGACGAGTCGGACGTGGTCTCTCAAGCTCTCGTAGGTCTGCCCGTTCGCGGCGAAGAGCAGGTCGATCAGAACGTCGTCGGCGACGCGTATGTTCTCCGGCTCGCCCTCCTGCTGTTCGAACCACTCCGCCCGCAACTCGTGGCTCGACTCGAGGAAGGCCAACGCACGGATGACGCGGGCTCCGTTCTCTCGAGACGATGGCAGAAGCACGTCGATGTCCTCCGTGTTGCGAACAAAGCCGTTCAACCGGACAGCGTGGCCGCCCACGAGCACGTACTCCACCCGTTCGCGCTCGAAGCGGCGCAGCAAATCCAGCAGGTCGTCGGGTGCAGCGTCCGTCATGCGCCTCGGGTCGCTGCCGAATGACCACTCAGCCTTTGGGCGACTGCGCGACCCGCTGCGCCTGCGCCAGCGAACGGTCGTCGTCCATGGCGTTGAACACGGCGTGAGAAGCCTTCCACACGCCGCGCGGATGAGCCGTCGCGCACGAAAGGCCTGAACGGTCGAGTCGCCGGCCCGCCCGCCACGCCTCCGTCGGATCGAAGACGAACGCCTCGCGTGTCTGCGTGCCGACGGTCTTCGTCATGGGTTCAGGCGAGATCGCGGTGCGTCTCGACGACGCGCGACACGACGCCGTAGGCGATGGCCTCTTCCGCATTCATCCAGAAGTCGCGCTCCATGTCGGCGATGACCTTCTCGTAGGTCTTGCCGGTCTCGCGGACGATGACGCGGGCGATCCGCTCGCGGGTGCGCAGGATCTCCTTGGCCTGGATCGCGATGTCGGTCGCCGGGCCGCCTGCGCCGCCCGCCGGCTGGTGGATCATGAAACGCGTGTTGGGAAGGCAGACACGGCGCTCCTTCGGCGCGGCGAGGTAGATGTGCGTTCCGGCGCTCGCCACCCAGCCGGTGCCGATCATCGTCACCGGGGCGCGGATGAAGCGCACCATGTCGTGGATCGCGTCGCCCGATTCGACGTGGCCGCCGGGCGACGACACGACGACGTTGATCGCCGCATCGGACTCCTCGGCCAGCGCGATCAGCCGCTGGCAGGTCGACTGCGCCATGCGGTGGTCGATCTCGCCGAAGACGAGCACGAAGCGCGACTTGAATGCCAGCTTCTCGCTGAGGCTGCCCTCTTCTTTCGGCGGGGTCGTGTCGGGCTTGGAATCGTCGTCGTCGCGGGCCATGGAATCGAGCTCCTGAATCGTTCGGCCGATGCTAACGCCACAACATGCAGACGGCCCGTGCCTCGATCGATTCACCGCGGCCCACCGGGCCCATCTTCTCCGCCGTCTTCGCCTTCACGCTGACATGGTCGATCTCGACGGCGAGCGCCGCCGCGACCCGCTGTCGCATCGCCGCGATGTGAGACCCGAGCCGCGGCGCCTGCGCGATCACCGTCGCGTCGACATTGCCGACGTGCCATCCGGCGAGCGCGACCCGCCGCCCGGCTTCCGCGAGCAGCGCCAGCGAGTCGGCGCCCTGGTAGCGCGCGTCGGTATCGGGGAAGTGATGCCCGATGTCGCCGAGCGCGGCGGCGCCGAAGAGGGCGTCGGTGACGGCGTGGCAGAGCACGTCGGCGTCGGAGTGGCCCATGAGGCCGTGCGTGTGCACGATCTCGACGCCGCCGAGCACGAGCCTGCGGCCGACGACCAGTGCGTGTGTGTCCCAGCCCTCCCCGACGCGCCAGATCGGGCCGCGCGGCTTCATGCGGTTGTCCGCGCGCTCATGCGCCGCGACGCCGCTTCAGGATCGCCTCGGCGATCGCGAAGTCGGCGGCGTGCGTGAGCTTCCAGTTCTCGGCCGAGCCGGGCACGAGCCGAGGCGACAGGCCGAGCGCCTCCACCGCACTCGACTCGTCGGTCGCGCCGGCGCCAGCGTCGGCGAGGCCACGGGCGAGGATGCCCAGGCGAAACATCTGCGGCGTCTGCGCCTGCCACACACCCTCGCGCGGAATCGTCGCCACGGACCGACCGTGCGACTCGCGCTTGAGCGTGTCGGCGACCGGCATCGCCAGGAGGCCGCCGACCGGGTCCGCGCCGCAGGCGTCGATCAGTGCGTCGATCCATTCGACGCGAACGAGGCAGCGCGCGGCATCGTGCACCAGCACCCAGTCGTCGGGCCGGGCGCCGAGCCGCGACAGCTCGACGATGCCCGCGGCGACGCTGGCAGCGCGGGTCGCCCCACCCACCCGAGCGACCGCGACGTGCGATGCCGTCACGGCGCCGACGTGCTGCTCGAACGCGTCGTCGTCCTTCGCGACCACGACCAGCAGGCGGGCCAGCCGCGAGACGGCGCCGAGCGCAGCGAGGGTGTGCGCCACGACCGGGCGGCCATCGAGCTGCACGTACTGCTTCGGCAAGGTCGCGCCAGCGCGGGAGCCGCTGCCCGCGCAGGGCACGATCGCGTGGATCGGTGCGACGGTCGCGGGCACTGGAATCGAGGAGTGGGGGCTGGGCGTGGCCATGCTCGAGCGCGGGTCGGGGCCGGGAAGGATAATCGCCGGGCCCTCATTCATGCGCGTTCCCGACCTCGCATCCGGCAAGCGTTTCACGCTGCCGCGCCCTCCCGGCTCCGCCGACGCCCCGCTGCTCGCCCGCCATGCGGCGGCGCGCGTCGCGGCAGGGGTGCGGGCGCCGCTCGCGATCTGCACCGCCGAGCCGGCCGATGCGCAGCGACTCGCCGGCGAGCTCTCGTTCTTTGCCCCCGCGTTGCGCATCGCCGTCTTCCCGGACTGGGAGACGCTGCCGTACGACACCTTCTCGCCGCACCAGGACCTCGTCTCCGAGCGGCTCGCCACGCTCGCCGCGGTCGGTCGCAGCGAGGTCGATGTCGTGCTGATGGCGGCATCGACGGCGCTGGTGAGACTGGCGCCACCCAGCTTCCTCGCTGCCTACACGTTCTCGTTCACGGCCAAGCAGAGACTTGACGAGGCGTCGCTCAAGGCGCAGCTCACGCTCGCCGGATACGAGCACGTGAGCCAGGTCGTCTCGCCCGGGGAGTACGCGGTGCGCGGTGGCCTGATCGACCTCTTCCCGATGGGCTCGCTCGTGCCCTACCGCGTCGACCTGTTCGGCGATGAGATCGATTCGATCCGCACCTTCGACCCCGACACGCAACGCAGCCTCTATCCGGTGCGCGAGGTCCGCCTGCTGCCGGGTCGCGAGTTTCCGATGGACGAGGCAGCACGAACGGCCTTCCGGTCGCGCTGGCGCGAGCGCATCGAGGGCGATCCGACCAAGGCGCGCGTCTACAAGGACATCGGTGTCGGCATCGCCAGCGCCGGCATCGAGTACTACCTGCCACTCTTCTTCGACGACACCGCCACCGTCTTCGACCACCTCGGGTCTGCCGCCGGCATCGTCCTGCACGGCGAGGTCGACGAGGCGCTGCAGCGCTTCTGGACCGACACCCGCGAGCGCCACCGCTTCCTCCAGCACGACCCCGAGCGGCCCCTGCTGCCGCCCGAGGCGCTGTTCCAGAAGCCCGAGGCGTTCTTCGCACGCGCGGGCGACCACGCGGTGCTGGCCCTGCGCGGCGCGGCGACCGGAACGCCGTGGGCGACCGCCCTGCCCGACCTGTCCGCCGAGCGTGGTGCGCCCGAGCCGCTCGCCCGACTGAAGGCGCACGTCGCCGCCACGCCGAACCGGGTGCTCATCGTCGCCGAAAGCGAAGGGCGCCGCGAGACCCTGCTCGAGCTGCTGCGAGACAGCCGCATCGAGCCGCCGACCGTGACGACGCTGGCCGACTTCGAGGCCGGCGCCGAACACCTCTCGATCGCCGTCGCACCGCTGGCCGAGGGCTTCGCGGTCGCCGCCGACGAATCCGGAGCGCCCGGCATCGAGTTCGTCACCGAGACCGAGCTGTTCGCGGCGACACCGGCCGCACGACGGCGCAAGCGCCAGCAGGCGACGAGCGACGTCGAGGCGCTGATTAAGGACCTGTCGGAGCTGAAGATCGGCGATCCGGTCGTGCACGTCAACCATGGCATCGGCCGCTACCGCGGCCTGACCTCGATCTCGCTCGGCGGCGCATCGGATCCGGCCGAGGAGCCGAGCGAGTTCCTGCACCTGGAGTACGCCGAGAAGGCGACGCTCTACGTCCCGGTCTCGCAGCTGCACCTGATCGCCCGCTACACCGGCGTGAGCGCCGATGAGGCGCCGCTGCACCGGCTCGGCTCGGGCCAGTGGGAGAAGGCGCGTCGCAGGGCCGCCGAGCAGGTGCGCGACACCGCCGCCGAGCTGCTCGCCATCTACGCCCGCCGCGCCGCGCGCGAGGGCTACGCGTTCCGCTTCCAGGCGCACGACTACGAAGCCTTCGCCGCGAGCTTCGGCTTCGAGGAGACGCCGGACCAGCACGCCGCGATCCACGCCGTCGTGCAGGACATGATCTCGCCGCAGCCGATGGACCGCCTCGTCTGCGGCGACGTCGGCTTCGGCAAGACCGAGGTCGCACTGCGCGCCGCGTTCGTCGCCGTCAACGGCGGCAAGCAGGTCGCCATCCTCGCGCCGACGACGCTGCTCGCCGAGCAGCACTACCAGAACATCGCCGACCGCTTCGGCAAGTGGCCGATCAAGGTCGCCGAGCTGTCGCGCTTCCGCTCGCCCAAGGAAGTGAAGGCTGCGCTGGCCGGCCTCGCCGACGGCACGGTCGACATCGTTGTCGGCACGCACAAGCTGCTCTCGGCCGACGTGAAGTTCGCCCGCCTCGGCCTGCTCGTGATCGACGAGGAGCACCGTTTCGGCGTTCGCCAGAAGGAGCAGATCAAGGCGCTGCGCGCCGAGGTCGACGTGCTCACGCTGACCGCCACGCCGATCCCGCGCACGCTGGGCATGGCGCTCGAGGGACTGCGCGACCTGTCGGTGATCGCCACCGCGCCGGAGCGGCGCCTGGCGATCAAGACCTTCGTCCGCAACGAGGGCTCGGGCACGATCCGCGAGGCGGTGCTGCGCGAGCTCAAGCGCGGTGGCCAGGTCTACTTCCTGCACAACGACGTGCGGACGATCGAGCATCGCCGCGAGACGCTGCAGGCGCTGATCCCCGAAGCGCGCATCGCCGTCGCGCACGGGCAGATGCCGGAGCGCGAACTCGAGCGGGTGATGCGCGACTTCGTGGCGCAACGCCACAACGTGCTGCTGTGCTCGACCATCATCGAGACCGGCATCGACGTGCCGAGCGCGAACACCATCGTCATCAGCCGTGCCGACACGTTCGGCCTCGCCCAGCTGCACCAGCTGCGCGGCCGTGTCGGCCGATCGCACCACCAGGCCTATGCCTACCTGCTCGTGCCCGACATCGAAGGGCTGCCCAAGCAGGCGGCGCTGCGGCTCGAGGCGATCCAGCAGATGGAGGAGCTCGGCTCCGGCTTCTACCTGGCGATGCACGACCTCGAGATCCGCGGCGCCGGCGAGGTGCTCGGCGACAACCAGAGCGGCAACATGATGGAGGTCGGCTTCCAGCTCTACAACGACATGCTGGCCGAGGCGGTTCGCTCGCTGAAGTCCGGTCGTGAGCCCGACCTGCTGTCGCCGCTCTCCATCGCCACCGAAATCAACCTGCACGCGCCGGCCCTCCTCCCGGACACCTATTGCGGCGACGTGCACACGCGGCTGTCGCTCTACAAGCGCCTGGCCACCGCCGATCGCCCCGAGCAGATCGACGCCCTGCTCGAGGAAATCACCGACCGCTTCGGCAAGCTGCCGCCGCAGGGGCAGACGCTGTTCGACGTGCACCGCCTGCGTGTGATCGCCAAGCCCTACGGCGTCATCAGGATCGACGCCGCCGAACAGGCGACGGTGGTGACGTTCAAGCCGAATCCGCCGTTCGAGGCGATCCGGATCATCGAGCTCGTGCAGCGGCGGCGAGACGTGAAGCTGGTCGGCAACGAGCGGCTGCGCATCGAGCGCACCGCCGCGACGGTGAAGGAACGGGTCCAGAACGTGCGCGATGTGCTGAAGGCGCTCGGCGCGCCGAAGGCGACGGAGCCGGCATGAGCGAACTGATCGTGCACGGGGGCCTCGGCATCCGCGCCGACCTCGACCTGCCGCTGCGCCTCGCCGGCTTCCGCGTCGCAGCGTTCGACATGGATTCGACGCTCATCACGATCGAATGCGTCGACGAGATCGCGGCGATGACCGGCAAGGGCCCTGAGGTGGCGGCGATCACCGCGGCGGCGATGCGCGGCGAGATCGCCGAGTACAAGGAGAGCCTCAGGCGACGGGTCGGTCTGCTCGCGGGAACGCCTGCGTCGGTCCTGCAACGCGTGTACGACGAGCGCTTGCGGCTCACCGACGGCGCCGAGGTGTTGCTGGGCGCCTGTCGCTCGGCCGGCCTGACGACGCTGCTGGTCTCCGGCGGATTCAGGTTCTTCTCCGATCGTGTCGTCGCACGGCTCGGCATCGACCGTTCCCGGAGCAACGTGCTGGAGATCGCCGACGACCGCCTCACCGGTCGGCTCGTCGAACAGCCCTGGGGCGACATCTGCGACGGCGCCGAGAAGCGCAAGGCGCTGCTCGAGACGTGCGCTGCGGTCGGTTGTGAACCGAGCCTGGCGATCGCCGTCGGCGACGGCGCCAACGACCTGTCGATGATGGCCGCGGCGGGCCTCTCGGTCGCCTTTCATGCGAAGCCGAAGGTTCGAGCGGCGGCGTCGATCGCGATCGACGTCGGCGGGCTCGACCGGCTGCTCGAGGTCGTGAGACCCTAGCCGCCCGAGCCCGGCAGGACGACCATGCCGTCGGCATCGGCGCACACGGTGTCGCCGGGCCGGATCCACACCCCCTGAACCTGCACCGGCACGTCGCGCTCGCCGACGTTGCGCTTGTCGGTGGGCAGCGGCAGCAAGGCGAGCGCCCGAATCCCGATCGGCGTGGCGGCGAGTTCGGCCGAATCGCGCACGGCGCCGTCGACGACGATCCCGGCCCAGCCGTTTCGAGCGGCCGCAGCGGCGACGTTGCCGCCAACGAGTGCGCGGCGTACCGAGCCGCCACCGTCGACGACGAGGACGCGGCCGTCGCCGGGCTCGTCGAGCGCCGACTTGACGAGCGAGTTGTCCTCGAAGCACTTGACGGTCGACACGACACCGCGAAAGTGCGTCAAACCGCCGTACTCGGTGAACACCGGCGGCAGCACGAAAAGCGTGCGACCGATGCCGGCCTTGTGCGCATCGCAGAGGTCGCAGGTGGAATGGGCGTTGGCGGGCATCGCGTTGCTCACGTGCGACCTTCCTTTGCTGCCGCGGCGGCGCGGATCGCCGTGATCGTCGTGCGGCTGGTGATGACGTCGGTCGGCAGCTTCAGGTGCAGCAGCGCCGGTCGTTTCGCGGCAAGCGCAGCGACGAGCGCCGGCTCGACGTCGCCGGTCCGGTCGATGCGATCGCCCGCATGCCAGCCGAAGGCGCGCGCGAGCGCGCCGAAGTCGGGGTTGACGAGGTCGCTGCCCTCGACCCGTCCGGGGAACTCGCGCTCCTGGTGCATGCGTATCGTCCCGTAGCTGGCGTTGTCGACGACGATCGCGATCAAGGGCGCCTGCTTTCCTGCGCCGGACGCGATGGCGGTCGCCATCTCGGGCGAGGTCATGAGGAAGTCGCCGTCGCCGGTGAAGCAGACCGCGGCCCGAGACGGATCGAGCAGCGACGAGGCGACGGCGGCCGGCAGTCCATAGCCCATCGCCCCCGCCGACGGCGCGAGTTGCGTCTTGCCGGCGTGCTGCAATCCGGCATAGGCGTGGAAGCGGTGCAGCCATCCGGTGGCGTTGCCGGCGCCGTTGGCGAAGACCGTGTCGGCGCCGACATGCCGGTCGATGGTGCGAACGACCTCGGCGAGGTCCATCGGCTCGACACCCTTCGACACCCGGTTGCGGACGGCCTCGTCGCGGATCGCCTCGCTCCACGCGTCCCACGCGATGGACGCTGGCGGTTCGATCCCGGCGAGGGCATCGGCCGCGGCCGGCATCGACGAGACGATGCCGACGTCGGGCGCGTACACCCGGCCAACCTCCTCGGCGCCGGTGTGGATGTGGACCAGGCGCTGCTTCGGCTCGGGCGCCGCGAGCAGTGAATAGCCGGCGGTCGTCATTTCGCCGAGCCTCGCGCCGATGGCGACGATCAGGTCGGCGTCCTTCACCCGTGCGGCGAGTGCCGGTGGCGTGCCGGTGCCGAGGTCGCCGGCGTAGCGGTCGTGGTGGTTGTCGAACAAGTCCTGGTAGCGGAAGGCGCAGGCCGCCGGGAGTCGCCACCGTTCGGCGAAGCGCTGCAGCGCGGTGCATGCCGACGCGTTCCATCCGCTCCCGCCCGCGATCACGAGCGGTCGTTTCGCGGCGAGCAACTCGGAGCGAATCGCCGCCAGCGACGCAGCGGTCGGCGCCGATTCGGCCGGCTCGACACGCGGCACGATCGCAGCGCTCGTCGGCGCGCTCAGCATGTCTTCCGGCAGCGCCAGCACGACCGGCCCCGGCCGGCCCTGCATGGCCACGCGGAACGCGTGCGCCACGTACTCCGGCAGCCGGTCGGCGCTCTGCACCTCGCCGACCCACTTGGCGAAGCCGAGCGTGCCCGGGCCGAACATCTGCCGGTAGTCGACCTCCTGGAAGGCCTCGCGGTCACGCTGGTCCGACGCGACCTGCCCGACCAGCAGCAGCATCGGCGTCGAATCCTGGAACGCCGTGTGCAGGCCGATCGCGGCGTTGCTCGCGCCCGGTCCCCGCGTCACGAAGCAGACGCCCGGCCGTCCGGTGAGCTTGCCTTGCGCTTCGGCCATGAAGCTGGCGCCGCCCTCGTGACGGCAGACGACGAAGCGGATGCGCTCGCGGTGGGCGTGGAAGCCGTCGAGCGCGGCGAGGTAGCTCTCTCCGGGCACGCCGAACACGGTGTCGATGCCCTGCGCAACAAGCGCCTCGACGAGTGCGTGACCGGCCGGACGCGCGGCGACAGGAGGTGGTCGATGGGTCATTGCCGAAGTGTGCCTCGTCCGATTCGGGGTTACCCCCGATGCCGTAATTCACCGTTTGGTGAATTATCGTCGCCATGCCGCGCTCCGCTGCCGCCTCCGTCGTGTCGCTCGTCGAGCCTCCCCGCTCGCGCGATTCCGACCGCACGCGGCAGCAGATCCTGCGCGCGGCGATGGGCGAATTCGCCGCCAACGGCTTCGGCGGCGCCCGCATCGACGCGATCGCCGAGCGCGCCGGCGTCAACAAGAAGCTCCTCTACTACTATTTCGAGGCAAAGGACCGGCTGTTCCTCGCCGTCCTCGAGCAGACCTACGCCGACATCCGCGACGCCGAGCGCACCCTGCACCTTGAATCGGCGCCGCCGCGCGACGCGATCCGCTCGCTCGTCGTCTTCACGTGGCAGCACTACCTCGCCCACCCGGAGTTCCTGGCGCTCCTCAACAGCGAGAACATGCACCACGCGACCCACCTGAGGGGTTCGCAGCGGATCCGGCAGATGAACTCGCCGCTGATCGAGGTGCTCGCATCGGTGCTCGAACGCGGCGTGCGCGACGGCAGCGTGCGCACCGGCATCGACGCGATGCAGCTGTACATCTCGATCGCAGCGCTGGCTTATTTCTACCTGTCGAATCACCATACGCTCGGTGCCATCTTCGGCCGCGACCTGCTGCTCGCCGCGGCGCGCAAGAAGCGCGTCGAGCACATGTGCGACGTGATCGACCGCTACGTCGCCGCCTGATCCCCGTTCACCACCCGAACCGATTCGTTTATGAAGGAGACAACATGACCATCCGCATCCCGACCCGTCGTGCCGCGATCGCCACCGCCACGCTGCTTGCCCTCGCCGGACTCTCGTCCGGCGCCCTGGCGCAGAACTGGAAGCCCACGCGGCCGATCAACCTGATCGTCCCCTGGGCTCCCGGCGGCTCGACCGACCAGATCACACGCGTCACCGCCGCCGAGCTCGAGAAGGCGCTCGGACAGACGATCGTCATCGTCAACCAGCCGGGCGCATCGGGCTCGATCGGCAGCAAGAGCGCCTGGGATGCGCCGAGGGACGGCTACACCTGGACAGCGGGCGCGGCGCAGGATCTCGGCACCTACCAGACGCTCGGCTCGCTCAACGTGCCCATCAAGGACTGGAACCTGTTTCTCAGCGTAGCCAACATCCAGGTCATCGGCGTCAACCCGTCGACGCCCTACCAGAACGCCAGACAGTTGCTAGACGCGATGAAGGCCAAGCCCAACAGCATTCCGGTCGCGACCGCGGGGGTCACCTCGGCCGGCCACAACGCGATGGAGCTGATCTCGAAGGCGACCGGGGTGACCTACCGTCACGTGACGTACGACGGCGGCAATCCGGCCGTGGTCGCGACCGTCTCCGGCGAGGCCGAGGTGACGACGCAGCTCGCCGTCGAGCAGGCCGACATGATCCGCGGCAAGCGCCTGCGCCCGCTCGCCACGGTGAGCGACAAGCCGCTCGAGCTCGAGGGCTACGGCACGATCCCGCCGCTGTCGCAGACCGTTCCCGGCTTCAGCGCGCCGGCCAACTACTTCGGCATCTTCATCCCCAAGGGCGTGCCCGACGAGGTGATCAAGACGCTCGAGAAGATCTGGGCCGAGAAGATCGCGAACAGCGAGTCGATCAAGAAGTACGCAGCCAGCCGCGGCGCGCTGTTCGCGCCGTCGTCCGGTGAAGCGGCGCAGAAGGCGGTGTTCCCGGCGGTCCAGGCGAACGCGTGGCTGCTGTTCAACGGCGGCAAGGCCAAGGTCTCGCCCGATACCGTCGGCATCACCAAGCCCTGAGCGACAGAGGCGACACGGCGTGACGAACGCATCCACCGGCGCCGAGGTCGTCGACCCCGATGAGCTCACCCCCGAGCAGCAGCGCGCCGTCGCGGCGAGCGAGCTGCGCGGCGGGCTCGTGTGGTGCGTGTTCGGCGTCGCCGTGCTCGCGCTGTCGCTGCGGATGGACCGCCTCGAGGCACAGCACATCAATCCGTACACGGTGCCGGGGCTGTTGCCGGGGTTGCTCGGCATCGTCCTGACCTTCCTCGGCGGGCTGATGGCGCTGCGCAGCTGGCGCCGCGGCGGCCGGTTCGCGCGCGGCCCGCAGCTGGCGACGAGCGCACTCGCGCTCCGCAGGCTCGCGCTCGTCATCGGCCTGATCGTCGCCTACGCCGTGGTGCTGCTCGGCCACGGATTGCCGTTCTGGATCGGCAGTGCGCTCTACGTGTCGGCCTCGATCCTGCTGCTCCAGGCGCCGCAGCGCGCTGCCGAAGGCCGTGGCGTCTCGATGCGCGACGCCGTCTTCGCGGTGGTGGTGGGCATCGGTTCAGCCGTCGCGGTGACGCTGATCTTCCAGGAAGCATTCCTGGTCCGCCTGCCCTGATCGCAGCGCCATGCTCTCCGGACTCGCCGACTACGGCCAAGCCTTCGTCGGCTTCCTCAACCCCACGTCGCTCGCCCTGGGCCTTGGCGGCGCGCTGCTCGGCATCATCGTCGGCATCCTGCCCGGCCTGTCGGCCACGCTCGTCATCGCGCTGCTGACGACGATCACCATCAAGCTGCCACCGAACAACGCGATCCTGGTCCTCATCTGCTCGTACGTCGGCGCGCTCTACGGCGGCTCTCGCAGCGCGATCCTGCTCAACATCCCGGGCACCGCCGCGAACGCGGCGTCGTGCGCCGACGGCTACGCCCTCGCCCAGCGCGGCGAGGCCGGCCGCGCGATCGGCATCGCCACCTCGGGCGCCTTCATGGGCACGCTGTTCGGCGTGCTCTGCCTGGCGGCCTTCACGCCGTCTCTCGCCGAGGTGGCGCTCGCCTTCGGGGCGTTCGAGTTCTTCTGGCTCGCCCTCTTCGGCGTCGCGATGTCGGGCTCGATCGTCGGCGACGACCCGATCAAGGGCTGGCTGATGGGGGCGCTCGGCCTCTTCATGGCGCAGATCGGCCAGGAAGGCATCTACGCCTACGACCGCTTCACCTTCGGCTGGGGCGAGCTCGCCGGCGGCCTTTCGCTGATCCCGGCGCTGGTCGGCGCATTCGGGCTCGCGGAGGTGCTGACGACGCTCGCCGATCCGGTCGAGAAACGCCTTGTCGACGTCAAGGACTCCGTGCTGCCGCGCTTTCGCGAGGTGATCCAGTACTGGCGCACCGTCATCCGTTCCGGCGTCATCGGCGTCCTCACCGGTCTGCTGCCGGGCGTCGGCGAGGATTCCGGCGCCTGGATGTCGTATGCGGCGGCGAAGGCGACGAGCAAGGAGAAGCACCTCTTCGGCAAGGGCTCGATCGACGGGCTGATGGCCGCAGAGACCGGCGACATGGCGTCGATCCCAGGCCACATGATCCCGGCACTCGCGCTCGGCATCCCGGGCTCGGCACCGTCGGCGGTGCTGCTGGCGGCGATGATCATCCACGGCATCCAACCCGGGCCGATGATGATGATCTCGCACCCGCATTTCATGTACGAGGTGGTGGCGATGACGACGCTCGCCACGATCACGATCCTGATCTTCGGCCTCTTCTTCGTGCGGCCGCTGCTGGTGATCCTGAAGGTACGAAAGACGGTGCTGATGCCCATCATCTTCCTGCTCTGCACCGTCGGCGCGTTTGCTTCGGCGTCGCGCCTGTTCGACGTCTACGCGATGCTGGTGATCGGCATCGGCGCCTTCTTCCTGCGCCGCCGTGGCTACCAGATGGCGCCGTTCGTGCTCGGCCTCGTGCTCGGGCCGCTGCTCGACAAGAGCCTGCGCCGCGGCCTCGTGCTCTCCGACGGCTCGCTTGCGCCCTTCTTCACCCGACCGATCTCCCTCGCCTTCGCGGTGGTGACGATCTTCGCGATCCTGCTCTACGTTCCCGCGTTCAAGGCGGCGGTGCAACGTGTGACGGGCGGGGTCGGGAGCTTCGCGCGCGGGCTGCTGCCCGGCCGCCGCGGTTGAACATGGGGCAGGATTCCATGCGACTGTCACTTTGCAACGAGGTCCTCGGTTCGATGCCGCTCGAGGCGCAGTGCGAGCACGCCGCGCGACTCGGCTACGACGGCCTCGAGATCGCGCCGTTCACGCTCTCGGAGGCGCCGGAGATGATCGACGCTGCCGAGGCCGCGCGAATCCGGCGCACGGTCGAGTCGACCGGACTCGTGGTGACCGGGCTGCACTGGCTGCTCGTCAAGCCGGCGGGACTGTCCGTCACCGATCCCTCGGAGTCGACCCGTGCGCGGACGCTCGAGGTGGTACACCGCCTCGTCGACCTCTGCGCCGAGCTCGGCGGGTCGGTGCTCGTGCACGGCTCTCCGAAGCAGCGCGCCGTGTACGCCGACGAAACGCTGGCCATCGCCCGCAAGCGCCTCGTCGATTTCCTCGCCGAGGTTGCCGAGTTCGCGGCGCGTGCCGGCGTGGTGTATTGCATCGAGCCGCTCTCGCCCCGGGAGACGCCGCTCGTGAACACGGTGGCCGAAGCGACCCGGATCGTCCGCGAGATCGGCCGCCCGAGCCTGCGGACGATGATCGACTGCAGCGCGGCCGCCGCGGCGGAAACCTCCACGGTTCCCGAGCTGATCGACGAGTGGCTGCCCACGGGCCTCGTCGCACACATCCAGGTCAACGACCCGAACCGGCGCGCACCCGGGCAAGGCGAGATGCGCTTCGCGCCGGTGTTCGCTGCGCTCAAGCGCAACGGCTACTCAGGCACCGTCGCCGTCGAGCCGTTCGACTACGTCCCCGACGGGCCGGGCTCGGCCGCGTTCGCGGCGGGCTACCTGCGCGGCGTGCGCGAATCGCTGGCCTGATCTTCAACCTTCGAGCGGAATCTCGCTACATGGCAACTCGACGACTCGGTCTCATCATGCACGGCGTCACCGGACGCATGGGTCTGAACCAGCACCTGGTGCGCTCGATCTGCGCCATCCGTTCGCAGGGCGGCGTGAAGCTCGCCAACGGCGACCGCGTGATGCCCGATCCGATCCTCGTCGGCCGCAACGCCGACAAGATCGCTGCGCTCGCGAAGGCGCACGGCATCGAACGCTGGACGACCGACCTCGACGCGGCGCTGAAGAACGCCGACGACTCGCTCTTTTTCGACGCCGGAACCACGCAGATGCGCCCGGAGTTGCTCGCCAAGGCCGTCCGCGCCGGCAAGCACGTGTACTGCGAGAAGCCGATCGCGACCGACCTCGCCGCCGCCGTCGAGATCGCGAAGATGGCCGATGCGGCCGGCGTGAAGAACGGCGCCGTGCAGGACAAGCTGTTCCTGCCCGGCCTGCGCAAGCTCGACATGCTGCGCCGCGCCGGCTTCTTCGGTCGCATGCTCGCGGCCCGCATCGACTTCGGCTACTGGGTGTTCGAGGGCGACCTGCAGCCGATCCAGCGGCCGAGCTGGAACTACCGCGCCGAAGACGGTGGCGGGATGATCCTCGACATGATGTGCCACTGGCGCTACGTGCTCGACAACCTCTTCGGCGAGGTGAAGTCGGTGTCCTGCCTCGGCGCGACGCTCATCCCGAAGCGCTGGGACGAAGACGGCAAGCCCTACACCGCGACGGCCGACGACGCCGCCTACGCCACCTGCGAGCTGAAGGGCCACAACGGCGAGAACGTGATCGCGCAGCTCACGATGTCGTGGGCGACGCGGGTGCGGCGCGACGACCTCGTCACCTTCGCCGTCGATGGCACCGACGGCTCCGCGGTCGCCGGCCTGACCACCTGCCGCGCCCAGTCTCGCGTGGCCACGCCGAGGCCGATCTGGAACCCGGACGAGAAGCAGACGATGAACTTCTTCGACCACTGGCAAGAGATCCCGGACACCGAGACCTACGAGAACGGCTTCAAGCTGCAGTGGGAGATGTTCATCCGCCACGTCGTCGACGACGAGCCCTGGAAGTGGACGTTGGCCGAAGGCGCGAAAGGCGTTCAACTCGTGGAGCTGGCGTTGCAGTCGTGGAAGGAACGTCGCTGGATCGACGTGCCGCCGCTGAAGGTGGGAGACCCGCCAGGAGCCACGGCGTGAGTGCCTCGCTGCTCCTGCCCACCTCCGAGGGCACGCTAGCGCGCCACGCATTGAGCGGTCGGCGCATCGAGCCCGGCTCGGTTCCGGCCGGCGGCTTCACGCGAATCGCCTACTCGGCGGCGCACGTCGTGACCGACCCGCTTCGCGCGACCGACCCCTTCGTCACCGCCACGCTCGACTGGGACGCGACGATCGCCTACCGGCAGCGCCTGTGGTCGATGGGGCTTGGCGTCGCCGAAGCGATGGACACCGCGCAGCGCGGCATGGGCCTCGACTGGCCGACATCGCTCGAACTGATTCGTCGCTCGCTCGACGCCGCGAAAGACCACCCCGGCGCGATCGTCGCCTCCGGTTGCGGCACCGACCATCTCGCATCCGACGACGCGAAGACCGTCGACGACGTGATTGGCGCCTACGAAGAGCAGATGGCGGCCATCGAATCGCTCGGCGGCAAGCTGATCGTCATGGCGAGCCGCGCGCTCGTGCGCGTCGCAACATCCGCCGCCGACTACGAGCGCGTCTACGACCGCATCCTGATGCAGTCGAAGCAGCCCGTCGTGCTGCACTGGCTCGGCGACATGTTCGACCCGGCACTCGCCGGCTACTGGGGCAGCGCCGACATCCCGACCGCGATGGAGACGGCGCTGGGCGTCATCGCCGCCAACCCGGGCAAGGTCGACGGCATCAAGATCTCGTTGCTCGACAAGGACCGCGAGGTCGAGATGCGCCGCCGCCTCCCGCAAGGGGTGCGGATGTACACCGGCGACGACTTCAACTACGCCGAGCTGATTGCCGGCGACGGCGTGGGGGTCGCGCAGAACCACCGCCACAGCGACGCCCTGCTCGGCATCTTCGACGCGATCGCGCCGGCCGCGAGCGCTGCGCTCGGTGCGCTCGCGGCGAACGATCTCGACCGCTTCCAGGCGATCCTCGCGCCGACCGTGCCGCTGTCGCGCCACATCTTTCGCGCGCCGACGCGCTTCTACAAGACCGGCATCGTGTTCATGGCGTGGCTCGGCGGCCACCAGTCGCACTTCACGATGGTCGGCGGCCAGCAGGCGGCGCGCTCGATCGGCCACTTCGCCGAAACCTTCCGCCTCGCCGACGCCGCCGGCCTGATCGAGCGGCCGGACCTCGCCGTCGCCCGCATGTCGGCTCTGCTCGCCACCCACGGCATCGACGCCGAACCGCGCTGAGGAAGACGGGCGCGATCCGCATGCGCGACTTCTCCGCCGATCATCGGTGGCTGTCGATCAACACCGCCACGCTGCGCGGTGCCGGAGGCCTCGACGCCATCCTCGATGCCTGCGCGCGGCACGGCATCCGCGCGATCTCCCC
>JBBSPY010000030.1:0-20633 GCA_038258415.1 Burkholderiales bacterium
CGACTTCATCCCGCTCGCCGAGGAAACCGGCCTCATCACGCCGATCTCGGAGTGGGCGATCCGCGAGGCGGCGCGCCAGGCCCGTGTCTGGAAGGACAGCTTCGGCTTCGCCGACTCGATCGCCGTCAACCTGCCGAGCCGGCTCTTCGAGCGCACCGACCTGGTCGAGTACATCCACCAGGCGGTCACCGCCTACGGCGTTCCGCACCACGCGATCGAGCTCGAGATCACCGAAGGCAGCCTGATGAAGGACCTGCAGAACGTGATCCCGTCGCTGCATCGGCTCAACGAGATCGGCGTCGAGATCTCGATCGACGACTTCGGCACCGGCTACTCGTCGCTTTCCTACCTGACGACGCTGCCGATCTCCGAGCTGAAGATCGACCGCAGCTTCGTTCGCGACCTCGGCATGACGCCGCAGAGCTCGGCCATCGTCACGGCCATCATCGCGCTGGCCCGCGCGCTCGGCCTGCGCGTGATCGCAGAGGGCGTCGAAAATCTCCGCCAGATGGAAGTGCTGCACCGCCTCGGCTGCGGGATCATGCAGGGCTTCCTGTTCAGCAAGCCGCTGCCCCCCGACGACATCGAGACTTGGCTGCAGCAGACCGTGCTGCCACAGAAGGCGCCGTGGATCGGGCGTGCCGGCGGCGACGCGCCCGAGCCGCCCGTGGTGGTCCGCCGCACTCGGCCCCGAAATACCTGAGCGATCGACTGGAGCCCGTATGGAGATGACACGTCCCTCGCCCCTCGCGCCCGCTGTCGCCGGCCGCATCGCACCGAGCGACATGTCGACCGCGCAGCTCGCCAAGGCGGCGCTGCGGCGGCTCACCGTGGAGCGACTCGAGCCGACGCCTGAGAACTACGAACGCGCATGGCGCCGGGAAGCAGGCGAGGCGGACGACGCCGACGCGCTGGCGACGCTCGTCGAGCGCATCGTGAAGGGGGTGGAGCGCGGCGGTCGCAACTGGACGCTGGCCCGCCGCAAGGACGGCCTCCAGCGCGTCGTCGCCGGAAGCCGCTTCGATGCGAAGAAGCTCCAGCAGCGGCTGACGCAGCTCGTCAACAGCTGGGATCACGATCAGGTCTCGGCCGACGTCGAGGTCGCGACGCCGACGGCCGACCCTGCGCCATCCGACGCCGCCCCATCCGACGGCTGGCAGCGGATCGCCGCCGTGCTGGCGGGCAGCGTTCGCCACGCGTTGCCGGACGGCGACGACGCCGGCCTCGCCCTCGCGGCCGAGGTCGACGGCATCGTCGCCCGCATCGGCGAGCAGGGCGCGACGCCCGAGCTGACCGCCGAGCTCGAAGCGGTCGGGCCGCGCCTCGGCCGCGTGCTGCAGCATCGCCACCACCTGTTCGCGCAACTGAACAAGCTCTGCGGCGAGCTGACCTCGAGCCTTGCCGAGCTCGCCGAAGACGGCAGCTGGGTGAAGGGCCAATGCGAGGCGATCGAAGCCAAGATCGCCGAGGGCCTGACGGCGCGCGGCGTGCGCTCGGTGAGCGACATGCTGCACCACGCGCGGGCCCGCCATGCCGAGGTCAAGGGCGAGCGCGAGCAGGCCCGTGACGCGCTCAAGACGCTGATCCACCAGATGCTCGCGGAACTCGGCGAGCTCGGCTCGAAGACCGGTGACTTCCACAAGAGCGTTGGCCGCTACGCCGAAGTGATCGAGGAGTCGGATTCGCTCGAGAGCCTGACCGGCGTCGTGCGCGAGATGGTCGCCGAAAGCCGTGCCGTTCAGTCGCTCGTGCAGCAGACGCAGGCGCGACTGCAGGAAGAGCACAGCAAGGCCACCGGCCTGTCGGAGCGCGTGACCACGCTCGAGAACGAGATGCGGCGCCTGTCCGACGAGGTCTCGACCGACCAGCTGACGCAGATCGCCAACCGGCGTGGCCTCATGCAGGCCTTCGAGGTCGAGCTCGCGCGGCTCAAGCGCGACGGCGGGGCGCTCGCCGTCGGCCTGCTCGACATCGACAACTTCAAGCGGCTCAACGATGAACTCGGCCACAGCGCTGGCGACGAGGCGCTCAAGTCGCTCGCCACGGTCGTCAGCAAGACGCTGCGTCCGGGCGACCGGGTGGCGCGCTACGGCGGCGAGGAGTTCGTCGTGCTGCTGCCGCAGACAGCGGTCGATGACGGCCAGCAGATCCTCACGCGGCTGCAGCGCTCGCTGACGGGGGGCCTGTTCATGCACAAGGACGAGAACGTCTTCGTCACCTTCTCCGCCGGCGTCACCGACTACCGCATCGAGGAGCGCATCGAGGACGCGCTCGAGCGAGCCGACCAGGCGCTCTACGAGGCCAAGCGCACCGGGAAGAATCGCACCTGCGTCGGTTGACCGGCTGGTTCAGGGTGGCGGCTCAAGCGGCGTTGCCCGGCTCGTCGTCGAGCACGCTGCCGGTGCGCTGGGCGTCGCGCTCGAACGCGGCCACCGTTGCCTCGGGCGCGGTCGAAGTCATCAGCGCGGCGCGGAAGGCGTCGGTCTCGCTGGCGTAGAACGCCCGCACGATCTGGCGCTGCTCGGCCGGCATCGCCTCGACGATCGCGTTGAGGAAGCATTCGATCGCCAGCAGGCTGCCCTGCAGCTCGCAGATCTGTTCGCCGTGGGTGCGGTCTTCCATGTCGTCGTTCTCCGATCGGTGGGCGGCGCCTGAGCGGTGTTTCGGGCGACTATAAAGGCGCAGCTTCAAGCGTCGGTGTGGTGACCGCCGCTTCTCACCATGCGCCGTCCTACAGCGTCTCGGCCATGGCGCCGGTCGTCCGCTAAGGCCTGCGGCCCGATCCTTTCTGCTTTCCCTCTTGCACTGAAGGAGCCTCCATGCAATCGCACAATGTCATCTCTTCCGAGAAGGTGATCGGCACGTCCGTCTACAACGCCAAGGGCGACAAGCTCGGCTCGATAGACGACGTCATGATCGACAAGACCAGCGGCCAGGTTCGATACGCCGTGCTCGAGTTCGGCGGCTTTCTCGGCATGGGCACCGACCGCTACCCGCTGCCGTGGTCGAAGCTGAAGTACGACACCCAGCAGGACGGCTACGTCATCCCGATGACGAAGGAGCAGCTCGAGGCCGCGCCCAAGTACAGCAACGACGACCGGATGATGAGCTACGACGAGCCGTACGGCCGCAAGGTCAGCACGTACTACGGCGCGGACTACTGAGGAGAAGCTCGATGCGCAAACTCATCCTCTTGGCAGTCGCCGGCTTCGCCTGGCGCCAATACGTCAAGCGCAACCCGAAGGCAGCCTCCGGCGTGCTCGGCAGTCTGTTTGGCCGCGGGTAGCGATTGAACACCGCGACCATGGCCGACCCAGTCGAGAAGCTTCTGCTTCCACAGGAGCAGCTCAGCCGCACCCGTGACCGGTTGAGGCTTGGGATGCTGGCCCGCTTGCCGGCGACCGAAAGCGACAAGACGCCCGGTGCGGTCGCCGAAGCCCTGCAGAAGGTGAGGCAGGCGATCCCCGGCGCCGACGTCGTCATGGACACGGCGAGTGACCACCGCAGCGCGCTCATCGTCGGCGGTTTGGCCCTCATGGTGATGGCCACGCGTCCGTGGCGACTACTGGCGAAGCCGAAGGTGCTCTTCACCCTTGCCGTGCCAGCGGCAGCCTACGGCTTGAAAAAGGTGCCCACCCGGGTGTGGATGAACCTCGCAGTCGGCGCGGTGCGCATCGTGTGGGCGCGGCGCACGAGCCGCCAGCGTCGCCGCAACGAGGTTCGCGAGCAGCGGGATCGCGCCGGGCCGCCCTAGTCATTGATGCATCGCCGACTCGGCGACGAACTGGCGGAGACGGTGAGATTCGAACTCACGGAGGAGTCGCCCCCTCGGCAGTTTTCAAGACTGCTGCCTTAGACCGCTCGGCCACATCTCCGGTCGTCGCGATCTTCGCATGGCGCCGGGGCGACGATGTCTGGCATATTCGTTGCACCGTCGGTCTGCCGCCTACTTGCCGCCCCGCCATGCCATCCATCGCCGTTCGCACCTTCTCGAGCCTCGCGTTGCTCGCCGCCTGCAGTGCCGCGGGCGCCCACGAGGGCCTGCATGCCGGCGCCGGCTTTGCTGCCGGAGCGGCGCATCCGCTGACGGGCTCGACCACATGCTGGCGATGATCGCCGTGGGCCTGTGGGCGGCGATGCTCGGCCGGCGCGCCACGTGGTTGCTTCCGGTGCTGTTTCCGGCGGCGATGGTGCTCGGCGGCGCGCTGGCGTGGTCCGGCGTCCCTTGGCCCGGCGTCGGCGTTGGCGTCGCGGCTTCGGTGGTCGTGCTCGGCGCTCTGATTGCGTTCGAGGTGCGCGCTCCGCTCGCGCTGGCCTCGGTGATCGTGGCCGCGCTGGCGGTCTTCCACGGCCACGCGCACGGCGCCGAGATGCCGGCCAGCGTCAGCGTTGCCGCCTACGCCACGGGCTTCGTGGCGGCAACGGTGCTGCTGCATGCGGCCGGCGCCGGATTCGCCCTCGGCGTGCGTCGCTTCGCCGGCACGCTGCCCGTCCGTGCCGTAGGGGCCACGATCGCCGCCGCCGGGGTCGCGGGCTGGTTCGGCGTCGCCTGAGCGAAGGTCGCCGAACGCACCTGGTCAGAAGTTCGCCGTGAGCGTGATCCGCACCCGCCTCGGCTCGACCGGATGGAAGTGGATGTCGTCCACCCCTTCGGCCGGTTCGCCCTGCAGTCGTGACGCGTAGTAGTAGTCGATGTCGCTCGCCTGCTTGTCGAAGAGATTGAACACGTCGACCGCCACTTTCACGTTCGGCGTGACCTTGTAGCCCATTCGCAGGTAGGCCAGCGTCGTCGACTTCGAGCGCTGCGAATCGTCCTCGATCAACGAGCGCGGTCCGAAGTAGCGAAGCTGGAACTGGCCGAACCACGGTCCGAGATCGGCGACCGTCACGCCGAGCGAGGCCACGCGATCGATCGACCCCGGCACGCGGTCGCCGGCGGGGTCACGGTCTGTGAAGCGGGCGCGGGACGCGGCGAAATCGGCGTCGAGCAGCAGCCACGGGCGCAGGCGCCAGTGGTTGTTCCATTCGATGCCGCTGCGCCGGCTCGGCCTGCTCGCCTCGGTCTCGCCGGCGTCGCCCACGAACAGCAGCTCGGACCCGAGCGTGAGCTGCCAGAGCGCGAACGAACTCTGCAGGCCGGGCACGATCTCGGTCCGCACGCCGAGCTCGCCGCCCTTCGACCGCACCAGAGGCGTCACGGCGCCGACCGGGTCGCCGGTCTTGGCGGCCACCGTGGCGGTGGTGCCACGGGCGTCGTTGCTGTGGAAGCCCCAGCCGTAGTTGACGAAGTACTCCGTCTTCGCCCAGGGCCCGAAGATCAGCGACAGCTTGGGCGAGCCGATGCCGGCGCTGCGCTTGCCGGAGTTCGCGTCGATGTTGCTGTCGACGTCGAACCAGAACCGGTCGCCGCGGATGCCCGCGACGCTGCGCAGCCACGGCAGCCATTGCGTCTGGTTCTCCGCCCACAGCGCCGCGCTCGTCTGGCGAACGCGGCTCTCCTGCGTCACCGATGCGAGCTGCCGCTCCACCGTGGCGTAAAGGCCAACCGGCGAGAGGCGGTCGTGGCGCGCCTGCAGGCCGATCGTGTTGACGGTGTCGAACCCGCCAAGCCTGAGGTTCCAGGAGCGGCTGGCGGCCAGCCCGGCGACGGTGCGCCGCTCCGCCTGCTCGAACTGGTCGCCGTCGACGGGGTCCTCGAGGAAGTAGCTGAAGTTCGAGTAGAGGTTCAGCTTCGAGCGGATCGCGTAAGCGTCGAGGTGGAACTCGCCGTTGCCGAGTTGCTGACGGTGACGCAGCGACAGGCTGTAGCGTTCGGTCCGTCCGCCGTCGCTGGTGTCGAGCGAGCCGAAGCGGTCGGCGAGACCGCTCTCCACGGCGCGTCGCGGGATCTGGTCGGTCGCGTTCCAGGAGGCCGAGTAGCCCATCGCGGTGACGGCAGTCCGGTTCGCGTCGTTGCCGAAGCTGTAACGCAGCACGCCGTTGCTGCGGTGGAAACGCTCCGGCTCGTCCCAGGGGCCGTTGTTGTGTGCGGCCTCGACGGAGTAGAGCAGCTGGCCGCCCGCCGGGCCGAAGCCGAGCCGGTTGGAGTTGGCGACAAAGGCGCGTGCATAGCGGTCCTGGCCGAGCGTGACGCTGGCGATGCCCCTCGGCAGCGCATCGAAGAGGTCGATGCGTGCCGACCCGGCCGACGAGAAGTCGCCTTCCTCGGCGTAGTAGGGGCCCTTGCGGTAGGAGATGCGATCGACGAGCTCGGGCAGCAGCCAGTTGAGGTCGCTGTAGCCATGGCCGTGGGCGTGGGTCGGCATGTTGACGGGCATGCCGTCGACGAAGGTCGCGAAATCGGTGCCGTGGTCGAGGTTGAAGCCGCGAAGGAAGTATTGGTTCGCCTTTCCGTCGCCGCTGTGCTGCGTCACGATGACGCCGGGCACGAACTCGAGCAGTTCGGCCGGCCTGAGCGTCGGTCGGCTCTCGATGAGCTTGGAGGTGACGGTGCCGGCGCTCGCGGCGTCGGTCGTGCCGATGCCGTTGAGGTAGTTGCCCTGGACGACGACCGCCGGCAACTGGCTTGCGGGAAGGGAGGCGCCCGAAGCGGCCGGAGCGGCCGACGGCGCACCGGAAGGCGAGCCGGACTGCGCGTGGGCGTGGGCTGCGCCGAGGGCGCAGGCGAGCGAGACCGCGACGCGCGCGTGACGTTGACGATGAGACATGGAATCCCCGAGTTGAAGCGTTCATGGCATGGCCCGCGCAGCGGGCGGCGGCTTCAGGCGGGGCGGGGTGGGCGCTCGGGATGTTCGGGATCGTGGGTCTGCATCGACCACGCCCTCGTGGGCGCGACCTGGGATCGTGGCGACTCGATGACGAAGGCGAGGTCGGCATGTGGCAGCGCCACGAAGGCGCTCGTCGCGCTTGCGGCCGAGCCGTCGTCTCCGGTGCCGTCGGCGACGCGCAGTTCGCCGTCGACGAAGACGACGGTCGCGTCGCGCCGGGCGTGATGGTGGCGCGCGACGTCGTTGTGGAAGTGGCCGTGCGCGACGGCGGCAGCCAGGGAAACCGTGGCGGCGTCGATCCCGCGCGGCGCGCGTCGCACGTCGTCCAGCATCGGCGCCGCGACCGCCCTGACTGCATGCCGGTGCGCGGGCCCGACCGCGCGCAGCACCGCGACCGTGGCGCCCTGCGCGACGATCAGCAGCGCCATCGCCCACGCCACCGGCCGGGCGGCGGCGCGGAGCGCGGCGAACGGAGCGCGCGGGCGATGCGGCATCGACGCCCTTACGATGCGGCGGGCGCCATGGATGCGTCGGAGCCCGATTCCCGAGTCAGCGCGAATCGCCGCAGTCGACCGAGATCCGCTCGCGCGTGCCGTCGTGGCGGAGCCTGACGGCGGTCAATGCACCGCCCCAGACGCAGCCGGTGTCGAGCGAGACCAGGTCGGGACGCTCGAGCCAGCCGAGTGCCGACCAATGGCCGAACGCGATCGGCACCTCCGACGTGCGGCGGCCCGGCGCGTCGAACCAGCGGTGCAATCCGGGCGGCACGGTGTCGTCCTTGACCGCGAAGTCGAGGGTCCCGTCGTCGGCGACGACGCGGATTCGCGTCAGCACGTTGAGCGTGAAGCGGAGCCGGTCGCTGCCGTCGAGCTCGTCGCTCCAGCGCGTCGGCTCGTTGCCGAACATCGTGCGAAGGAAGTCGGCCGGCGGCTCGCTGCGCAGCGCCCGTTCGAGGTCGCCGGCAAGTCGCAGCGCGAGCGCGAGGTCCCACTGCGGCGCGACGCCTGCGTGCACCATCAGGTGGCCATGGGCGTGCACCGCCATCGGCCGCTGCCGCAGCCAGTCGAGCCACGCTTCGCGATCGGGGGCATCGAGCACGTCGTCGATCGTGTCGCTCCGGTGCTTCGGCCGCACACCCGCCGACGCGGCCAGCAGATGCCAGTCGTGGTTGCCGAGCAGGCAGACGGCCGAGTCGCCGAGCCCGCGCAGCCGGCGCAGCGTGCCGAGCGAGGAGGGACCCCGGTTGACGAGGTCTCCGAGCGCGTACAGGCGGTCGCGCGATGGCGAGAACGCGATCTGGTCGAGCAGGCGATCCAGCGCGCCGGCGCAGCCCTGAATGTCGCCGAGCAGGTAGTTCACGGATTCGATTCTGCTACGCTGCGACGCCCTGGCCGCCGCGCGTCGCGCATGGATGTCGCACTTCTGCTGTTCCTGATCCTGTTGAACGCGCTGTTCGCGATGTCGGAGATGGCGCTCACGGCAAGCCGCAAGGCCAGGCTCCAGGTCATGGCGGAGGCAGGGGATGCGGGCGCCAGGTGCGCGATGGCGTTGCACGACGACCCGACCCGCTTCCTCTCGGTGGTGCAGGTCGGCATCACGTCGATCGGCATCCTCAACGGCATCGTCGGCGACGCCGCGTTCTCCGGTCCCTTCGCCGGGTGGCTGCACGAGCAGTTCCCGTTGTCGCCACGGGCGTCGCAGATCACGTCGACGGCGCTCGTCGTCATCGGCATCACCTTCCTTACGATCATCTTCGGCGAGCTGGTGCCCAAGCGCCTGGGCATCATGTATCCGGAGGCCGTGGCGCGCGTCGTCGCACGGCCGATGGAATGGCTCTCGCTGCTGGCGCGGCCCTTCGTGAAGCTGCTCACCTGGTGCACCGAGGCCACGCTCAGGCTGCTCGGCATGTCCGAGGCGCCCGACCGCAGCGTCACCGAGGAGGAGATCGCGGCCAGCCTCGAGGAAGGGCTCGATGCCGGGGTGATCGAGGCGCAGGAGCACCAGATGGTGCGCAACGTCTTTCGCCTCGACGACCGGCAGGTCGGCTCGATGATGATCCCGCGCACCGATATCGTCTGGCTCGACGTTGCCGCCGAAGCGGCCTCGGTGCAGCGCGTCGTCGGCGAGGCAGGTCACTCGCGCTACCCGGTGTGCAGGGGCGGGCTCGACGAAGTCGTCGGCGTCGTCAGCGCGCGGGCGCTGCTGATGCGGCAGATGACGGGCCAGCCGTTCGCCCTCGACGGCGAAGGCGCCGGCAGCATCGAGCCGCCGGTGTTCGTTCCCGAGACGCTCACCGGCATGGAACTGCTCGAGCACTTCCGCGCTTCGAACGCACAGCTCGTCTTCGTCGTCGACGAATACGGCGAGGTGCAGGGCATGATCACCGTGCGCGACGTGATCGAGGCGATCACCGGCGAGTTCGGCGCCGCCGCCGGCGCCGAGGCATGGGCGGTTCAGCGGCCCGACGGCAGCTGGCTCTTCGACGGGCTGATCCCCATGCCCGAACTGAAGGACACGCTCGACCTGAGGGACCTTCCCGAGGAGGACCGCGGCCGCTACAACACGCTCGCCGGCATGGTGATGCTCCTGCTCGGCCGGCTGCCCGTGATCACCGACGCGGTCGACTGGGAAGGGTGGCGATTCGAGGTCGTCGACCTCGACGGCAAACGCGTCGACAAGGTGCTGGCGACGGCCATCGCGCCCGACCCGCCGTCGGTGCTCGTGGGTCGCGCTGGCGGCATCGTGCCCTGAGCACGCTCGAAACAGCGAAAGGCGAATCTTGACCGAACGACACGACGACTTCGACCGCGGCCTCGCCAACCGCCGCGCGGTGCTCGGCGACACCTGGGTCGACCGGTCGGTGGCCAACGCCACGGCCTTCAACGCCGATTTCCAGGACCTCATCACGCGCTACGCGTGGCACTCGATCTGGGGCCGCCCCGGGCTCGACCACGAGACGCGACGCCTCCTCGTTCTCGGCATGACGATGGGATCGGCGCGTTGGGAGGAGTTCGAGCTGCACTGCAAGGCGGCCATCGAGCACGGCGTGTCGATCGACAAGATCCGCGAGACGCTGATGCAGGGCGCGATCTACTGCGGCGTGCCGGCGGCGAACACGGCCTTCAAGCTCGCCACCGACCTGTTGCGCGCGCATGGCGACGCGGCGTTGACCCTGCCGCCGCGCCCGCTCGGCGCTGCCACGCGCGCTGCCTCGCATCACACCTTCAGCTCGCCGCAGCTGCACGTGACGCTGCAGGGCGACGGACCGCCGGTCGTGCTGAGCCACGCCCTCGGCCTCGACCTGCACATGTGGGACGACCTCGCTCGCCACCTGGCCGGGTCGCATGCGGTGCTGCGCTATTCGCACCGCGGGCACGGGGAATCCGCGGTGCCGCCCGGCCCCTACGAGATGGACGACCTGGTCGACGACGCGGCCCGTCTCATCCGCGAGTGGGGCCGCGGCCCGGTCACCTGGGTCGGCCTGTCGATGGGCGGCATGGTCGGGCAGGGGCTGGCGGTGCGCCATCCGGAGCTGCTGCGCGGGGTCGTGCTCGCCAACACCACCGCCCGCTACCCCGCCGAGGCGGCACCGGTGTGGGCGTCTCGCATCGCGGCGGTCGAGGCAGGCGGCGTCGACGCCGTGGCCGACGGCGTCGTCGAGCGTTACCTTGGCGCCTCGTTTCGCGCGGCGCATCCCGACCTCGTCGCCGCCTTGCGCTCGACGCTGCTTCGATCGAATCGCGACGGCTACCTGGGGTGCTGCTACGCCGTGGCCGAGGTCGACTGGCTCGACCGGCTCGACACCATTCGGCTGCCGACGCTCGTGATCGCCGGCAGCGACGACGCGGGGACGACGCCGGCGATGGGCCGGGCCATCGCCGAGCGCATCACCGATGCCCGCTTCGAGGTCATCGAAGGCGCGTCGCACCTGAGCGTGGCCGAGCAGCCGGAGCGATTCGCCGCGCTCGTCGATGCCTTCCTCGCTTCGCCCAGAATGACGTCTACAGGAGATTCCCCGCTATGAGCAAAGCCTTCGCCTCCCAGGCCGACCTTTCCGACAAGAAGATCAGCTTCACCAAGCTCTCGGATCACGCCTACGCGTACACCGCCGAGGGCGACCCGAACACCGGCATCGTCATCGGCGACGACTGCGCGATGGTGCTCGACACGCAGGCCACGCCGATCATGGCGGCCGACGTCGTGCGCCACATCCGCACCGTCACCGACAAGCCGATCAAGTACGTGGTGATGAGCCACTACCACGCGGTGCGAGTGCTCGGCGCGAGCGCGTACAAGGCCGAGGGCGCGACCGAGGTCATCGCCAGCGTCGATACGCGCGACCTCATCGCCGAGCGCGGAGCGGCCGACATGAAGAGCGAGATCGAGCGCTTCCCGCGCCTCTTCCGCTCGGTCGAGACGATCCCCGGCCTGACCTGGCCGACGATCACGTTCAGGGGCGAGCTCTCGGTCTGGCTCGGAGACCTCGAGGTTCGCCTGATGCAGCTCGGTCGTGGCCACAGCAAGGGCGACACAGTCGCCTGGCTGCCGCAGGACAAGGTGCTCTTCAGCGGCGACCTCGTCGAATACGGCGCGACACCCTACGCCGGCGACGCGTACTTTTCCGACTGGCCGGCGACGCTCGACAAGGTCGAGGCGCTCGGCGCCACCTCGATCGTGCCAGGCCGCGGCGACGCGCTCACGACCGCCGCGATGTGCAAGGAGGCGATCGGCACCACGCGGTCCTTCATCTCCGACGTGTATGCAAGCGTGAAGGCCGGCGTCGCCAAGGGTCACGACCTCAAGCGCGTCTACACCGACACCGACGCGGCGATGCGGCCCAAGTACGGTCACTGGGTGATCTACGAGCATTGCATTCCGTTCGACGTGTCGCGCGCCTTCGACGAGGCGAGCGGGCATGTGCATCCGCGCGTCTGGACGGCGGAGCGCGACCAGGAGATGTGGTCGACCCTGCAGCGTTGACGATGGACTCCGTCGCGCGCTTCGGCAGCGGCCGCGCCGTTGCCCGGATCGAGGATGCAGCGCTCCTGCTGGGGCGGGGTCGCTACGTCGACAACGTCAAGGTCGAGGGCGAGTTGCAGATTGCCTTCGTGCGCTCGCCTTATGCGCACGCCACGATCACCGCGGTCGATGTCGAGACGGCGCGGGCGATGCCCGGTGTCGTCGCGGTCTACACGGGCGACGAGCTGCGCGCGGCAGGCGTCGCACCGTTGCCGCTGTCGACCGACTTCAGGCGCGCCGGCGGCCAGCCCAGCGCGAGCCCCGAGCGCCGCGCGCTCGCGGTCGACGCGGCCCGCTTCGTGGGCGAGGCGGTTGCGGCGGTCGTCGCCGAGTCGCGCGACGCGGCGAAGGACGCTGCCGAGGCGATCGTCGTCGACTACGACGAGCGGCCGGCCGTGGCCGACGTGCACGCGGCGATGCGCGCCGGCGCTCCCGCGTTCGTCGCTGCAGCGCCCGACAACATCGCGGCCGAGAAGCGCCACGGCGACGCCGCTGCCACCGAGGCGGCGTTCGCGGGTGCGGCGCATCGCGTGTCGCTCGGCCTCGTCAACCAGCGCCTCGCCGCGGCGCCCATGGAGCCGCGCAGCGTCCTCGCGCGGATGGTCGACGGCCGGCTGGAGGTGCGCATCAGCAACCAGATGCCGACGGCGGTCGCGACCGGCATCGTCGGCGCGCTGCCGAAGCTCGACAAGCAGGACGTGCGCGTTGTCGTCGGCGACGTCGGCGGCGGCTTCGGCATGAAGACCGGTGCGTATCCCGAGGACATCGTCGTCGCCCACGCGGCGCGACAGCTCGGCCGCCCGATCCGCTGGCAGGCCGAGCGCAGCGAGGACTTTCTCGCGGCGACCCACGGCCGCGACCTGACGAGCCGCGCCGAGCTCGCTCTCGATGCCGAGGGCCGCGTCCTCGCACTGCGCGTCGTCTCGCACGCCAACGTCGGCGCCTATGCCACCGGGACCGGCGTCGCGATCCAGCTCCTCATCGGCCCGTGGGTCGTGACCAGCGTCTACGACATCCCGGTCATCGAACTGCACCTGCACGCGGTCCTCACCAACACCTCGCCGACCGGCGCCTACCGCGGCGCCGGCCGGCCCGAGGCGATCTACCTGATCGAGCGGCTGATGGACGCCGCGGCGCGCGAGATGAAGCTCGATCCGGCCGAGCTGCGTCGACGCAACCTGATCCGTCCCGAGCAGATGCCGTATCGAAACGCAATGGCGCAGACGTACGACAGCGGCGCTTTCGAACGCATCCTCGATCAGGCCCTGGTGCTGGCCGACTGGAACGGGTTCGACGCGCGTCGCGCCAGCACCGAACAGCGCGGCCTGCTGCGCGGCCGCGGCATCGCGACCTTCATGGAGTGGACCGGCGGCAACGTCTTCGAGGAGACCGTCAGCGTCGACGTCACGCCCGACGGCTTCATCGAGATCTACTCGGCCACGCAGCAGATGGGGCAGGGCATCCAGACCAGCTACGCGCAGCTCGTGGTCGACGTGTTCGGCGTGCCGATCGAGAAGGTGCGCATCGTCCAGGGCGACACCGACCGCGGCAACGGCTTCGGCAGCGCCGGGTCGCGGTCGCTGTTTGCCGGCGGCTCGGCGGTGCAGGTGGCATCGCAGCGCACCGTCGAGCATGCGAAGCAGCTCGCGGGCGCCGCGCTCGAGGCGTCGGCCGGCGACATCGAGTACCGCGCCGGTCGTCTCGAGATCGCAGGCACCGACATCGGCATCGACCTTTTCGAGCTCGCGGGAAGGCAGCCCGAGCAGCGCATCCGCCTGAGCTCGACGAGCAGCGTCGGCGGGCCGACCTGGCCGAATGCCTGCCACGTGTGCGAGGTGGAAGTCGACCCTGAGACGGGCGACGTGCGCATCGTCGACTACGCGTCGGTCAATGACATCGGTCGCGTCGTCAGCCCGACGATCGCCCGCGGCCAGGTCGACGGCGGCGCGGTGCAGGGCATCGGCCAGGCCCTCGTCGAGCGCATCGTCTACGACGCCGAGAGTGGCCAGCTCCTCACCGGAAGCTTCATGGACTACGCGATGCCCCGCGCCGCCGAGGGCCTGACCTTCCGCACCGAGTTCGACCAATCGATTCCCTGCACGCTGAACCCGCTCGGCGTCAAGGGCGTGGGCGAGCTCGGAACGATCGGCGCGGTGCCCGCGGTGATGAACGCCGTGATCGACGCGCTCGACCACGCCGGACTCGGTCGCGACGCGGAAGCGCTGGCCATGCCGGCGACGCCGGAGCAGGTGTGGGCCCTGTTGCAGCGCGTGGCGCCGCGCTGATCAGCTCAGGCCGAAGAGTTCCTTCATCGCTGCGCGCACCTGCGCCTCGCCGCGCCGGGTGCTGTTCGAGTGCGTCGCGCCTTCGACGAGGACGAAGCGCTTCGGCCCGGTCGCCCGCTCGTACAGCTGGCGGCCGAACCGCGACGGGACGAGCGAGTCGTCGCTGCCGTGAACGACGAGCAGCGGCGCCTTGATCTTGCCGACCGCGGCGATCGAATCGAAGCGCTCGGTGATGAGCATGCCGATCGGAAGCCAACCCCAGCGGAACGTGGAGACGACGTCGCCGATCGAGGTGAACGTGCTCTCGACGATCACGCCGCGCGGCGCGAGCGGGGCCGGCGCATCGGCGAGCGACGCGGCGAGCTGCAGGGCGACCGCGCCCCCCAGCGAGTGGCCAACGACGTAACGGTCGCGGTCGCCCTGGTGCTCGGCGAGCCAGCGCCAGGCGGCGCTCGCGTCCTCCGCCACGCCCGCTTCCGAAGGCAGCAGGTCGGTGCTGTTGCCGAATCCGCGGTAGTCGATTGCGAGCACCGAAAAGCCGAGCGCGCGCAGCTGCTCGATGCGCCAGGCGCTGCGGCCGATGTCGCGTCGCACGCCGTGCAGGTAGAGCGCGACGGGCGCGTCGTCGTCGTCGTTCGCGGCCCACAGGCCGTGCAGCCGCACCGGTCGGTTCGCCGAAGCCGACACGTGATCGATCCACACCGACTTCATGCCGAGCGACTCGGCGGCGCCCGCCAGCTCCTCCGCACTCGCTTCCGGTGCTGCGGTGGCCTGGAAGATCCACTTGCGCTGCTGCGTCTCGAGCGCATGGCAGCCGGCGACGAGACCGGCGGCCATGGCGCCGGCGGCCGCCAGTGCGACCCAGCGCCCGAGTCGGCGGCTTTGCCGCAGGGGGCGGTGGGGAGTCGGGCGGAGCGGCACCCGGGAATGATCCCCCGATGGCGCAAAGGTTCGCGCGGCGGCGGTCTTCGCAGGTCGTCAGCCGCGCGGATCGGGCGCGAAGGCCGGGAACGGCTCCGGAGCGAACGGCGCGCGAGGGCGCGGCGTCGGCACGATGCCGGCAGCGGACAAGTTCGCCCAGCTGTCGTAGCGCACCTGCACCACCTCGGCCGGATTCGACGAGGCACGCTCGAAGGCGGTCTGCGTCGTCGGCGAATACTCGCGCTCACCGTGGCCGGTGCCCAGCTTCTCGGCCTTCTTGGACTCCATCGGCGCGCGATCGCGCGGCGCCGGCGATGCGGCGGCGGGGCCTTGCCGCGTGGCCGATCCGCTGGCGTCGGCCGACGGCTGCGGCTCCGAATCCCGGCGTTCGGCACGCTGCGAGCGATCGTCGGACCCGTAGCCGTTGCGCGCCACGGGCGGCGCCGGCAGGACCCGCGGCGGCTGGTACACGACCCGCTCGCGGAACACCGCCGCGCCGATCACCCCGACGTTGTCGGGTCGGTCGGTGCGCGCCGCGTACGAATCGGGCAGCGAGGTGAAGTAGAACGCCGCCGCCTCCTGCCAGCTCTTGCGCCAGCCGGTGATTTCCGTGGTCTGCCAGGGCGCCAGGACATAGCCGGTCTGCCCGGTCGAGGCCGTCTCGCCGCTGATCGCGTTGACACCGTCGACCGACAGGACGACGAGCACCCGGGCGCCCGTGCGGTTGGTCAGGCGAACGGCGTAGCGGTCGCCAGGCCGGCCGGCGACCCAGCTCGCCCCTCGCGCCCGCCAGGTCGACAGCGTGTCGCCACGGGTGCGGTCGACGATCTGCATGTCGACGAGCTGGCCGGTGGCGAGCGCCGGCATCGGCGTGCAGGCGGCGCTGGCGGCTGCCGCGGTGATCGCGGCGATAACGAAGGTGCGGCGGGTGGTCATGGTGGCTCCGGTGTTCAGGTTGCGATCGGTTCGGCGTTGCGAACTCCCCTTGCACGCACGAGGCACGCGGGCAGGGTGAAAAGGCGATCGGTAGACTGGGAAGTCCGCCGTTGCCGCTCCCACGCCATGCAAGCCGACCAAAACGAACGCCTCACCCGCATCGGCCCCGGCACCCCGTGCGGCGCCCTCATGCGCCGCTACTGGCAGCCCGCGGGGCTGGTCGACGAGTTCGATCCGTGCATCGACCCGGCGATGGGCGAGCGCCCGGCCAAGGCGGTGCGCCTCCTCGGCGAGGACCTGGTGCTGTTTCGCAGCGGCGAGGGCCCCGCCGCCGACGGACGCTCGACCTGGGGCCTGCTCGGTCGCCATTGTCCGCACCGCGGCGCCGACCTGTCGTTCGGCCGCCTCGAAGACGACGGACTGCGCTGTCCGTTCCACGGCTGGAAGTTCGCGCCCGACGGCCGCTGCCTCGAGACGCCCGCCGAGCCGATGGGCTCGCAGCTGTGCAGCCGGGTGCGCGCGAGAAGCTATCCGACCCAGGTGCGAGCCGGCGTCGTCTTCGCGTGGATGGGGCCGGAGGGCGTGGAGCCGCCCGAGCTGCCGCCGTTCGACGCGTTTCGCGCGCCGTCGAGCCACAGCTTCGCCTTCAAGGGCCTGTGGAACTGCAACTGGCTGCAGGCGTTCGAGGTCGGCATCGACCCGGCGCATCCGTCGTTCCTGCACCGCTACCTGGCCGACGAGACGCTCGACGACAGCTACGGCCGGCAGTTTCGCGCCGCCACCGCCGGCGAGGTGGGCGGCGAGAAGTGGCCGATGACGCGCGTGATGCGCGAGTTCTTCCGCCCCGAGATCCGCTTCGACGCGGTCGGCGACGGGCTCGTGCGCCTGACGACGCTGCGCCACATGACCGACGAGCTCACGCACGTGCGCGTCACCCACGCCGCCTTCCCCGCCACGTTCGTGATCCCGCTGTCGGAAGCGATGACCATCACGCAGATGCACGTGCCGGTCGACGACACGCACACCTACTGGTACAGCTTCTTCACCAGCTTCGCCGATCCGGTCGACCGCGAGACGATGCGGGCGCAGCGCATGAAGTTCGTGTCGCTCCCCGACTTCGCGCCGCTGTCCGGGCAGCACAACCGCTGGGGGTTCGATCCGGTCGAGCAGCGCACGCGGACGTTTCTCGGCATGGGTGAGGAAGACATCAACCGGCACGACCAGTGGGCGGTCGAGAGCATGGGCGCCATCCAGGACCGGACCGAGGAACACCTCGGCACGAGCGACAAGGTCATCATGGCCAATCGGCGCACGCTGATGAAGGCGATCGAGGCGGTCGAGCACGGCGGACGCCCGCCGATGACGCCGACTGCCGACGAAGCGCGCACCCAGGCGACGAGCCCCGACACGATCGACTGCATCGCGCCGGCGTCGGGCTGGGAGCGGCATTGGGTCGAGGCCTGCGCGGCGAAGCGGCACGCGGCACCGTGGGCCGGGACGGTGGCGCTGCCGTCGGCGGCCGAGGGTCAGCCCGCTTGATCGACGCTGCCAGGGACGCCGTTTGCGAGGCGCTCCTGCGGCGCATCGGCGACGAGCGCATCCAGCAGGTGCGCATCGGCTGGTGCGACACGCACGGCGTCGTCCGCGGCAAGACGCTGACGCCGCGCGCCGTCGCCCGGGCGCTGAGCAGCGGCATCGGCATGGTCAGCACGGTCCTGCTGAAGGACACGTCGGACCGAACCGTCTATCGCGTTTTCGAGCCCGGCATCACCGAGCGGCTTCCCGGCTTCGGCTACGCCAACAGCCTGCTGCTCGTTCCCGACCCTGCCAGCTTCGTCGTCCTGCCTTGGGCCGAGCGCACCGGCTGGTTGCGCGCCGAAGCGAGCTTCGACGACGGCACCCCGGTCGAGATCGACACGCGGCGCATCCTCCGCTCGGCGCTCGCCAGGCTCGCCGAGCGCGGGTACGGAATGCGCTGCGGGCTCGAGGTCGAGTTCCACGTCTACCGGCTGCTCGACGACGATCCGTCGCTCGACCCGAACCGGGCGGCCTGGCCGGGCGAGCTGCCAGCGCTGGCGATGATCCACCCCGGCTACAACCTCCTCACCGAGACCGCGATCGACCAGTGCGCCGCGCCGCTGGCGATCGTGCAGCGAACGGCCGAAGGCCTCGGCCTGCCGCTCACCTCGCTCGAGATCGAGCTCGGCCCGAGCCAGGTCGAGGCGGTGTTCGACGCCACCGACGCGCTCGCGGCAGCCGACGCGATGGTGCTGTTTCGAAACGGCGTGCGGCAGGCGCTGCGTCGAGCCGGCTACCACGCCAGCTTCGCCTGCCGGACGCCGTTTCCGAACGGCATGGCGAGCGGCTGGCACCTGCACCAGTCGCTGGTGGAGCTCGCGAGCGGGCGCAACGCGTTCACCATCGACGCGCCGGCGGCGACGGCCGACACGCCCGACCGTGGCGCGCGCGACACGCTCTCCGCCGTGGGCGACCAGTGGCTCGCCGGGTTGCTGCAGCACGCCCGCGGCGCGGCCGTCTTCTGCGCGCCGACGGTCAACGCATACGCGCGCTTCCGGCCGAACGCGATGGCGCCCGCATCCGCGGTCTGGGGCCGCGACAACCGGGGCGCGATGCTGCGCGTGATCGGCGGCCCGGGCGACGACGCGACGCGGATCGAGAACCGCATCGGCGAGCCGTCGGCCAACCCCTATCTCTACATCGCCTCGCAGATCCACGCCGGCCTCGACGGCATCGCCCGCGGACTGGGCGCGCCCCCGGAGACGACGGCGCCATACGCTGCCGGCAGCGGTGACGGCGACGAAGCCACCCGTCTTCCCGCCTCGCTCGGCGACGCGCTCGCCGCCCTCGAGGCCGACGCCGCCCTCGTCGACGCATTCGGTCCGCGCGTCGTCGCCTGGCTCGCCACCGTCAAGCGCAGCGAGGTCGCGCGCCACGCCGAAGCGGCCGACCCGGCGGCGTGGGAAGCGCGGGAGTATTTCGGGCGCTTCTGATGGCCGATTCCATCCGCATCCACCTGCTGGAGCCCGACGGGCGCAGCCACGACGTCGCGGGGCATGCCGGCGAGAGCCTGATGCGCGCCGCAACCGACGCCGGCGTCGACGCGATCAAGGCCGACTGCGGCGGCATGATGAGCTGCGCAACCTGCCACGTGATCGTCGACGGTGAATGGGCGAATCGATTGCCGGCGCCCACCGACGAGGAGCAATCGATGCTCGAGATGACCGCGGCGCCGCGCGAGGCGACGAGTCGGCTGTCGTGCCAGATCGTCCTCGAGGCGTCGCTCTCCGGCCTCGTCGTTCGCTTGCCCGAGACCCAGTACTGAGCGTCCCGGCAACGCGCTCCGTGGGTTGACCCCGAGCGCCGGCGCAGCTCCGGCTGTCAGAATCCGCCGCCGTGCGTGCGCTCGAATTCTGCTCCCGCCTGTGCGCCGTGCTTGCCGGCGTGCTGCTCGTCGCCGTCGCGCTCATGACGTGCGCCAGCCTCGTCGGCCGCAATTTCCTCGGCATGACGATCGTCGGCGACTTCGAGCTGTCGGGCGCCGCGGCCGGCGCCGCGATCGCGCTGTTCATGCCGTGGTGCCAGCTCGAGCGGGGCAACATCGTCGTCGACTTCTTCACCGTCAAGGCATCGCCTGCCACGCGATGGCGCCTCGACCGGCTCGGCTCGCTGCTCCTCGCGGTGACGATGGCGCTGCTCGCCTGGCGCACCTCGCTCGGGGGCCTGAGCGCATGGCGCGCGGGCTCGGGAACGATGCTGATGGCATTCCCGACCTGGATCGTCTTCGCTGCGATGGTGCCGCCGCTGGCTCTCACCGCCGTGGTGGCCCTCGTGCAGACGCTGCGCCCGGTGAAACCGAGCGACCTGCACGATCCGCTGACGCCACCGGGCCCGATCGGCGAATGAGCCCGCTGGGCTTCACGGGGCTCATCTTCGCGATCATGGTCGCGCTGATGGCGCTGCGCACGCCGATCGCGATCGCCATGTTCGCAGCCGGCTCGGTCGGCTACGTGGTGCAGGCCGGGTGGCTGCCCTATTCGTACTTTCTCAACTCGCAGGCGTTCGCGCGCTTCGCGAGCTACGACCTGTCGGTCATCCCGCTGTTCATCCTGATGGGCCATTTCGCCTCGCAGGGCGGCATCTCGAAGGCGCTGTTCGCGTTCGCGAGCGTGGTGATGGGGCGTTTCCGCGGCGGCCTGGCGATGGCGGCGGTGCTCGCGTCGGCGGCGTTCGGCGCCATCTGCGGCTCGTCGATCGCGACCGCGGCGACGATCACCACCGTCGCGCTCCCGGAGATGCGCCGACACGGCTATTCGGGGCGGCTGGCCACCGGCACGCTCGCCGCCGGCGGCACGCTCGGCATCCTCATCCCGCCTTCGGTTCCGCTGCTCGTCTACGCGATCCTCGCCGAGCAGAACATCGCCAAGCTGTTCCTCGCGGCGACGATCCCCGGCGTGCTGGCGATGCTGGGTTACATCGTTGCGATCGCGATCTACGTGCGCCTGTTCCCCGGCCACGCTCCTGCAAAGGACGAAGTGCGCGAGCGGCTCGACTGGCCGCTCGTTGCTGGCGTGCTGCCGATCGCGGCGATCTTCACGATCGTCTTCGGCGGCATCTACGGCGGCTTCTTCTCGCCGACCGAGGGCGCGGCGGTCGGTGCGGTCGCCACGCTCGTCGCCGCGCTGGC
>JBBSPY010000031.1:0-20573 GCA_038258415.1 Burkholderiales bacterium
CGCGCCACCCATGACGACGACGCCCCAGAACTTGGCGTCGAAGTACTTGAGGAGGAACACGCCCGCGATCGCCGCCACGGCGATGACGATCTTGCCCATGGCGCCGAAGCCGCCGCGAATGATCGCCAGCGCGCCGCCCGCTCCGAGCACGACTGCCAGCACGTTGACCATGATGTCGGTCGTCGCCCGCAGCATCGAGTAATAGGGCGTGAAGTACCAGACCGGGGCGATGTGCGCCGGAGTCTTCAGCGGGTTGGCCTCGATGAAGTTGTTGAACTCGAGGAAGTAGCCGCCGCCTTCGGGGGCGAAAAACACCACCGCGCTGAAGATGAACAGGAACACGGAGGTCGCGAAGATGTCGTGCACCGTGTAGAAGGGATGGAACGGGATGCCGTCGACCGGACGACCGTCGGGTCGGCGCATGGCCTTGATGTCCACGCCGTCGGGATTGTTCGATCCGACCTCGTGCAGGGCGATGATGTGCGCGGCGACAAGGCCCAGCAGCACCAGCGGCACGGCGATCACGTGGAAGCTGAAGAAGCGGTTGAGCGTCGCGTCGCCGACCACGAAATCGCCGCGGATCAGCAGCGCCAGGTCCGGGCCGATGAAGGGCACCGCCGAGAACAGGTTGACGATGACCTGCGCGCCCCAGTAGCTCATCTGGCCCCAAGGCAGCAGGTAGCCCATGAAGGCCTCGGCCATCAGGCAGAGGAAGATCGAGCAGCCGAACAGCCAGACCAGCTCACGCGGCGTGCGGTAGCTGCCGTAGATCAGTCCGCGAAACATGTGCAGGTAGACGACGATGAAGAACGCCGAGGCGCCCGTCGAGTGCATGTAGCGCACCAGCCAGCCCCACGGCACGTCCCGCATGATGTATTCGACCGACTCGAACGCCTTGGCCGCGTCGGGCTTGTAGTTCATGACGAGGAAGATCCCCGTCAGGATCTGGATCACCAGGACGAGCAGAGCGAGCGAGCCGAAGACGTACCAGATGTTGAAGTTCTTCGGCGCGTAGTACTCGCTCATGTGCTCCTTGTAGAGCTTGGTGAGCGGGAACCGGTTGTCGACCCATGTCAGGATCTTCTGCCCGGCGCCGGCGTCGGCCGGCGCGGTCTGGAATTCGGCCATTCGGGTGATCTTTCGAGTCTGGGCGCCGGCGGCCTCAGGCCTTCTTCGCCTCGCCGATCAGCAGGCGGCTGTCGGTGAGGTACTGATACGGCGGCACTTCGAGGTTATCGGGGGCGGGCTTGTCCTTGAAGACGCGACCCGACAGGTCGAAGGTCGAGCCGTGGCAGGGGCACAGGAAGCCGCCCGGCCAGTCGCTCGGCAGCGATGCCTGCGGACCCGTCGTGAACTTTTCGATCGGCGAGCAGCCGAGGTGGGTGCAGATGCCGACGACGACGAGGTACTCGGGCTTGATCGAGCGCCAGTCGTTGCGGGCGAATTCGGGCGTGTCGGAAAAGTTGGTGCGCTTCGACAGCGGGTCGGCGAGTTCGGTGTCGACCTTCGGCAGCTCGGCGAGCTGCTCGGGGGTGCGGCGGACGACCCAGACCGGCTTGCCGCGCCATTCGACCGTCTTCTTCTCGCCGGGCTTGAGGTCACCGATGTCGACCTCGACCGGCGCGCCCGCCGCGCGGGCCCGCTCCGACGGCTGGAAGCCGCTGACGAAGGGAACCGCCACGAATCCGGCACCGACGGCGCCGGCACAACCCGACGCGATGATCCAGGTGCGCTTGCCACCGTCGATCTTCTGCTCACTCATACAGGACTCGGCTCTTTCAAAGCTCTCGATGACGAACGGCGCTGCCGCGTTCGGGTCAACCCGGAATTCTAGCCGAGCTGTCAAGGCGGCCGCCCTCGGAGGGTGCAGGCGCATGGGAGGCGCCGCGGACGCCGCTCTGGCGTCGCGACGCAGAATACAAACCCTTCCCACTGCGACGAGGAGCGACCGCGATGAGCGTCAGGAGCGAGTTCAAGGAGTTCATCTCGAAGGGCAACGTCATCGACCTGGCGGTCGGCGTGATCATCGGCGCCGCTTTCGCGAAGATCGTCGATTCGCTGGTCAAGGACATCATCATGCCGGTGGTCGGCCGCATCTTCGGCGGCCTCGACTTCTCGAACTACTTCATCCTGCTGGCGTCACCGCCGCCCGGCTACAACGGGCCGATGACGTACGACGCGCTCAGCAAGGCCGGCGTTCCGCTGCTGGCCTATGGCAACTTCCTGACCGTCGCGCTCAACTTCCTCATCCTGGCCTTCATCATCTTCATGATGGTCAAGCAGGTGAACAAGATCCGCAAGCCGACCCCGGTCGTCGTGGTCGAGACGCCGGAGGACACCCAGCTGCTGCGCGAGATCCGGGACGCCCTGAAGCGCTGATGCCCGCCGGCGGCGAGGGGCCCGGCCGGCTTCAACGTGACGCAATTCCGGGCGGCGGCGGAAGCTTGACGCCATACTAGGCAGGACTTCGCCGTTCGGAGAGGACGTTCACGTCTGCGCCTTCGCGCGGCGCGGTTCAACACGCCCAAGATGAGCTCGATCGACCCCCGTGTGCAGGCCTCGCTCGATGCAGCGATGAACCTCCTGCGCGCGACCGTCGCAGGCGCCGCCGTGAGCACGACCGAGCACCTGAACGCGCTGGTGCAGAACGCGCTCAAACCGGCAGAGCGCGAGCAGTACTTCCTGGTGCTGCAGGAGCTGCGTCGCAACGCCGGCGTCTTCGAAGGAACCTTTTCGCAGGCACTGCGCGAGCGCGTCAGCCAGGAGCTGGCGCCGCGCAGCGACGCCAAGCGCAAGCTCGAATCGGCCGACTGGGCGACGATGTCGCTCGTCGAGGATGCAGAGGTCGAGGAACGGATGAACTTCGTTCGCCTCGGCCAGCTGATCTCGCACGAATGCGAATGGCAGCTGCGCGAGCTCGCTGCCTACATGGGATCGCTGCTGTCGCTCGGCCGCGCCGACGACGAGCGCAATCCGCTGCGCGCCGACACGGTCGGTGCGGCGCTCAACCGCGCCATCGAGGCGGTGTCGGGCGAGCGCGAGAGTCGGCGCATCCTCACCCGCGAGCTCGGCCAGAGCGTGGCCCAGGCGATGCCTAAGTGCTATGACGACATCCTCGATATGCTGCGCCAGCGCGGCGTCCAGCCCGTCAACCTGACGGTGCGCACGGTCGAGGGCCCCGGCAATCAGCTGCACGGCGTCAGCTCGGCGTATGCGAGCCTGCCGGGGCGCGACGGCAGGAACTCGACTCGGGGCAGCGGCTACGGCGACCACGACGAGCCGTCGCGCCGCGGCGACCTGGACTTGCTCGCGGCGCATCGCCGTGCACTCGAATCGGCGTTCCCGAACCGGGCACCTGCCGACAGCGGTCGCGACGGCGGGCCGGGCGACGGCGGTCCGCGCGCCCGCGGCGCCGCGGGCGGCCGTTCCCGCTTCGACGCGGCGGCCGCCGACGAGCAGCTGATGACGCTGCTGCGCAGGCTGACGGCGGTCCCGAGCCGGTCGGGCGACTTCGACCACCCCGCGGCCCTGCTCGGAGGGACACGGAGCGGCGGCGGCGCGGGCTACCCATCGTCGATGCCGCTCGCGCCAGGTCCGGCGGGCGGCTCCGCGACGGGCGCTACCGGCTACGACTCCGGCCTGTCGTCGAGCGGCCGCGCAGCGCTCGGCGACGCGACGGGCGCCAGTGGGGGCGGCGGGGGGAGCGGCTCCGGCGCGTCGTATGGCAACAACATGTCCGGGATGATGGCGGTCAACCTGATCCGCGCCCACCGCGAGGAGCTCATGTCGGCGTCGAGCGGCAAGCTCGATCACATGGTGATCGACGTCGTCGGCAGCCTGTTCGACCAGATCCTGTCCGACTCGCGCGTTCCACCGCAGATGGCGCGAGAGATCGCCCGCCTGCAGCTCCCGGTGCTTCGAGTCGCCCTGAACGACTCGACCTTCTTCTCCACGCGCCGACATCCGGTGCGCCGTTTCATCAACCGCATCGCGTCGCTCGCCAACGCGTTCGACGACTTCTCCGAAGGGCAGGGCGCCGAGTTCCTGCAGCGCGTGCGCAAGCTCGTCGACGACATCGTCGAGGGCGACTTCGACCAGATCGAGCTCTACGCCGCGAAGGTCGCCGAGCTCGAGCAGTTCATCGCCGGGCAGACCGAAGGCGAGGCCGAGCGCAGCGGCGCCGTGACGACGCTCGAGGCCAAGGAATCGGAGCTGCGCACGCAGCAGCGCTACATGCTGCAGCTGCGGTCTGCGCTCGGCCCGGTTGGCCTGCCGGGCTACCTGAACGACTTCATCGCCCAGGTCTGGAGCCAGGCGCTGGTGTTGGCGGTGCGCCGCGACGGCGCCGACTCCGATCGTGCTCGACGCTATCGGCGGGTCGGCACCGACCTCGTGATGAGCGTCCAGCCCAAGGGATCGCCGCTGTTGCGCAAGAAGTTCCTGATGCAGCTGCCGCCGCTGATGAAGGACCTCAACGAAGGCATGCGGCTGATCGGCTGGCCCGAGCCGGCGCAGAAGGGATTCTTCGCGCAGCTCCTGCCGGCGCACGCCGAATCGCTCAAGGCAGCACCGCTCTCCGAGCTCGACTACAACCTCAAGGGCAAGCAGCTCGAGGCGATCTTCGCCACACCGGTGCCGATCGGCGAGGCGGTGCTCAGGGGCGGCGAACCTGCTGCGGTCGAGTCGGCCATCATCGAGAAGCGGTTCACGCCCGAGGAAGCGAAGCGGATCGGTCTCGTGCCCGAGGCGGCGGTCGACTGGGCGCACGACGTGGCGCCGGCCCCGGTCGACATCGACATCGACCTCGACCTCGGCCTTGACGTCGCAGCGACGTCCGCGTCTCAGGCATTGCTGCAAGATGCCGCCGCGCCGAACGGCGAAGCGGCGGCCCATCGGTCTCACGCGACAGCCCCGGCCGACGCGGCCCTCGGGCCCACGACGTCCGAGTCGGGAGACCCCGGCGAACCGACCCGCGGCCCGCAGCTCATGGACCACATCAAGCTCGGCTTCGCCTACCAGATGCACTTGAAAGACGAGTGGCAGAAGGTGCGCCTGGCGCACGTGAGCTCGGGGCGGACCTTCTTCGTCTTCACGCGCGGCGGCAAGCACCAGGAGACGATCTCGATGACGTCGCGGATGCTGTCGCGGATGTGCGAGACGGGCCGGCTGCGCGCCGTCGAGAGCGCCTACCTGATGGAGCGTGCGACGCAGCGCGCGCGCAAGCAACTCGCCGAGCTCGCCGTGCCGACCCGGCACTGAGCCGCTTGCTCGCCGACGTCAGCGAGCGCCCGCGCGCTCGCGCGCCATCTCCACCGCCGCGATGAGGCTGGCGGGATCGGCGACGCCGCGCCAGGCGATGTCGAATGCCGTCCCGTGGTCCGGGCTCGTGCGCACGAACGGCAGTCCGAGCGTGACGTTGACGCCCTGGTCGACGCCGAGGTACTTGACCGGGATGAGGCCATGGTCGTGCGTCATCGCGACGACGACGTCGAAAGCGCCCGGGTGGCCCGGCGCGTGGCGGGCGCGCATGAACACCGTGTCGGGCGGATGCGGACCGCTCGCGTCGATGCCGTCGGCACGCGCCGCGGCGATGGCCGGAGCGATGAACAGCGCCTCCTCTTCGCCGAACAGGCCGCCTTCGCCGGCGTGCGGGTTGAGGCCGGCGACGGCGATCCTCGGCGGCGGTGATCCGGCGCGGCGGTGAGCGGCGTCGGCGATGCGGATCGTCTCGAGAACCCGCGCCGTGTCGATCGCGTCGATCGCGCTGCGCAGCGACTGGTGGATCGTCACCAGCACGACCCGCAGTTCCGGGTTGGCCAGCATCATCCGCACCGGCGGCGGCGCACCGCCACGCCCGGCGAGCGCCTGCAGCATCTCGGTATGGCCGGGAAACGGCACACCGGCAGCGGCGAGTGCCTCCTTGTGCACCGGGGCGGTCACGATCGCCGACACGGCGTTCTCGGCTGCGAGCTCGACCGCGCGCTCGATGCAGACCGCGGCGGCCCGGCCGGCTCGTGCGTCGACCACGCCGGGCAACAGCGCGTCGAGACCGTCGGGGAGACCGTCGGGCACCAGCACCGGAACGCACCGTCGGGGAACGTCACCGAGATCGCCTGCCGACTCGAGCCTGGCCAGCGGCAACGTCGGATCGACGATGCGCGCAGCGCGGCGCATCGTGCCGAGATCGCCGACGACGAAGCAGTCCCGGTTCGCACCGGCCGCGAACAGACGAGCCGCGATCTCCGGGCCGATGCCGCAGGCGTCGCCCATCGTCACCGCGATCCGCGAAACAGCCATGCGCGATTGTCGCGTCGGACGGCCACCGATAATCGCGCCTTCCCTCCACGCCACCCAGCAGCCCTGCCGTGCGCAAAGCCTGGCTCCTCTTTTCACAGACGGTCACCGTCGCCGTCGCGCTGCTCTTCGTCGTCGCGACGCTGAAGCCGCAATGGCTCGACCACGCCCCGTCGGCGAACGCGGCCGGGGCGGTCGCGACGGCGTCCGTCGTGCCGCTGCCGCCACCGGTGCGCAACGTCTCGCTGCTCGGACCCGCTGCCGCGACGACGAGCTACGCGGCCGCGGCCAGGCTGGCCTCGCCCGCGGTCGTCAGCATCACCGCGAGCCGCAACTCGACGCGCAATCCGCGTGGCGACGACCCGATGCTGCGATTCTTCTTCGGCGATCGCGGCCGGCAGGTGCCCGAAGAACGGCAGCTCGGGCTCGGCTCGGGCGTGATCGTCTCGCCGGCGGGCTACCTGCTCACGAACAACCACGTGATCGAGGGCGCCGACGACATCGAGGTCACGCTCGGCGACGGCCGCAGCGCCAAGGCACGCAGCATCGGCACCGACCCGGAGTCCGACATCGCCGTGCTCAAGATCGAGCTCGACAAGCTGCCGGTGATCGCGTTCGGCGACGTCGACCGCCTGCAGGTCGGCGACGTCGTGCTCGCCATCGGCAACCCCTTCGGGGTCGGCCAGACGGTGACCTCGGGCATCGTCAGCGCGCTCGGTCGCGACGCGCTCGGCATCAACATCTTCGAGAACTTCATCCAGACCGACGCCGCCATCAACCCGGGCAACTCGGGCGGCGCGCTGGTCGACGCGAGCGGCAACCTGCTCGGCATCAACACCGCGATCTACTCGCGCACCGGCGGCAGCCTCGGGATCGGCTTCGCGATCCCGGTCAGCACCGCGCGGCAGGTGATGGAAAGCCTCATCAAGGACGGCCAGGTCGTGCGCGGCTGGATCGGCGTCGAGCCGCGCGACCTGACCCCGGAGATCGCCAAGACCCTCGACCTCTCGGTCGGTGAAGGCGTGCTCATCACCGGCGTCGTCCAGAACGGCCCGGCCAGCGCCGGCGGCGTGCAGCCTGGCGACGTGGTGATCAGGATCGGCGACACGACGGTGCGCAGCACGCCGCAGCTCCTCAACGCCGTTGCAGCGCTCAAGCCGCGTCAGGAGGCAACGATCCGCGTCCAGCGCGGCCGAGAGGCGCTCGACCTCAAGGTCAGCGTCGTCCAGCGGCCGAAGGCACGGCAGCGCGCCGTGGGCACCGAGCGCTGACGGGCTACGGCGCCGGTTTCTCTTCGGTCGAAGGTGCCTGCGTGTGCTTGATGAAGATCTGCGCCGCCCAGATCCCGACTTCGTACAGCAGCACCATCGGAATCGCCAGTGCGAGCTGCGAGACGACGTCGGGCGGCGTCAGGATCGCGGCGATGATGAAGGCCAGGACGATGAAGTAGCTGCGGAACGCCTTGAGCTTGTCGATCGAGACGATGCCGAGCCGCGCCAGCACGACAACGGCGATCGGAACCTCGAACGCGGCCCCGAAGGCGATGAACATCGTCAGCACGAAGCTCAGGTAGGCCTCGATGTCCGGCGCTGCGGTGATGCTCTTCGGGGCGAAGCTCTGGATGAAGGTGAAGACCTTGCCGAAGACGAAGAAGTAGCAGAACGCCACGCCGGCGAAGAACAGCAGCGTGCTGGACACGACGAGCGGCATCACCATCTTCTTCTCGTGTGTGTAGAGGCCCGGCGCGACGAACGCCCACGCCTGGTAGAGCACCACCGGCAGCGCGATCATGAACGCGGCCATCAGCGTGATCTTCATCGGCACCAGGAACGGTGAGATGACGTTGGTCGCGATCAGCGTCGCGCCTTTGGGCAGGTGCGCGACGAGCGGCGCGGCGAGCAGATCGTAGAGGTCGCCCGGGCTCGGCCAGATGCAGAGGGCCCCGAAGCAGATGCCGACGGCGATGACGGCCTTGATGAGGCGGTCACGCAGCTCGACCAGGTGCGAGACGAACGGTTGCTCGGTTCCGGCGAGCTCGTCTTCGGGGGTGTCGCTCACGACGACGAAACGCGCGGCGGCCGGAAGCGCGCCACCCGCGCCGCGCCCGACTGCGCCTTGCCGCGGACGCCGGCCTTGTGCTTGTACCACTGCGGCGTCGTGCCGCGCTTGAGCCGCCAGTTCTTCTTGGGATGCCGGTACTCCGGGACCGGCATCCAGCCGACGTGCTGGCCGCTGTTTGCCGGCAGGCCGTTCTCGTCAATGGACGTCTCGGACGCACTCCAGGCCGAGTTCAGGTCGCCCCTGGTCCGGTCGATCTCGCCGGAGACGCTCGACTCGACGTTGCGCGCCGCGTCTTCGAACTCGGTCTTCATCTTCTTGAGCTCTTCGAGCTCGATCGACTTGTTGACCTCGGCCTTGACGTCGGCGACGTAGCGCTGCGCCTTGCCGAGCAGGGTGCCGACCGTGCGCGCCACGCGCGGCAGCTTCTCGGGGCCGATGACGATCAGCGCCACCGCGCCGATGAGCGCGATCTTGTCGAAGCCGAAGTCGATCATGGCGCGCGAGCCAGGGGCAAGGCCCGCGAAGGCGGGCGACGCATCCCCGAGGACCTCAGGTCTTGGTCTTCGCCTCGACGTCGACGGTGCCGGCGTCGACCACCCGGTTCGCGCCGACCTGCTGCGTCGTCGCGTTGGGGTCGTTCGGCGAGACGGTGCCGTCGCGCACGCCGTCCTTGAAGCCCTTCACGGCGCCGCCGAGGTCGGTGCCCATGTTCTTGAGCTTCTTCGTGCCGAAGATGAGGACGACGATGAGAAGGACGATGAGCCAGTGCCAGACACTGAATGAACCCATGACGGTTGCTCCGGGTGCGTTTGGGGGTCGATTCTAAGGTCAGCCCTTGGCCCAGGGCCGTGGGCCGCCCATGACGTGGACGTGGAGGTGCGGTACTTCCTGGCGTCCGTCCTCGCCGGTGTTCACCAGCGTGCGGAAACCATTCGTCACGCCATGCTCGCGCATCAGCTTCGGCGCCATCGTCAGGATGCGGCCGAGCATCTCGGCGTGCGAGTCGTCGACGTCGTAGAGACCGGCGACGTGCGCCTTCGGAATGGCGAGCAGGTGCACCGGCGCCCAGGGCGCGATGTCGTGGAAGACGAGGATCTCGGCGTCCTCGTAGGCCTTCTTGCAAGGAATCTCGCCGGCGACGATCCTGCAGAAGATGCAGTCCGTCCCGCTCATGCCGGCATGGCCGTGTTCGACGACAGGTTCAGCCAGCCGCGGGCGACGCGGTAGAGGAACCAGATCGAGATCAGCGTCCAGGCGATCGCGCCGGGAATCCAGAGCAGGAGAAACAGCGGCAGCGTCAGCAGATAGAGGGCACCGGCCCACAGCACCGTGCGGATGCGCCACGAAAAGTGCGACTGCTGCCACGTGCCGATTGCCCGGTCGCGGTAGAACATGTCGAGCGCGAAGGCGACGAGCAGGATGAGCACGCTGGCGTTCGCCCCCGGCACGACGGCCGCGACGGCGACGAGCGCGTGCAGGAAATAGCTGATGTGCCCGATCGTCTTGAGCTGCTGCTGGTTCGAATCGATCTCGACAAGCTGGTTCATGTTCCCTCCGTTTCCCTGGACCGGGACTGCCGTGCCGCGAATGCATCGAGGCCCGAGACGCCTTCGCGCCGGACCAGCTCGGCCAGCACGTCGGCCGGCGAGAGCCCGTGCGCGGCGAGCGCGACCAGGCTGTGGAACCACAGATCGGCGACCTCGGAGACGATGCGCGCCGGATCGCCGTCCTTGCAGGCCATGACGACCTCGGTCGCCTCCTCGCCGATCTTCTTCAGGATCGCGTCTTCGCCCTTGGCGAACAGGCGCGCGACGTAGCTCGAGTCGGCATCGCCGCCGCGGCGCGACGCGACGATGGCTGCCAGTCGAGCGAGCGTGTCGTCGCCTGACGGCCCTGCCGAGGGCGCAGCGGATGCGGATGCAGGTGCGGTCACGGATTTCATCGCGACCCTATCTGTAGAGGGTTCTCGGATCTTTCAAGACCGGATCGACGGCGACCCAGGCATCGCCTTCGAGACGCGAATAGAAGCACGAATGGCGGCCGGTGTGGCAGGCGACGGCCGGGTCTCCGGCCTCGCGACCGGTCTGCTCGACCTTCATGAGCAGCGCGTCGCCGTCGCAGTCGAGGCGCAGCTCGCGCACCTTCTGCACGTTGCCGCTCTCCTCGCCCTTGTGCCACAGGCGCTGCCGCGAGCGGCTCCAGTAGACGGCCTCGCCGAGCTCGACGGTGCGCGCGAGCGCTTCGCGATTCATGTGCGCGAACATCAGCACGTCGCTCGTCCCGGCCTCCTGCGCAATCACGGCCACGAGGCCGGCGGCGTCCCATTTCACGGCGTCGAGCCAGGGGGGCGGGGCGGACATGCGGTCAGTGTAGCGACGTGCCCGCGCTCGGCGGCGAGCCACTCGAGCACGGGCAGCGTTCCCGGCAGGACCGGCGAGACCTCGACCGGGAGTGTCTGCCACGCCATCGACTGGGCCTCCCGCATCTCGAACGTCCCGGTCCAGCTGCGCACCTTGCAGACGTGCAGCCTGACGCGCGCGTGGGGGTAGTCGACGACGAGATCGCGCCATGGCTCCGCGGCCGCGACGGTGATGCCGATCTCCTCGTGCAGCTCGCGGGCCAGCGCAGCGAAGACCGTCTCGCCGGCCTCGACCTTGCCGCCCGGGAACTCCCACCAGCCGGCGTAGACCTTGCCCTCGGGGCGCGAGGTCAGGAGAAAGCGGTCTTCGGCGTCTATCAGGACTCCCACCGCCACGTCGACGGCCTGCCGCTCGCTCACCGTCCTCGTCGCCCGGCGTAGTCCTTGGCGAACTGGAACGCGACGCGCCCGGATCGTGAGCCGCGCTCGAGCGCCCAGACGAGCGCCTCGGGCCGCGCGGCCGCGATCGCCTCGTCGTCGATGCCGAGGCTGCGCATCCACTCGGCGGCGATCGCCAGGTATTCGTCCTGAGCGAACGGATAGAAGCTCAGCCACAGGCCGAAGCGCTCCGACAGCGAGATCTTCTCCTCGACGACCTCGCCCGGATGCACCTCGCCGTCGTCGGTGTGCGTGTAGGTGAGGTTCTCGCGCATGTACTCGGGCAACAGGTGGCGACGGTTGCTCGTCGCGTAGACGAGCACGTTGTCGCCGGCCTGTGAAATGGATCCGTCGAGGATCGACTTCAGCGCCTTGTAGCCGGGCTCGCCCTCGTCGAAAGACAGGTCGTCGCAGAACACGACGAAGCGCTCCTGCCGCTCGGCGACGAGGTCGACGATGTCCGGCAGGTCGACGAGGTCGGCCTTGTCGACCTCGATCAGGCGCAAGCCGCGGCCGGCGTAGGTGTTGAGGCAGGCCTTGATGAGCGAGCTCTTGCCGGTGCCGCGCGCGCCGGTGAGCAGCACGTTGTTGGCCGCGTGCCCCGACACGAACTGCTCGGTGTTGCGGACCAGGCGCTCCTTCTGCGCGTCGACCTCGACCAGCGAATCGAGGGCGATCGTTGCGACGTGGCGCACCGGCTCGAGGCGGCCGTCGTTGCCGCGCTTGCGGTAGCGAAAGGCCGTGGACGCGTCCCAGTCCGGCGCGAGCAACGGCCCGGGCACGACCGCTTCGATGCGCGCGAGCAGCGCCTCGGCGCGGGCGACCAGTCGTTCGAGCGCGGCGGTGCTCACGACGTGACCTCCGTGCAGCGCTCAGCGGCGCGCGTCTCCTTCGGGCGGCGCGGCAGCGGCACCGCGGCGACGCTGTCCCCGGCCACCGCGTAGATGCGATCGCCCTCTGCGGCTTCGATGGGATGCATGCCGGTGAAGGCGCCGAACGCAGGCAGCACGCCGACCGAGTCGCCGAACCAGAAGCACGGCAGGCGCAGACGCTCCCACGTGCGGCCGGTGACGCCGACGCACGGGTGCAGATGGCCTGCGATCACGTAGGCGCCCGGGACCGCACGCGGGTGATGGCAAAGCGCCAGGCCGTCCTCGCGACGCGGCTCGTCGACGACCTCGATGCCCAGCGCGGCCGGCGGGTCGCCGGCGCGCGCGTCGTGGTTGCCGCGGACGAGGACGAGGTCGAGGGACGCGTGGGCGCGGCGCCATGCGGCGACGGCGGCGATCGTCGCCGGCGCGTGCGCCTTGGCCGAATGCAGGAAGTCGCCGAGGAAGACGACGCGGCGTGCCGACGTTCCCGCCACCAGCGACGACAGCGCCGCCAGGCTCTCGCTCGTCGTGCCGCGCGGCACCGGGACGCCGAGTGCGCGGAAGGTGGTCGCCTTGCCGATGTGGAGGTCGGCGATCAGCAGCGTGCGCGAACGCGGAATCAACGCGGCCCGCTCGGCGAGCAACTCGATCGGCTGGCCGCCGGCGAGGACGGTCGTCATCGCCCCGACGCCGCCGTGTTCACGCGACGAACAGGTGCAAGGCCGTGTCGAGGTGCTCGGTCGGGCTCTTGCGAAAGCCCGAGCGGGCGAAGCGCTGCAGGCGGCCAACGGCGAATGCGACCAGCACCGACGCCTCGGCACCGGCGTCGACGGTCGGCGTCTGCGAGCCGCGGCCCTCGGCTACCGCGCGCAGGCTCTGCCGCAGCTGCGACTCGATGCGCTCGAAGAACTGGTTCATGCGCGTCGTCAGCCGCTCGTTCTCGAACACCAGCGCATCGCCGACCATCACCCGCGTCATGCCGGGGTTCTTCTCGCCGAACTGCAGCAGCACGACCAGCACGCGGCGCACCTGCGCGCGCGCATCGGGCTCCCGCTCGAGAATCTGGTTGACGAGCGTGAAGACGCTCTGCTCGATGAATTCGATCAGGCCTTCGAACATCTGCGCCTTGCTCGCGAAGTGGCGATAGAGCGCCGCCTCCGAGACCTCGAGCTTGCCGGCGAGCGCAGCTGTTGTCACGCGTTCGGCTCCGGGCACCTGGAGCATCGTCGCCAGCGTTTCGAGGATCTGCACGCGACGCTCGCCGGGGCGCGGGCGCTTGCGCCCGGTGGGCGCTGTCGGGGCGACGGGATCCGCGCGCAGCGCAGCCGGATCGAGCGCGGCGCCGTCGGTTTCCGTGAACTCGTCGCTGCCAGGTGTGCCGCCTCGAACCTCGCTGTCCGGATCGCCTGCGGCGGGCGGTTCGGGGGCGGGTGTCATCGGTGGCGGATCAGCATGCGAAGGGCGCCGATTCTGGCACACACGTAAGAGCGCTTCGGCCGCCGCGAGCCCTCGCGACGCGGCTGGTAGCGCACCATGTGGACGGTGCGCATGCCGACCGATCGCGCCGACTTCAGATGACCCGGCGTGTCCTCCACGAGCACACAGCGTGCGGGGACGACGCCGATGCGCGCGGCGACCGCGCGCAGCATCCGCCGGTCGGGCTTCGGGCGCAGCGTTCCGAACATCGCCATGTCCTCGATCGTGATGACGCCGTCGAACAGCCGCAGCCAGCCGATCGCGCGCAGCACCCGCAGCGCGTAGGCCCGCGGCGCGTTGGTGAGAACGTACTTGCGTCCCGGAAGTCGCGCCAGCGCGGCGCGATCGCGCCGATCGGCGGACAGCCGCGACTCCAGGTCGGGGATGCGATGCGTTTGCTCGAGGAAGTGAGCCGCGACGACGCCGTGATGGCGGACGAGGCCGAGCAGGGTCGCACCGTAACGCGTCCAGTAGCGGTGACGCAGCGCCGCCGCCTCCTCCCCGACGAGTCCGAGATGGGCTTCGATGTAGGCGCCCATCGCGACGTGCAGCGCCGGGAACGACGCCGTCGTGGCGTCGTGCAGCGTGTCGTCGAGGTCGAAAAGCCAGACCAGGGGCTTCGTCACCGCGAGCGGATCATCGTCCCGTAGGCCTGCTCCGTCAGGATCTCCAGCAGCATCGCGTGTGGCACGCGACCGTCGATCACGTGAACGGAATTGACGCCGTTCTTCGCTGCGTCGAGCGCCGAGCTGATCTTCGGCAGCATGCCGCCGGAGATGGTGCCGTCGGCGAACAGCTCGTCGATCTCGCGCGCCGAGAGGTCGGTGAGCAGCTCACCCGCCTTGTTCATGACGCCCGGGATGTTCGTCAGCATGATCAGCTTCTCGGCCTTGAGCACCTCGGCGAGCTTGCCGGCGACGACGTCGGCGTTGATGTTGTAGTTCTCGTTGTCGGCGCCGAAGCCGAGCGGCGAGATGACCGGGATGAACTGGTCGTCCTGCAGCGCCTTCACCACGCTCGGGTCGATCGACTCGATCTGTCCGACCTGGCCGACGTCGTGCTCCTTGTTCGGATCCTTGAGATCGACCATGCGCAGCTTTCGTGCGCGAATGAGCCCACCGTCGCGTCCGGTCAGGCCGACCGCCTTGCCACCGGCGACGTTGATGAGGCCGACGATGTCCTGCTGCACCTGGCCGGCGAGGACCCACTCGACGACTTCCATCGTCTCCGCGTCGGTGACGCGCATTCCCTGCACGAACTCGCCCTTCTTTCCGAGGCGCGTCAGCGCCTCCTCGATCTGCGGCCCGCCACCATGGACGACGACCGGATTCATGCCCACGAGCTTGAGCAGCACCACGTCCTCGGCGAAGTCCTGCTGCAGCGCGGGGTCGGTCATCGCGTTGCCGCCGTACTTGATCACGATCGTCTTGCCGTGGAACTTGCGGATGTACGGCAGCGCCTCGGCGAGGATCTCGGCCTTGTCGCGAGGCGCGATGTGGGAGATGTCGTGCGGGCCGGGGGTCGCGGATGTCATGGCTCGTGCCTTCATCATCATCACAATGGACGAACCATGCTAATGCACGAGCCCGCTCGCAACACACCGGTCCACGCCGAGCGCGATGTCGTCGTCCTCGGCGGCGGCCCGGCCGGGATCGCCGCCGCGACCGCCGCGGCGCGGCACGGAGCATCGACGCTGCTGGTCGAGCGCTACGGTTTCCTGGGCGGCATGGGCACCGCCGCCGGCGTCACCAATTTCTGCGGCCTGCACGCGAACGTGCATGGCGAGATCGTGCAGGTGGTGCACGGCGTGGCCGACGACCTGCTCGATCGCATGCGCGCCCTCGGCGGCCTCAACGAACCGCACCTCATCTTCGGCCGCATCCACGCCCAGGCCTACGACACCGCCGCCTTCAAGTGCGCCGCCGACTCGATGCTCGCCGACGCCGGCGCGTCAACGCTGTTCCACGCGCTGGCCTGCGGCGTCGTTCGCTCGGCCGACCACCGCTCGATCGACGCGTTGCTGATCGAGACGAAGTCCGGGCGCCGGGCCGTCCGCGGCCGCGTCTTCGTCGACGCCTCGGGCGACGGCGACCTCGCCCACCTCGCCGGCCTCGAAACCGAGCTCGGCGACGGCGCGGGCTCGATGCTCTACCCGACGCTGATGTTTCGCGTCGGCAACGTCGATGCGGCGCGCGCCGGCGACGCCTGGAAGACGATCCCCGAGCGCATGGCCGAGGCCGAGGCGGCCGGCGACTTCATCTTCCCGCGCCACGGTGCGATCGTGCGGCCGCAGCTGCATCCGTACGAGTGGCGCGTCAACGTCACGCAGCTGAAGAACGACGACGGCAGCGCCGTCGACGGAACCGACGCCGCCTCGCTCTCCGCAGGCGAAACCGAGGGCCGGCGGCAGATCGTCGACTACCTGCGCTTCCTGCGCACCCGGGGTCCCGGCTTCGAGGACGCCTACGTGCTCGACATTGCGCCGCAGCTCGGCATCCGCGAGACGCGGCGACTCGTCGGCGAGGCGACGGTGACGGCGGACGACGTGATCGGCTGCACCGACGCCGCCGACTCGATCGGCGTCAACGGCTGGCCGCTCGAGTTGCACGTGGCGGGCACGGTGGAATGGCGCTGGCCGGCACTCGGCTCGCGTGGCTACAACCAGCTGCCGTATCGCATGCTGGTGCCGCGCCGCGCGCAGCCGGCTGCAGTCGACAACCTGCTCGTCGCGGGGCGCTGCGCGTCGATGACGCACGAGGGGCAGTCGGCAGCGCGGGTGTCGGGCGCGTGCTTCGTGATGGGGCAGGCGGCCGGGACCGCGGCCGCGTCGGCGCTGAAGAACGGGACGGTCGCGGTCGGCGCGGTCGACGTCGACACGTTGCAACGCACGCTGACCACCGCAGGCGCCTTCCTGTAAGGCACTCGGCGGCGGCGCCGACGGAGGGACAGTCCCCTGCCGACTAGAGAGCCGCCATGCAAGCCGACATCCCTGCCTCCATCGCACGCCGCCAGGTCGTGCGCGCCATCGCCGCGCTGACAGGCGCCACTGCGCTCGCCGTCGGCATCTTCCACGTCGACCGCGGTGTTGCCGCCGAAGCGGCCGTCGCCGTTCCGGCCCCCACGAGCGACGACACCGGCAGCGCATCGGGCTTGCAAACGGCCGTCTTCGCCGGCGGCTGCTTCTGGGGCGTTCAGGGCGTCTTCCAGCGCGTGACGGGCGTCACGCAAGCGGTCTCCGGCTACGCTGGCGGCAAGGAGGCCACGGCACGCTACGAGCTCGTCGGCTCGGGCCTCACGGGCCACGCCGAGTCGGTGCGAGTCACCTACGACCCGAAGCAGGTGAGCTACGGCAAGCTGCTGCAGATCTATTTCTCGGTCGCCCATGACCCGACCCAGCTCAACCGGCAGGAACCCGACCAGGGGCCGCAGTACCGCTCGGCGATCTTCTACGCCGACGCAGCGCAGAAGAAGACCGCCGAGCGCTACATCGCGCAACTCGACGCCGCCAAGGCGTGGCCGAGCCGGATCGTCACCCAGATCGCCCCGCTGACCGGCTTCTACGCGGCGGAGGACTATCACCAGGACTACCTCACCCTGCACCCTGAATCGGGCTACATCCGCCGCTTCGACCTGCCCAAGATCGATCACCTCAAGCGCCTGGGTCCCGACCAGTACCGCGCCGAGCCCGCGCTCGTGTTCGCACGCAATGCCGCGCTGGCGCGGCAGTAGCCGGCGCCCGGCAGCGGGCGGATGGTTTCCGCTAAGCTAGCCGCGGCGGCCGGCATCACGCCGGTCGATGTCTCGCGGAGTCGACCATGTCGTTGCCCATCGTCACCAAACCGATCCGCTTGACGCTCGTGAGAGCGGCGGCCGCCTGCGTCGCCGCTGCCGGGCTCGCCAGTTGCGGAGGCGGCGGGGGCGGCGGACACGACGACGACAACGGCATCGGCTTGGCGCCGTCGTCGTTCTACGCGCAGAAGTGCGCGGCGCCACGGCCGTCGGGCACCCTCGATCCATTCACGGGCCGGCCCTACGGAGACATACAGGGAACGCTGTCGGACGAGAAGCTGTTCCTGCGCTCGTGGATCGACGAGACGTATCTCTGGTACCAGGATGTTCGCGCGCTGCCCGTGGGCACCCTCGACCCGAGCGCCTACTCGACCCCGCAGACCTACTTCGCCGCTCTCAAGTCGCCGCTGACAACGGCGTCGGGCAAGCGCAAGGACGAGTTCCATTTCACTTACAGCACGCCCGCGTGGGTCGCCCTCGCGCAGTCGGGCGTGTCGTACGGCTACGGCTTCCAGATCGCCCTGTTGGCGTCGACCGCTCCGCGCAGCGCCTTCGTCGCGTACACCGACCCTGGCACTCCGGCCGCTGCGGCCGGCATCACGCGTGGCGCGGCGATCGTGACCGTCGATGGCGTCGACTTCGCGAACGGAACGGACACCGCGACACTCAACGCCGGCCTCTTCCCCACCGCGCCCGGCAACCACACCTTCGTCATCCAGGATCCCGGCAGCAGCGCGAACCGCACCGTGACCCTCGCCGCCGCCGCCATCGCCTCGACGCCGGTTCAGAACGTGAAGACGCTGCCGGCGCCGAACGCCAGCGTGGGCTACATGCTCTTCAACGATCACATCGCGACGGCCGAGTCGCAGCTCGTCGCCGCGATCAACCTGCTCAAGGCGGCCAACGGTGGTGCCGGCATCACCGATCTCGTGCTCGACATCCGCTACAACGGCGGCGGCTACCTCGACATCGCTTCCGAACTTGCCTACATGATTGCCGGGCCCACGACGACGAGCGGCAAGTTCTTCGAGCGCCTCACCTACAACGACAGGAACCCGTTCAACCAGTCGACGTCGGATGCGACGACCGGCTTCCACAGCACCGGAGAAGGCTTCACCGTGCCCTCGGGCACGCCGCTGCCGTTCCTCGGCCTGAACCGCGTCTACGTGCTCACGAGTGCCGACACGTGCTCGGCGAGCGAGGCGATCATCAACGGCCTGCGCGGCGCCGGCGTCACGGTCAGCACCGTCGGCGGCACGACCTGCGGCAAGCCCTACGGCTTCTACCCGCGCGACAACTGCAACACGACCTACTTCGCGATTCAGTTCAAGGGCGTGAACTACCTCGGCTTCGGCGACTATGCCGACGGGTTCGCCCCGACCTGTTCGGTCGCCGACGACTTCACCAAGCAGCTCGGCGACCCCGCCGAGAACCAGCTCGAAGTCGCGCTCGGCCTGCGCAACAGCGGCACGTGCGCGGCGCCGGTGGCGCTGCGCAAGTTCAGCGCTCAGCAGACGGGAGCGACCAACGAAACGCCGGTTCTGGTCCGCTCGCCGCTGCGCGAAAACCGCATCTACCGCGCCATTCCCTGACCGTGCGAGTTGAGGGACGCCGCGCCCATGGCGCGGTGATCCCTCGAACGAGCACAACCCGCGTGGACAAGCAACGCTTGTCCATCCGGGTCAGAAATGGATGCCGCGCATCATCTGCTGCATGGCGACCGCTTCCGGGCTCGGGATGTACTTCTTGTCCTTGTCGCCCTTGGCCGCCGCGCTGTCCGGGAACATCCGGAAGCTCGAGTTCATGACGATCTGCGCCACGCGCGGCACCAGTGCATGGAGCAGCTCCCCCGTGATCCCCAACCGCGTCGCGATCCGCACCGGCTTCTCGACGCAAGCCTCGGCGATCATGTTCGCCGCATCTTCGGGCGCCAGCACCGGCACGTTGTCGTAGATTTTCGTCGGGCCGATCATGGGGGTACGGACCAGCGGCATGTTGATCGTCGTGAACGTGATGCCCATGTCGGCATATTCGCTCGAAGCGCATCGCGTCCACGCGTCGAGCGCCGCCTTCGACGCCACGTAGGCCGAGAACCGCGGCGCGTTCGTCAGCACGCCGATCGAGCTGATGTTGACGATGTGACCCTTCTTCTGCGCCACCATGGCGGGCAGCAGGCCCATCGTCACGCGCAGGCACCCGAAGTAGTTGAGCTGCATCGTCCGCTCGAAATCGTGAAAGCGGTCGTAGCTTGCCTCGATGGCACGACGGATCGACCGGCCGGCGTTGTTGACGAGGAAGTCGACGCCACCGTGCTTCTCCGTGAGCCACTCGACCAGACCGCGGCAGCTCGCCTCGTCGGAAATGTCGGCCGAGTACGTCTCGACGGTCGCCGCCTTGCCGGCCTTCTCGATGATCTCGCGCCTGGCCTCGGCCAGCTTGGCCTCGTCGCGGGCGCAGATCACCGTCACCGCGCCCGCCTCGGCGAACTTGCACGCGGCCGCCAGGCCGATGCCCGACGAACCGCCCGTCACCAGCACGACCTTGCCGGCCACGGTGCCGCGCAGCGAATGGTCGATCGACAGCGCCGGGTCGAGGTGGCGCTCCCAGTAGTCCCACAGCCGCCAGGCGTAGTCGGGTAGCCGCGGGCATTCGATGCCCGAGCCCTTCAGCGCGGCGAGCGTCTCGCGGCAGTCATAGCGGGTCGGGAAGTTGACGAAGGTGAGCATGTCCTCCGGAAGCCCGAGGTCGTTCAGCACCGCCGTCTTGATGCGGCGCATCGGCGCCAGCGCCATCAGCCCCTTCTTCACGCTCTTGGGAATGAAGCCGAACAGTGCGGCATTGACGAACAGGTTCATCTTCGGCGCGTGCGCGGCGCGGCTGATGATGTCGAGCACGTCGCCGACGCGGTAGCCCACCGGGTCGACGAGATGGAAGCACCGCTTGTCGAGGTCTCCCTTGCCGTGCGCGATGTGGTCGAGCGCGGCGACGACGAAGTCGACCGGAACGATGTTGATTCGCCCGCCTTCGATGCCGACCCCCGGCATCCACGGTGGCAGCAGCTGGCGCATGCGCTGGATGAGCTTGAAGAAGTAGTACGGGCCGTCGATCTTGTCCATCTCGCCGGTGCGCGAGTCGCCGACGACGAGCGCCGGCCGATACACCGTCCAGGGCACCCTGGCCTCGGTGCGCACGATCTTCTCGCTCTCGTGCTTGGTCATGAAGTACGGGTGGTCGAGGTTCTCGGCCTCGTCGAACATGTCCTCGCGGAAAACGCCTTCGTACAG
>JBBSPY010000032.1:0-20231 GCA_038258415.1 Burkholderiales bacterium
CGCCGCTTCATCGACGAGGAGATCAACCCGCACGTCGACGAGTGGGAGGAAGCCGAGGCGTTCCCGGCGCACCAGGTGTTCAAGCGCCTGGGCGACCTTGGCCTGCTCGGCCTCACCAAGCCCGAGGTCTACGGCGGCATGGCGCTCGACTATTCGTACTCGGTCGTGATGGCCGAGACGCTCGGCCACATCGCCTGCGGCGGCGTGCCGATGGCCATTGGCGTGCAGACCGACATGTGCACGCCGGCGCTGGCCCGCTTCGGTTCCGAAGCGCTCTGCCGCGAGTTCCTGGTGCCGGCGATCGCCGGCGACGCGGTCGGCTGCGTCGGTGTGTCCGAACCGGGTTCAGGCTCGGACGTGGCGAGCATCAAGACCACCGCCGTGAAGGCCGGCGGCGACTACGTCATCAACGGCGCCAAGATGTGGATCACCAACAGCCTTCAGGCCGACTGGATGTGCCTGCTCGCCAACACCGGCGAAGGCGCTGCGCACCAGAACAAGACGCTGATCATGGTGCCGATGGACACGCCCGGTGTCGTGCGCGCGAAGAAGATCCGCAAGATCGGGATGATGTCGAGCGACACCGGCCTCATCCATTTCGACGACGTGCGCGTGCCGCAGGCCAACCGCGTCGGCGAGGAAGGCATGGGCTTCACCTACCAGATGATGCAGTTCCAGGAGGAGCGCCTCTGGGCGGCGGCGCACGCCATCGAGTCGCTCGGCAACTGCATCCGCCAGACCGCCGACTACGCCCGCGAGCGGATGATCTTCGGCCGCAGCGTGCTCGACCACCAGGTCGTGCACTACAAGCTCGCCGAGCTGAAGACCGAGGTCGAGGCGCTGCGCGGCCTGGTGCACATGGCGACCGAGCGCTACATCACCGGCGAAGACGTGACCGAGCTCGCCTCGATGGCCAAGCTCAAGGCCTGCCGCCTGTCGCGCGCCGTGCCCGACGCCTGCATGCAGTACTGGGGCGGCATGGGCTACACCTGGGACAACCCGGTTTCGCGCCACTACCGCGACGGGCGCCTGGGCTCGATCGCCGGCGGCGCCGACGAGGTGATGCTCGGCATCATCGCCAAGCACATGCACATCCTGCCACCCCGCAAGTGAAAGCCCTGATGGGTTCGTTCGAGCCCGAGTTCGTCGCCGCGCTGCGGCACCTCTTCGAGGAACAGATCGCATTCAACCGGGCCATCGGTCTGCGCGTGACCGACATCGCGCCCGAGCGGGTCACGGGCTCGATCGAGATGCGACCCGAGCTCATCGGTCACATGGACCACCAGCGTCTGCACGGTGGCGTGATCAGCGCCGCCCTCGACGCGATGGCCGGGCTCGCCGTGATGGCCGCGATCGGCGCGCGCCACCTCGACGAGCCGCTCGAGGCACGGACCCGCCGCTTCGCCAAGCTCGGAACCATCGATCTGCGCATCGACTACCTGCGCCCCGCCACCGGCAGCCGCTTCCTCCTCGACGCCGAGGTCATGCGCCTCGGCTCGCGGGTGGCTTCGGCGCGAATGGGTTTCGCGGCGGCCGACGGCCGCCTGCTCGCGACCGGCTCGGCCGCGTACATCGTCTCATGAGCGGTGGCGCTGTCTCAGCGCTTGCCCGCGGCGGCAGGCTCGCGGCAGGGGGCGAAGACGTCGAGGTCGGCCCGATAGGTCGGCGACACGACGTCGAGCAGGCCCATCACGCTGTGATACAGGTTGTCGTGGCTGAGGCGGCGTGACCGCTCGCGTGCCACGCAGGCGAGATCGATGTGGTCGCGCGCGGCGATCGCGTCGCCGAGCCAGGCGACCATCGGCACATGCTTCTGGACCTCCGGCGCGATGACGTCGGGCAGTCCGTGCAGGAACACGCCGTACTCCCCGAGCGACTCGCCGTGGTCGCTCACGTAGAGCATCGCCGGTGCCCACGCGGCTGACTGCGATCGCAGCCAGTCAATCGTCGAGGCGAGCACGTGATCGGTGTAGGCGATCGAGTTGTCGTAGGCGTTGACGAGCCCTTCGTGCGTGCACTCGCCGAGCACGAGCGTCGTGCACTCGGGCTGGAAACGCTTGAAGGCCTGCGGCGAGCGGCGGCTGTACGCCGGCCCATGGCTGCCCATCTGGTGCAGGACGACGAGCACGCCGTTGCGCCGTGCCGCCTCGGGCAAGGCGGCGATCCGGCGGTCGAGCCCGAGCAGGAGCGCTTCGTCGAGGCACTCACCGTCGCTGCACAGGCGCGCAGCCTCCGGGCTGCCGGCGAGGTCCTTCGTCGACGCGTTGGGAACGCGATCGCACACGTCCTTGCATCCGGCCTGGTTGTCGACCCAGAGCACGGCCATTCCGGCCGCCTGGACGACGTCGAGCAGGTTGCCGGTTTCCGGTGCGTCGGGCTTGTACGCGGCCTTGCCGAGGGGGGAGAACATGCACGGCACCGAGGCTGCGGTGTGGGTGCCGCACGAATAGACGGCGGGGAAGCTGACGACGCCGCGTGCCGCGAGTTCGGGCGTGGTGTCGCGGGCGTAGCCGTTGAGTCCGAAATGGTCGGCGCGCGCCGTCTCGCCGACGACGAGCACGACCAGCGGCGGCTTCGCGGCGGCCGCCGCCGCGGCGCGCGAACCGAGACCCGCGCCCGCGGTCGCGGTCACATGCACCGGCTGGCGGCGCGCCGCCGATCGGGTCGCCGCCTTGGCGGCCGACAGCAACGGCGAGATCGGGTTGGGCAGGTAGCGAAGCTCGAGGTGGTTGCGGACCATCGGCGCGAGCACGCGGAACATCGCCGCCACCAGCCCGGCTGCCACGACCAGCGCGAGCACGGCGACGGCAAGCCGCCGGCCGGCGTCGCGCAGGGGCTTGCCGCGAACGATCGGCACCTGCCACAGCCAGACGATCGGCAGCGCCGCCACGGCTGCGAGGTCGAGCGCGAACGTGGCGCCGAGCACGTCGCGCGCTTCCGTCGCGTTGGTCGAGAACGTGTTGCCCATCAGCCCGGCGTCGATGACGACGCCGAAGCGCAGCATGAAGTGCTGCGCGATCGCCGCGGCCAGCACCGCCGCCATGCCGACCGGCTTGATCGCCCTGCCCCAGGCCAGAGGCGCGAGCAGTGCGACGTGCGTCGCGAACAGCACGCAAGCGACACCGAACTCGACCGCGACGCCGCTGGCCGTCGGATCGATGACGTACACCTTCCGCCAGAGCGCGACGTTGCCGACGGTGGTGAGCCAGAAGGCGATCGCGACGGCCACCGCAAGAGGTGTGCGCGGCGCACGCCACAGCGAGGCGGCAGCGGTGGCGAAGCGTGCGGGACGGGGGGAAGGGCCACGGCTCAGCAAGACGGCATGGTAGCGGCAAGCTTTTTGGTTCGGCGGCTCGAGGTGGTCCGCCGGCGCCGCGATCGACGTGTCCGGAAACGGCCAGCGCACGGGCTTGCGCCCCCGGATAATTGCCGCCATGACGATCGACGACGATGCCGCCTACCAGGTGCTTCTCGCACGCGACGCGCGGTTCGACGGGCGCCTTTTCGTCGGCGTGACGTCGACGGGCGTCTACTGTCGACCGATCTGCCGCGTGCGGACGCCGGCGCGTCGCAACTGCCGCTTCTACGCGACGCCCGCGCAGGCCGAGGCCGCGTCGTTCCGACCGTGCCTGAAATGCCGCCCGGAGATCGCGCCGGGGCCCGGGCTCGCCTGGACGACGATGGACGCATCGCGCACGCTGGCGAAGCAGGCCGCATTCGCGCTCGACCGAATCGCCCGAACCGGCGACGTCACCCGCGTCGCGCAGCTCGCATCGCGTCTCGGCGTGAGCGATCGGCACCTGCGCCGCATCTTCCTCGCCGAGCACGGCGTGACGCCGCTGCAGTACCTGCAGACGCGCCGCCTGCTGCTGGCCAAGCAGCTTCTCACCGACACGAGCCTGCCGATCGCGCAGGTGGCGCTGTCGAGCGGCTTTCGCAGCCTGCGCCGCTTCAACGCCGCATTTGTCGACGGGTACCGTCTCGCCCCGTCGCGGCTGCGCAGGCGGTCGACGCGCGGCAGCGGCACGGCGCCGATCGCGCCGAGTGGTGCAGCGGAGGCGGTGATCGTCACCCTCGCCTATCGCCCGCCGCACGACGCCCGCGCGCTGCTCGGCTTTCTCGCCGACCGCGCCATCGCGGGCGTCGAGTCGGTCGACGGTCTGGTTGTCAGGCGAACGCTCCGGGCCGGCGCGCTGCACGTCGAGCACCCGGACGGCTGGGTCGCCGTCCGCTTCGTTGCCGATGCGGCGCGCTTGCAGCTGGCGATCGCGCCGTCGCTCGGTGCCTCGACGGCGACGCTGATCGCCGCAGCGCGGCGCTGGCTCGACCTCGACGCATCGCCCGATGCGATCGACACCTCGCTCGCCGACCTGCCCGGCGAGCCGGGGCTGCGCCTGCCCGGCAGCCTCGACGCCTTCGAGCTGGCGGTGCGCGCGGTGCTCGGCCAGCAGGTCACCGTGGCCGGCGCCCGGACGCTGGCGCGGCGACTCGTCGAGCGCTTCGGCACGACCGTCGTCACGCCCTGGCCCGACATCACGCGCGTGTTCCCTTCGCCCGACACGCTCGCGGCGGCGCCGGTCGACGCGATCGCCGGGCTCGGCATCATCCGCAGCCGCGTCGGCGCGATCCAGTCGCTCGCGAGATCGTGGCCCGAGCTCGAACCGCTCGTGTCGCACGGCGCCGATCCCGACCGCCTTGTCGCGCGGCTGGTCGAATTGCCCGGCATCGGCCCGTGGACGGCGCACTACGTTGCGATGCGTGCCCTCGGCTGGCCCGACGCGTTTCCGCCCGGCGATGTCGCCGCGCTGAAGGCGATGCGCCTTCGCTTCGGCGACGAGACGCACCGCGCCGCGCTGGCCCGCGCCGAGTCCTGGCGGCCGTGGCGCGCGTATGCGCTGCTGCGCCTGTGGAACTCGCTGGCCCGCCCCGCCGAACAGGCCCATCGCGACCGACCCTGAAAGCCCATCCATGAACGCTCACCACTCGCCATCGGCCGCCACCGCCGTCGCCCGAGCCTGCACCGCGCAGCGCACGATCGCCACGCCACTCGGACCGCTGCTGCTCGTGCGCACCGAACGCGGTGTTGCCGGCGCGTGGTTCGATCACCAGCGGCATCACCCGCCGGTCATCGAGGCGCCGTCGCCAGGACACGATCCCGTGCTCGATCGCGCGGAAGAGGCCTTTGCCACCTACTTCGCCGGCGACGACCGACCCTTCGACCTGCCGCTCGACCTGATCGGCAGCGACTTCCAGCGCCGCGTGTGGCAACGCCTCCTCGCCATCCCGCGCGGCCGGACGACCACCTACGGCGCGATCGCCCGCGAGATCGGCACCCCTGCGGCCAGCCGCGCCGTGGGTGCCGCCGTCGGCCGCAACCCCGTGTCCATCGTCGTGCCGTGCCACCGCGTGGTCGGCAGCGACGGCTCGCTCACGGGCTACGCCGGTGGCCTGCCACGCAAGACCGCGCTGCTCAGGCTGGAGGGCGATCGAACGGCCTTCGACCTGCCGCGACAGGCCGAGCTGCTGCCCGCGGACTGATCGGAAGACGCAGATCGCCGTGGTCGAGAACCGCACTGCGACGCCGTGAGACCGCGCGACCTCGTCGAGTTGCTGGCACTCGCCGCGCTGTGGGGCGCGTCGTTCCTGTTCATGCGCACCGCTGTTCCGGCGTTCGGGCCGGTCGCGCTGTCGGCGCTGCGGGTCGCCGGCGCGGCGCTGCTGCTCGTGCCGCTGCTGGCCGCGCGCGGCCAGCTCGGCTCGATCGTCGCGAACTGGCGCCCCATCTTCGCCGTCGGTGTCTTCAACTCGGCGCTGCCCTTCCTCTGCTTCGCCTACGCGACGCTTACGATCGATGCTGGCGTCGCCGCGATCTTCAACTCCGCCACGCCGCTGTTCGCCGCGATCGTCGCCCGCGTCTGGCTCGGCGACCGGCTCACGCGCTTGCGTGTGCTCGGCCTCGTCGTCGGATTCGCCGGGGTGATGTGGATCGTCGTCGACCGAGCCGGGCTGCACGGCAAGGCCGGTCTCCTCGCGATCGTCGCCAGCCTCGCCGCGACACTGTGCTACGCCATCTCGCCGAGCCTCACGAAACGCTGGCTGACCGGCGCCCCGCCGCTGGCCGTTGCGGCCGGGAGCCAGGTCGCCGCGACCCTGGTGCTCGTCGCGCCGGCCCTCTGGTGGTGGCCGCAGGTCATGCCATCGGCGACGGCGTGGGCGATGATGGCCACGCTCGCCTTTGCGTGCACCGGCATCGCCTACCTGCTGTACTTCCGCCTCATCGCCAACGCCGGGCCGCAGAACGCGGTGTCGGTGACGTACCTCGTCCCGATCTTCGCCGTCGCCTGGGGCGCGGTGTTCCTGCACGAGCGCCTGAGCTGGCCGGTCGCAGCCGGCTGCGGCGTCGTCTTTCTCGGCACCGCACTGGCGACGGGCCTGCTGCGCCCGGATCGAAGCTTGATCGGCAGCCGGACTTCGTAACGATCCGAACGGACGCGCCGTCAGGTTGACGATGCGCACCAGCTTGAAGAAGACCGAGTCGTCCATCGGCAGAACCGACGAACGTCTACCCGGCCTCCGCGCGGCCGCCACGGCCCTCAGGCCTTGGGCACCTCGACCGGCTCGTGATCGTGCGGCTTCGGCGGCAGGCCGGGGTTGCTGGTGCCGTCGTCGGGTTCGACCGGAAGCGCGTCGGGTTCGGGATCGTCGACGGGGGGAAGTCCGGGGAGCGTGGCCATGCGGCGATTCTAGGGAGCGCGCAAGCCAGCGCGCGTCGCAGCGCTGCGGTACAAACTCGGATGATCTGGCGCGAGCTTCGGAACGACGCGGAATTCCGTCGCGGCCTTCGCGACATGCTCGCGTTCGGCCCGGGCCTGGCGGCCTGGGCGGTCGTCAGCGGCGTGGCGATGACGCAGACGTTCGGCGCCGGCCCCGCGGTGCTGATGTCGCTCACGGTCTTCGCCGGCAGTGCCCAGCTCGCGACGCTGCCGCTGTTCGCCACCGGGGCACCGGTCGGCGTGATCTGGGCCTCGGCCCTGTGCGTCAACCTGCGCTTCATCATCTTCAGCGCACAGTGGCGGCCGCATCTCGTCGTGCTCCCGCGCGGGCGACGCCTGGTGCTCGCCTACTTCCTCGCCGACCTCAACCTCGTGCTCTTCCAGAAGGCATGGCGCGGGCGGCAGGAAACCACGGGCCAGCTCGCGTACATCCTCGGCGGAGTGGCCGGCAGCTGGCCGCTGTGGCAGGCGGCATCGCTCATCGGCATCGTGCTGTCGTCGTCGGTGCCGGGGTCGTGGGGGCTCGCGTTCGCCGGGACGCTGTCGATGCTCGGCATCGCCTATTCGCTGCTCTCCGATCGCACCACGTGGGTCGCCGCCGCCGTTGCGGCGACGGCGGCAGTCGCGGCCTATGCGCTGCCGCTCAGGCTCAACATCCTCGTCGCCATCGCGGCGGCCGTCGCCGCCGGTCTCGTCATGTCGCGTCTTTCGCCGACCGAGACCGCATGAACATGTCGATGGTCGACTGGGGCTATGTCGGTCCCGGCATCCTCGGCATGGCCGTCGTCACGGTGGTGTCGCGTGGCTTCTTCCTCTACGCCGACCGCGACCCCCGTATCCCGGAGGCGCTGGAGCGCGCGCTGCGGGTGGCGCCGCTGGCCGCGATCGTCGCGGTGCTGGCGCCCGAGATCTTTCTCGTGCACGGACACCTCGTCGACACGTGGCGCGACGCACGTCTGCCCTCGGTCGTCACGGCCACGCTCTGGTATGCGTGGAGGCCTGGCGTGCTGGGGCCGCTCGTCGCCGGGCTCGTCGTCTACCTGCCCCTGCACATCGGATGGGGCTGGTGATGCAGCCGACGGACAGCAAACACGCCGCAAAGCCCTGCTGCACGCCCAGCAGAAGCGATACAACGCACCCGGTGACATCGACGGGAAGCGTCCACGCCTGCGGTCGCGAATCGGTGCCCGGCGTCGAACGCTCATGGTGTGCCGTGCCGGCCGGCGCCTTCACCATGGGCGACGACGGACCCGATGCCGTACCGGGCGACGGCGAAGGTCCGACCCGCGAGGTGACGCTCGGTGCGTTCGAGATCGGCGCGACCACCGTCACCAACAACGAGTTCGCCGCCTTCGTGCGGGCGACGCGCTACGTGACCGACGCAGAGCGGCTCGGCGCCTCGTTTGTCTTCCACCTGCAAGTTCCCGAAGCGCTGCGTCTCGACTCGCGGAGATCGGTGCAAGGCCTGCCGTGGTGGCGCTCGGTCGAGCACGCGTCGTGGCAGCGTCCCGAAGGACCCGGAACCCATGTCTCGGAACGGCCGGCACATCCCGTGGTCCACGTGAGCTGGGACGATGCAGCGGCCTACTGCACGTGGGCCGGCGCGCGCCTTCCAAACGAAGCCGAATGGGAGCGCGCGGCTCGCGGCGGGCTGGTGCGCAGGCGTTTCCCCTGGGGCGACGAGTTGCTCGACGCAGCCGGCACGCCGCGCTGCAACGTGTTCCGCGGCGAGTTCCCCGATTCACCGTCGCGCGGCTGGCTCGCGGCGCCGGTCGAAGCGCAGTCCGGGCAAGCGAATGGATTCGGCCTCTTCAACGTCTGTGGGAATGTGTGGGAGTGGTGCGCCGACGCCGTCGACAAAGACCACCGCTCGCTGCGCGGCGGCTCCTTCCTGTGTCACGACTCCTACTGCAACCGCTACCGGATCGCGGCGCGCAGCGCGAACACCCGCGACACATCTGCCAGCAACATCGGATTCCGGGTCCTGCGATGACGAGCTTCGCTGCGAGCGGTGCTCGATCGAAGTCCCGTTAGCGCGGCAGCAACCGAGCGAGCTCGGGTGCACTCGCCGACAGTGCCTGCTTTCCTTCCTTGGCCCGCTTGCGCCAACCCGGCCCGCGGCCGAGCGCGTCGGCCCACGCCTCTTGCACCGCATCGAGCCCGGTGGCCTGGAAGTACTCGATCAGGGCGGCCGCTTGCGCGAGATCCTTCGCCGCCTTGGCCCGGTAGCGGCCGGCACGTTCGCCGATCACGAGCAGTTTGTGGACGGCGTAGCGTTGCGGCGCGGGCAGACTGACGACGACCGTCCGCCCGCCCGGATCGAACAGCGTCGCCTGCTCGACGCCCTCGAGCGAGAACTCCATGAAACGCAAGGGTTGCAGGGCGACGTCGAGCCGGTCGATGTGCAGCGGTTCGTCGTCGTCGGCCACGCGCGGTGTCAGGAAGTCGACCTGGAACTCGGGCTCGTCGCGATGTCGATACGACGCGCCCGCCGTGCCACGGTACTGGACGATCGGCAGGAAGCCTTCGGCCATCGTCGTCAGGGCCGGGTGCAGTTCGGCGCGGATGTCGCTCGGCAGGGCGATGGAGAGATTTCGACCGGCGTGCGCGAAATCGATGTCGGCGGTCTGGTCGGGCTCTGTCCAGCGGATACCGAGCTGGTTCGCATAGGCAAGGAAGGCATGGGTGCCGACGAGCACGCCGCCGGCGCGAAAGAAGCCGTATTCGTTCAGCCGCAGGATGACCGAAAGGTGCTTGCGCTGCGTCGTGCCGCAGCCGAGCGCGTTGGCCGATCGTGCCAGCGGAGCCAATCGCTCGAGCGGCGCGCTGCTCCGGGCCTTGTCGACGAGCGCGCGCACGTCGTCGGTGTCGGGCCCGACGTAGATCTGGCGAACGCGCTGGTCGGCCTCTCGAAAAGAGAAGTACCAGTGTGTCGAATTCTTGACCCGCTTGGTCGAAAAGCTGCCATGGAGGTGAGACACGTCGCGCGCGAGCTCGACGGCCAGCGCGGCCGTCTGCAGTTGCGCGTATGCCGTCGATGCCGAGACGGGCAGCTCGGAGAACCGGGTCGTCATTCGCCGGTTATACAACAGACTTGATAAATGTTGTATAGCGAGCCGACGATCTAGCTCACGGGACAGAAAACGACGCGGCCTCCAGCAGTTTCCCGTTGGAGGCCGTGAAGTTGGCGGAGTGGACGGGACTCGAACCCGCGACCCCCGGCGTGACAGGCCGGTATTCTAACCAACTGAACTACCACTCCTGGTCGTTCTCGACTGTGGCGTCCCCTAGGGGATTCGAACCCCTGTAATCACCGTGAAAGGGTGGTGTCCTAGGCCTCTAGACGAAGGGGACGTTGTTCTTCTTGTTCTGATTTCTCGACCGTGAAACGTTGGTGGAGGTAAGCGGGATCGAACCGCTGACCTCTTGCATGCCATGCAAGCGCTCTCCCAGCTGAGCTATACCCCCGGTCAATCTCAAGCAAACCGGAATTATAGCCAGCGGTCGGCGGCCGTTCGCAGTCGCTCGACCACGACCTCGCGTGTGAACAGCGCCAGCACCGCGTCGAGGGACGGCGTCTCCCGCCGGCCGCACACCACCACGCGAACGGCCGGCGCGAGTTGCGGCATCTTCAGCGCGTGCGCAGCGAGCGTCGCCTTCAAAGCTGCACCGATTCCGTCCTTCGTCCACGGGGCCTCGGCGAGTCGATCGGCCAGCGGCCCGAGCGCAGGCGCTGCGGGCCCGCTGGCCACCGCCGCCAGCTCGGCCGGGTCGGGCGAAACCGGTCGGACCAGCATCGCGATCCACGACGCCAGCTCGGCCCCGGTGTGGCAGCGCTCGCGGAACAGCGTGGCGGCGGCCAGCAGCGTCGACCCGCCCGGAGGCGAGATGCCGAGGCGTGCGAGCTGGGCGGTCGCGAGGGCGACGAGTCGGTCATCGGGCAGCGTCTTGAGCCAGTGTGCGTTGACCCAGGCGAGCTTCGACGCGTCCCACTGCGCCGGACTTTTCGACAGGTGCGACCCGTCGAACCACGACACCATCTCGTCGCGGGTGAACAGTTCTTCGTCGCCGTGGCTCCAGCCGAGGCGGGCGAGGTAGTTCAGCATCGCTTCGGGCAGGAAGCCTTCGTCCGCGTAAGCCGTGACGCTGACCGCGCCGCGCCGTTTCGAGAGCTTCTGCCCGTCGTCGCCGAGGATGACGGGCAGGTGCGCGAACACCGGCAGCGGCGCAGCGATGGCGTGGAACAGGTTGATTTGCCAGGGCGTGTTGTTGATGTGCTCGTCGCCGCGAAACACATGGCTGATCGCCATGTCGGCGTCGTCGACGACCACCGCGAAGTTGTACGTCGGCACGCCGTCGGCGCGAACGATGACGAGGTCGTCGATCTCCTCGTTCGAGATCGTGATCTCGCCCTTGACGAGGTCGTGCCAGCTCACCGCGCCGTGCGGCGGGTTGCGAAAGCGGATCACCGGATCGACGCCTTCGGGAACCGGCGGCAGGATCTTGCCCGGCTCGGGCCGCCAGCGGCCGTCGTAGAGCGTCTTCTCGCCGCGCTCGCGCTGCGCTTCGCGCATCGCGTCGAGTTCGGCGGGGCTCGCGTAGCAGCGGTAGGCCTTGTCCTCCGCGAGCAGCCGATCGACGACCGCACGATACCGCTCGAGCCGCTGCATCTGGAAGAACGGCCCCTCGTCGTGGTCGAGATCGAGCCAGCGCAACGACCGCTGGATCTGCTCGACCGACTCGGCGGTCGAGCGGGCGATGTCGGTGTCCTCGATGCGCAGCACGAACACGCCGCCGTGGTGCCGTGCGAACGCCCACGAATAGAGCGCCGTGCGAGCGGTGCCGAGGTGCAGAAACCCCGTGGGAGACGGCGCGATGCGCGTCCGGACCGGGCCGGTGACAACCGGCAGAGTCGGTGACTCGTGGCTCATCGCGATCCGGAGTTCGGCAACGTCGACAAACCGCGGTCGAGATCGGCCTGGATGTCGCGCACGTCGTCAAGCCCGACCGCGATCCGGATCAGGCCCTGGACGATGCCGGCAGCCAGCCGCTGCTCTTCCGTGAGCCGCCCGTGCGAAGTGCTCGCCGGGTGCGTGATCGTCGTCTTGGTGTCGCCGAGGTTCGCGGTGATCGAGAGGATGCGCGTGTGATCGACGACATGGAACGCCGCCGAACGCGCCGCCGCCGCGTCGCCACTCGCGCGCACGATGAACGACACCACGGCGCCGCCCTTCCCCGATTGCTGCGCCATCGCCAGCGCGTGCTGCGGATGCGAGGCGAGGCCCGGATGGAACACGCGCTCGACGCCGGGGTGCGATTCGAGCCAGCGCGCGAGCTCGAGGGCGCGCGCGCCCTGTGCTTCCATGCGGATCGCCAGCGTCTCGAGCCCCTTGAGCACGACCCAGGCGTTGAACGGCGACAGGTTCATGCCGGCACTGCGCATCACCGGGGTGAACGTGTCGTTCACGAGCGCCTCGCTCGCGCACAGCGCGCCCGCGATCACGCGGCCCTGCCCGTCGAGGTACTTGGTGCCGGAGTGCACGATCAGATCGGCTCCGAACTCGATCGGTCGCTGCAGCGCAGGCGTGCAGAAGCAGTTGTCGACCGCCAGCAGCGCGCCCCCGCCGTGCGCCAGGTCGGCCAGCGCGGCGATGTCGCAGATCTCGGTGAGCGGGTTCGTCGGCGACTCGGCGAACAGCAGCTTCGTGTTCGGCCGCATCGCAGCGCGCCATGCGGCGAGGTCCGTCTGAGACACGAACGTCGTCTCGACGCCGAATTTGCCGAACTCGCGGCCGAACAGCATCACCGTCGAACCGAACACGCTTTGCGAACACACGACGTGGTCGCCGGCCTTCAGCAATCCCATCCCGAGCAGCAGGATCGCGCTCATGCCGGACGACGTCGCGATGCACGCCTCGGCGCCTTCGAGCGCGGCGAGCCTGCGCTCGAACATCGTCACCGTCGGGTTCGTGAAGCGCGAGTAGATGAACGCCTCCTCCTCGTTGGCGAAGCGCGCGGCGGCCGTCGCCGCATCGGGCTGGACGAAGCTGCTGGTGAGGAAGAGCGCCTCCGAGTTCTCGCCCCATTGCGTCGGGGGCAGCCCCTCGCGGACGGCCAGCGTGTCGCGGTGCGTGTCTTCGGGCAGGGCGACCCGGGGGATGCGCTTCGGATCGGCCATCAGACCTCGAGTGCGCCCTGCAGCGCCAGGCGCGAACGGTCGTCCGTGGTCTCGTCCTCATCGGGCCGCGCCCTTCGCTGCGCGTCGAGCGCGGCGAAGTCGGAATCCGTCACGTCACCGGTGATGTAGTGACCGTCGAAGCAGGAGGCCTCGAAACCCGCGAGTTTCGGGTTGAGCGCGCCGACGACGCGCTTCATCGCCGCCACGTCCTGGTAGATCAGCGCGTCAGCGCCGATGAACTGGCGGATTTCCTCGACGGTGCGGCCGTGCGCGATCAGTTCCTCGGAGGTCGGCATGTCGATGCCGTAGACGTTGGGAAAGCGAACGGGCGGCGCCGCCGACGCCAGGTAGACCTTCTTCGCGCCGGCTTCGCGCGCCATCTGCACGATCTCCTTGGATGTCGTGCCTCGAACGATCGAGTCGTCGACCAGGAGCACGTTGCGGCCCTTGAACTCCACGCCGATCGCGTTGAGCTTCTGCCGCACCGACTTCTTGCGGATGCCCTGCCCCGGCATGATGAAGGTGCGGCCGACGTACCGGTTCTTCACGAAGCCTTCGCGATAGGGCTTGCCGATGCGCTGCGCGAGCTGCATCGCCGACGGCCGGCTCGACTCGGGGATGGGGATGATGACGTCGATCTCCGACGGCGGCATCGTCGAGATCAGGCGCTGCGCGAGTGATTCGCCCAGGTTGAGCCGCGCCTGGTAGACCGAGATGCCGTCGATGATCGAATCGGGCCGCGCCAGATACACGTACTCGAACATGCACGGGTTCAGGCTGGCCCCTTCGGCGCAGGCACGGGCGTGGATGCGGCCATCGAGGTCGATGAAGATCGCCTCGCCGGGGGCGACGTCGCGCAGCACGGTGTGGCCAGTGCCGACGATCGCCACCGACTCGCTCGCCACCATCGCCACGCGGCCGTCGGGCCCCTCGCCCTCGCCGACGATGAGCGGGCGAATGCCGTAACGATCGCGAAACGCGAGCAGGCCGTGGCCGGCGATCAGTGCGACCACCGCATACGAGCCCTTGACCCGGCTGTGCACCGCGCGCACCGCCTCGAACACGACCTCGGGCCCGAGCGAAGCCCTGCCGTGCATCGCCCTGTCTAGCTCATGGGCGAGCACGTTGATCAGCACCTCGGTGTCGCTCGTCGTGTTGATGTGTCGGCGGTCGACGTCGAACAGCTCCTGCTTGAGCGCCTGCGCGTTGGTGAGGTTGCCGTTGTGAACGAGGACGATGCCGTACGGGGCGTTGACGTAGAACGGCTGCGCCTCCTCCTCGCTGTAGGCGTTGCCCGCCGTCGGGTAGCGGACCTGGCCGAGGCCGACGTTGCCGGGAAGCGCCCGCATGTTGCGCGTCCGGAAGACGTCTCGGACCATGCCACGCGACTTCTGCATGAAGCACTTGGTGCCCTGCATGGTGACGATGCCGGCCGCGTCCTGGCCGCGGTGCTGCAGGAGCAGCAGCGAGTCGTAGATCAGCTGGTTGACCGGCGACTTCGAGATCACACCGACGATTCCGCACATCGCATCAACTCCTGTTCGCCATCGTCACGTCGTCACCGCCGGCAGCGGGCTGCGCGCCGGTACGAGCGGCAGCAAGCCGTGCAGCGACGCTTCCAGCCACGCGGCGCCCACGGAACCGCGCCACGCCGGCGATGTCGCGGCCGGAGTCCAGGAAACGAGCGTCGCGACGACCAGCAGCACCACCACGCCTCGGACCACGCCGAACGCGGCGCCGAGCAGGCGGTCGAGCGGCCTGAGCGGCGTCGCCTTGACCAGCATGGCCACGAGCCGCGCCCCGATGCCCCAGACGATCAGCACGGCGATGAACCCACATGCGAACGCGATGCCGCGGTTCAAGGCCGAGTCGGCCGGGCCCGCAGCCGAGCCGCTCAACGAGGGGAGATGCGGCGCGATCCACGGCTCGAGCCAGTTGCCGCCGAACCAGGCGACGAACCATCCGGCAAGCGACAGCAGCTCGTACACGACGCCGCGCATCAAACCGACGACGATCGACAGCAGCAGCACGCCGAGCATCGCCAGGTCGACCCACGACAGTTCGTCCCATGACACGGTGTCGCGTGGCCTACAGCGTCAGCACCACGGCCGCGAGGCCGCCGGCCTTGGCCTTGGCAAGGGCTGCATCGGCTTCGCTGCGGCTGGCGAACGGCCCGACGCGAACGCGGACGCGGCTGCCCGCCGGTGTCTCGGCGACCTGCGTGTAGGTCTTCAGGCCCAGCTTCTCGACCCGCTGCCGTGCTTCGCGCGCGCTGGCAGCATCGGCGAAGGCGCCGACCTGCACAACGTAGCGCTGCCCCGACGGCGTTGCCGCCGCAGCGCCACCGCGGCCTTCGAGCAGCGCCCTGGCGCGCTCGCCGTCGTCGCTGCGGGACGCCGTGACGGCGGCTCGCGGCGCAGGGGCGGCCGTGACGCGGGGTGCACCGGTGGCGGGCGCAGTGACCTCGCGCCCGGCGTCTGCCTGCGACTCCGTGATGACCGCATCCGGCGCGCTTGCTGGAGCGGTGCGCGCTGCGGTGCGGCCCGACGTCGACGCTGTCGCGACCGACGCTGGGGCCGTCGGCGCCGGTGGGGCCACCAACGGCGGCAGCGCGTCCTTCTTCGGGATCTCGATCGGGATGTCGACCGGAATCGGCCGCGGCTGGTTCTCGAAGACGAGCGGGAAGCCGACGATGCCGATGCCGAGCAGCACGACGGCGCCGATCAGGCGTTGCCGGGCCCGCGTCCGTGCCTGGGCGACCGCATCGGCTGGCAGGGCCGCTGCCGCATCGTCTCGCCGGGGCTTGAACATCAGGAAGGCTCGCGGGTGCCGAAGCGAAGGGAAGCGGGTGTGGGTCAGCTCGACAAGGCGGCGCGCCTGCCGGGCAGGCCGCCCTCGAGCACGCCGCCGACGGTGTGGAACGAACCGAAGACGAGAATTCTATCCGCCGGGTCCGCGTTGCCCATCGCCGCGACCACCGCATCGCGGGGGCTGGCGTGCCGGGAGACGACCGCGCCCGACGCGGCGGCGGCCACGACCGCGCCCAGTTCGTCGGCGCTCGCCGCCCGCGGAATCGGCAGCGAGGTGACATGCCACGCATCGACCAGCGGCGCGATGCGGGCCACGATCGCGGCGAGGTCCTTGTCCCTCATCGCCCCGAACACGGCGTGGGTGCGCGGGAAGTAGCCCATCGCGTCGAGGTTGGCGGCGAGCGCTGCCGTGGCATGCGGGTTGTGGGCGACGTCGAGGACGATCGTCGGCTGGCCGGCAACCACCTGGAAGCGGCCCGGCAGGTCTACCGTGGCGAAACCCTCGCGGATCGCCCCGGCGCTGACCGGCAATGCCTGCCGAAGCGACTCGAACGCGGCGAGAACGCCGGCGGCGTTGAGCAGCTGGTTGGCGCCACGCAGCGCCGGATACGCGAGACCGGCGTAGCGCGCAGCGCGCCCTTCCCAGCTCCATTGCTGCCGATCTCCGGCGATGCGGAAGTCGACGCCGTTTCGCCACAGGTCGGCGCCGATCGCGCGGGCCGCGTCGACCACGCTGGCCGGCGGCAGCGGGTCGGCGACGATCGCCGGCCTGCCGCGTCGAAAGATGCCGGCCTTCTCGCGGCCGATCGATTCGCGGTCCGGGCCGAGGTGCTCGACATGGTCGACGTCGATGCTGGTGACGACGGCACAGTCGGCGTCGAATACGTTGACGGCGTCGAGCCTGCCTCCGAGGCCGACCTCGAGGACGACGAGATCGAGCGGCTCGGCCGCCAGCCGACGCGCGATCGCGAGCAGCGTGAACTCGTGGTACGTGAGCGTGATCGCACCGCGCGCCTGCTCCACGGCTTCGAAGTGCGGCACGAGCGATGCGCCGTCGACCGAGGCACCGCCGATCCGGCATCGTTCCTCGAAATGCACCAGATGCGGCTTCATGTGCAGGCCGACGCGGTAGCCGGCGGCCAGCGCGATCCGCTCGAGCATCGCGCACGTCGACCCCTTGCCGTTGGTGCCGCCGACGACGATCAAGGGAACATCGAAGGCGATGCCGAGCCGCGCCTTCACCGCGCCGACCCGGTCGAGCGTGAGGTCGATCTCCTTCGGGTGCAGCCGCTCGCAGTGCGCGAGCCAGTCGGCGAGGGTCACGCCGAAGGCGGCGACGGCATCGCGGTTCGCGGGCTCAGGCGACCGCGTCCGACGGCAGGCGCTGCAGCATCGCGATCTGCCGCGCGATCAGCGCGCGCAACTCGCGGCGGTCGACGATCATGTCGATCGCCCCCTTGCTGACCAGGAATTCGGCGCGCTGGAAGCCTTCCGGCAACTTCTCGCGAACGGTGTTCTCGATGACGCGCGGGCCGGCGAAGCCGATCAGCGCCTTGGGCTCGGCGATGACGACGTCGCCCACGAACGCGAAGCTCGCCGACACGCCCCCCATCGTCGGATCGGTCAGCACGCTGATGTAGGGCAGACCGGCCTTCGCGAGGCGCGTCAGCGCGGCGTTGGTCTTGGCCATCTGCATCAGGCTGAGCAGCCCCTCCTGCATGCGCGCGCCGCCCGTCGCGGCGAAGCTCACGAACGCCGTCTTCTGCTCGACCGCCGTCTGCACGCCGCGCACGAAGCGCTCGCCGACCACCGAGCCCATCGATCCCCCCATGAAGTCGAATTCGAAGCAGGCTGCGACGATCGGCAAGTTGAGCAGCGCGCCGCCCATGACGACGAGAGCGTCGGTCTCGCCGGTGTTCTCAAGGGCGTCCTTCAGGCGCTCCGGGTACTTCTTCGAGTCCCTGAACTTCAGCGGGTCGACAGGCAGCACCTCCTGGCCGATCTCGTAGCGCCCTTCGGCGTCGAGGAAGGCGTCGAGCCGGGCGCGCGCGCCGATCCGGTGGTGGTGGCCGCACTTCGGGCAGACGTAGACGTTCTGCTCGAGATCGGTCTTGTAGAGCACCGTCTCGCACGACGGGCACTTGATCCATAGCCCCTCCGGGATCGTGCGCCGCTCGCTCGGATCGGTCGGCTGGATCTTCGGAGGGAGGAGTTTCTCGAGCCAGCTCATGCGGTGTTCCTCTCACGGGTGTCGAGCGCGGCGCGGATGTCGGCGACGAAACCGCGGGCGATCGCCGGTGCGTCGACGGCCGACGCGCCCTCGAGCGCTTGGACCAGCGCCGTGCCGATGATGACCGCATCGGCGAAGCTGGCGACCGCTTTCGCGGTGGCACCGTCACGGATGCCGAAGCCGACGCCGATCGGAAGGTTCATGTGTTTCCTGATGCGCGGAATCATCTGCGCGACCGGCGCGATGTCGAAGTGTCCGGCGCCGGTCACGCCCTTCAGCGCGACATGGTAGACGTAGCCCGACGCGAGCCTGCCGACGGCGGCGATGCGGGCGTCGGTCGAGGTCGGCGCGATCAGGAAGATGAGGTCGATGCCGCGCGACCTGAGCAGCGCCGCGAAGTCGGCGCATTCCTCGGGCGGATAGTCGACGACGAGGATGCCGTCGACGCCGGCGGCATGGGCCGCGTCGGCGAAGCGCTCGACGCCGTGCCGCTCGATCGGATTCGCATAGCCCATCAGCACGATCGGGGTGCGGTCGTCGCGCTCGCGGAATCGCGAGACGGCGGCCAGCACGTCGACCAGACCGGTGCCGCGCGCCAGCGCGCGCTCGCTGGCCTTCTGGATCACCGGGCCGTCGGCCATCGGATCGCTGAACGGGATGCCGAGCTCGATCACGTCGGCGCCGCCCTCGGCGAGCGCTGCGAGGATGTCGGCGGTGCCTTCCTTGGTCGGATCGCCGGCGGTGACATACGGGACGAGCGCGGTGCGGCCGCGGCCTCGCAGCGACGCGAAGGTCGCCTCGAGGCGGCTCATCGACGCGCTCCTGCCGACGCGGCGTCGAGCGCCGAGACCGTGGCGATGTCCTTGTCGCCCCGGCCGGACAGGTTGACGAGCAGGTGCTGGTCGGGGCGCATCGTCGGCGCCAGCTTCATCGCGTGGGCAACGGCGTGGCTCGACTCGAGCGCCGGGATGATGCCTTCGGTGCGGCAGAGGCGGTGGAAGGCGGCGAGTGCCTCCGCGTCGTCGATGGCGACGTACTCGGCTCGCCCGATGTCGTGCAGCCAGGCGTGCTCGGGGCCGACGCCGGGGTAGTCGAGACCAGCCGAGACCGAATGCGTCTCGAGGATCTGGCCGTCGTCGTCCTGCAGCAGGTAGGTCCGGTTTCCGTGCAGCACGCCGGGCGAGCCGGCGCAGATCGACGCCGCATGGCGGCCGGTCGCGAGGCCCTCGCCCGCCGCTTCGACGCCGATCAGACGCGTGCCGGCATGGCCGATGTACGGGTAGAAGATGCCCATCGCATTGCTGCCGCCGCCGACGCAGGCGATCACCGCGTCGGGCTGCCGGCCGATCGTCTCGGGCATCTGCTCGACGCACTCGTCGCCGATCACGCGCTGGAAGTCGCGCACCAGCGTCGGATACGGATGCGGCCCGGCGACGGTGCCGATGATGTAGAACGTGTTCTCGACGTTCGTCACCCAGTCGCGCAACGCCTCGTTGAGGGCGTCCTTCAACGTCTTCGAGCCGCTCTCCACCGGCACCACGGTGGCGCCCAGCAGGTTCATGCGGTAGACGTTGGGCGACTGGCGCTTCACGTCCTCGGAGCCCATGTAGACGATGCACTCGAGGTCGTAGCGGGCGCAGATGGTCGCCGTCGCGACGCCGTGCTGCCCGGCGCCGGTCTCGGCGATGACGCGTGGCTTGCCCATGCGACGCGCCAGCATCGCCTGACCGATGGTGTTGTTGATCTTGTGCGCGCCGGTGTGGTTCAGGTCCTCGCGCTTCAGGTGGATCTGCGCGCCGCCGAGCTCCCGCGACAGGCGCGACGCGTGGTAGATCGGGCTCGGGCGGCCGACGTAGTGCGCGAGCTCGGAGCGGAACTCGGCGTCGAACGCCGGGTCGGCGCGCGCCTCGCGGTAGCAGGCCTCCAGTTCGTCGAGCGCGTGCACGAGGGTTTCGGCGACGAAGCGGCCGCCGTAAGGGCCGAAGTGCCCGGTGGCATCGGGCTGTTGATAGTCGGTAGCAGGCAAGATGGATCCCGGTCAGGTGGGCGATGCCTGTACCTGCGAATCGGCTTCGCGGACGGCATCGCAGAAGCGTCGGATCGCCTCCGCGTCCTTGACGCCACGAGACGATTCGACCCCGGAGCTCACGTCAACGGCGTGAGGCCCCAGCGCCGCGATGGCGGAGCCGACATTTCCGGCATGCAACCCACCAGACAAAACGACCCGATGGTGAATGCCG
>JBBSPY010000033.1:0-20205 GCA_038258415.1 Burkholderiales bacterium
ATGCCGGGGAAGGCCTCGCCGCCGCCGACCACGGCGCCGCGCAGCGTCAGGCGGTACGAGCTCGGCTTCAGCTCGAGGTTGTCTCGGATATGCACCGGCGGCGGCAGGAAGCCGACGTCCTGCGCGAACTTGCGGCGCACGCCCTTGATGCGCGTGAGCAGGTCGCCCTGGCGCTGCTTGTCCACCAGCGCGATCAGCCGGTAGCCGACCTCGAGGCCGAGCGTGTCGACCGGCTGCAGGTCGTCCCACGTGGCTTCGGCGTTGGCTTCGACCGGGGCGGGCGGCGGCTTGGGCGCATTGCGGGCGGTCAGCTGGCGGCGGTGCAGCGTCCAGGCGCCGTAGCCGAGCGCGGCGGCGATGCCGCCGAACACGAGATGCGGCATGCCGGGGATCGCGCCGAGGGTGCCGAGCACGCCGGCCACGACCGCCAACGACCGCGGCGAAGAGAACACCTGCGCCGTGATCTGGCTGCCGACGTCGGCGTCCTTGCCGACGCGCGAGACGACCATCGCCGCCGCGACCGAGATCAGCAGCGCCGGGATCTGCGCGACCAGCGCGTCGCCGACGGCAAGCAGGATGTAGCTGTCGGCCGCCTGCGACGCCGAAAGGTCGTGCTGGGCGATGCCGATGACGAAGCCGCCGATGATGTTGATGAAGAGGATCAGCAGGCCGGCCATGGCGTCGCCGCGCACGTACTTGGAGGCGCCGTCCATCGAGCCGAAGAACTCGGCCTCGTCGCCCACTTCGGCGCGGCGGCGCCTGGCCTCCTTCTCGTCGATCAGGCCGGCGTTCATGTCGGCGTCGATCGCCATCTGCTTGCCGGGCATCGCGTCGAGGGTGAAGCGCGCGCCGACCTCGGCGATGCGCTCTGCGCCCTTGGTCACCACGACGAAGTTGATGACGACGAGGATCGCGAACACGATCAGGCCGACCGCGAAGTTGCCGCCGATCAGGAAGTGGCCGAACGATTCGATCACCGCGCCGGCCGCGCCCGGGCCGTTGTGGCCCTCGAGCAGCACGACGCGGGTCGACGCGACGTTGAGCGAAAGCCGGAGCAGCGTCGTCAGCAGGATGACGGCGGGAAACGCGGCGAAGTCGAGCGGACGCACCATGTAGGCCGCGACCATCATCACCATCAGCGCCATCGCGATGTTGAACGTGAACAGCAGGTCGAGCGCGACCGGCGGCAACGGCAGCACCATCATCGCCAGGATCATCACGACGACGAGCGGCGCCATCAACGACCTGATCGCCTTCGCGTTGGGTCCGAGCCAGGCCTGGCCCTTGAGCATCAGTTCGTTCATGCGGTGGCTTCAGGAGCGAGGTTCGGAGGGTTCTTCTCGTGCGGGTCGAGCTCGCGCGGCACCTCGAGCTCGGGCAACTCGGCGGGCATCGGCGCGCGGCCGGCGAGCGCCGAACGCAGCTGGTAGACGTAGGCGAGCACCTGCGCGACGGCGGCGAACAGCGCCGCCGGGATCTCGCGGTCGAGCTCGGCGTGGGCGTAGAGCGCACGCGCCAGCACGGGCGCCTGCAGAACCGGTACCTTGGCGCCGGTGGCGACGTCGCGGATGCGCATCGCCAGCAGGTCGGCTCCCTTGGCGACGACGCGCGGCGCGCCCATCGAGCCGTCGTCGTACTTGAGCGCGACGGCGTAGTGGGTCGGGTTCATGACCACGAGGTCGGCATTCGGCACCGCCGTCAGCATCCGCCGCTTGGTCATCTCGCGCATCCGCGCGCGGACCTTGCCCTTGACCTCGGCGTTGCCCTCGAGCTCCTTGTGCTCCTGCTTGACCTCCTGGTGGCTCATCTTGAGCTTGTTGGCGTGCAGGCGCTTCTGCAGCGGCACGTCGACCAGCGCGAACAGCGCCAGCGCCACGACGAGCATCGACACGCCACCCGCGATCACGCCCGACGCCGAGCCGATCGCCGCCGGCACCGGCATGGCGAGAACACCGGCGAACGCAGAGGCGTGGTTGGACAGCCAGGCCGCGCCGACGCCGCCGAGCACGAGCGCGAGCACGCTGGCCTTGATCGCGTCGATCAGCTGCTGCTTGGAGAACACGCGGCCGATGCCGGCGAGCGGATCGAGCTTGGAGAACTTCGGCTCGATCGGCTTCCAGGTCCAGCCGAGCCGACCCATGGCGAGCGCGGCGAGCGCGGCCACCGCCATCATCGCCAGGCCGAAGGGAATCGCCGCCATCGCCCAGGTGAGCGCGCCGTCGCCGAGGCGCTGGGCCATGGCGTGCTCGCCGAGCGCCTGGGAGCGATCGAAGGTGAGCGCGGCCGCCACGCTGTCCTTCAGCACGCCGCTCATCACCGGCGCAGCGACGGCGATCAGTGCGCCACCGCCGGCCACCGCGGCGAAGTGGCCGAGATCGCGCGAACGTGCGACCTGGCCTTCCTCGCGCGCCTTCTCGAGCTTGCGCTCGGTGGCGGGAAGTTGTTTGTCTTGAGCGGAGTTGTCGGACATGGCGGGTGCGTCGCGTCACCGGATTGTTCCGGGGCACCCTCGAAACTTGAGCCCGATAAGGGCCCGGAAGTCCGCGCTATTCCGCCGCCACCGACACCTCTGCGGCCGGGGCCGCTGCCACCTCGGCGGCCTTCGCGGCCGCGTCGAACAGCCGCGGCGCCGCTCGGCGCATCTTCTGAGCCAGCACCTCGCGCGAGAACGGCTTGACGATGTAGCCGGCGGCGCCTTCGGCCGCGGCGCGGACGATCTCGTCCTTGCGTGCCTCCGCCGTCACCATCAGCACCGGCAGGCCGCGCCAGCGGTCTTCCTTGCGGATCGCACCGAGCAGCTCGAAGCCGTTCAGGCCGGGCATGCCGATGTCGGTGATCACGAAGTCGAAGGTCTCGGCGCGCAACTTCTCGAGCGCGGCGAGGCCGTCACCCGCCTCCTGCACCGAGTCGAAGCCGAGCTCGCGCAGCTGCATGCGCAGCACCCGGCGCAGGGTCGCGAAGTCGTCGACGACGAGGATGCGCACCTTGCGTGGGCTCGCTGCGTGGGTCAGCGCCCGAAGCCGGTGCCGAACGTTCCGAGCCGCGGGCCACCCAGCGCCCTCGCCGCCGGCTCGCCGCTGCCGGCCTCGGCGGCACCGGCGCTCTCGTCCGCCTCGCCCTGGTTGGGCGCGAGGAGCAACAGGCGCTCCTCGGCCTCGCGATTGAGGACGATGACGCTGATCCGCCGGTTCATCGGGCTGGTCGGCTCCGACGGCGTGAAGAGACGGCTCGACGCCATGCCCTGCACCAGCGCCATGCGGTCGTCGGGCAGCCCGCCGGCGACGATCTCGCGTCGGCTCGCATTGGCCCGGTCGCTCGACAGTTCCCAGTTGCTGTAGCCGCGCTCGCCACCGGAGAACGGCTGCGCGTCGGTGTGGCCCTCGAGCGTGACGCGGTTCGGCACGTCGACCAGCACCTTGCCTATCTCCTGCAGCAGGTCGCGCATGTAGGGCTTCACGACCGCGCTGCCGCTGTCGAACATCGGCCGGTTCTGCTCGTCGACGATCTGGATGCGCAGGCCGTCGCGCGTCATGTCGAGCCGGATCTGCGACTTCATCGCCGCCAGCTTCGGGCTGGCGGTCAGCGCCTGCTCGACCTTCTGCTTGAGCGCCTCGAGCCGGGCCGCCTCGGCCCGCTTCTGCTCGGCCTTGAGCGCCTTGAGCGCCAGCAGCTTGCGCCTGGCCTCGACGTCGCCGTCCTTGACCTGGCCCGTGGTCCGCGACAGGTCGGTGCCGCCGCCGCGAACCACGTGCGACGAATCGCCCGACCCGGTGCCGCCCATCAGCGACACGCGGAGCGGCGAGTTGAAGAAATCGGCGATGCCCTTCTTGTCGCCCTCGGTCGTCGAGCCGAGCAGCCACATCAGGAGGAAGAACGCCATCATCGCCGTCACGAAGTCGGCGTAGGCGATCTTCCAGGCGCCGCCGTGATGGGTGTGGCCGCCCTTCTTGATCCGCTTGATGATGATCGGCTGGAGCTTCTTCGAGTCGCCGGCCATCATCGTTCTCCGATTTCTTCGTTTGCGGCTGCGGGCGGTGGGGAGCCACCCGCCTCCGAAATGAGGCTGGCTGGGATCACGCATTCTTCCACTTCACGTGGCCTTCGAGCTCGGCAAACGTCGGCCGGTCCTTCGAGTAGAGGACCTTGCGCCCGAACTCGACGGCGACCTGGGGCGCGTAGCCCTGCATCGACGCGAGGAGCGTGGTCTTGATGCACTGCAGTTCCTTCGAGCCTTCGTCGACCTTCTGCTCCATCAACCCGCCGAGCGGCTCGACGACGGCGTAGGCCAGCAGGATGCCGAGGAAGGTGCCGACCAGCGCCGATCCGATCATGCCGCCGAGGATCGCCGGTGGCTGGCCGACCGAGCCCATCGTGTTGACGACGCCGAGAACGGCGGCGACGATGCCGAAGGCGGGCAATGCGCCGGCCAGTCGCTGCAGCGCGGCAACCGGACCATGCGCCTCGTTGTGATGGGTCTCGATCTCCGAGTCCATCAGGCTCTCGATCTCGTGCGAATTGAGGTTGCCCGAGACCATCATGCGCAGGTAGTCGGTGATGAACTCGACCACGTGATGGTCGGAGCCGACGGTCGCGTATTTCTGGAAGATGGGCGAGGCATGCGGGTCCTCGACGTCCTTCTCGATCGCCATCAGGCCTTCCTTGCGCGCCTTCTGCAGGACGTCGTAGAGCAGCGCCATGAGCTCCATGTAGCGCGCCTTGGAGTACTTGGAGCCCTTGAGCACGCCGGGAATCGCCGCGAGCGTGGCCTTCAGCACCTTGGGCTGGTTGTTCACCGCGAAGGCGCCGAGCGAACCGCCGAGGATCGCCATCAGCTCGGTCGGCAGCGCGTGCAGGATCACGCCGATGTTGCCGCCGTGCAGGATGAAGGCACCGAAGATGCAGCCGAGCGCGATGCCGTAGCCGATCAGGACAATCATGGTGCAGCGGGTTTCGGTCGGGGTGGGCGGGCGGCGTGGGCGAAACCTTTATCGGCGGCCCGGTGCGCAGCTTGAGGCAGCCGCACCAGTCTCGATCCAAAGAAAAGCGGGTCCCGAAGGACCCGCGTCAAAGCACAGGGTACTGTGCTGGAGGAGACAAGCAAGAAAACAGAGAGCCCGGTTCTTCGGCCGCCCGCGCGAGGACTTGATCCTCGCGTCGCGCGGAGCCGTGAACTAGTGCATGCGGATGGAGCCCTGGGCCTTGCCCTTGCCGGCGCGCGCCGGCGGACAGCACAGCCCGCACTGGTAGTGCTTGGCGATCTCGTGCGGGTGGGTCACGAAATGGCCGCCGCACAGCGAGCACTTCGTCATCGTCAGCATGCCGTTGTCGACGAACTTGACGAGACGCCAGGCGCGAGTCACGGAGAGGAGCGGCTCGAGGTCCTGCGCCTTCGTCTGCTCCTGGTAGAGCTGGTAGGCCTTGATCACCGCGTCGATTTCGTCGAGCGCACTGACCTTGTTCAGGTATTCGTGGATGTTGAGGAAGAGCGAGGCGTGGATGTTCGGCTGCCAGGTCATGAACCAGTCGGTCGAGAAGGGCAGCTGGCCCTTGCTCGGCGACTTGCCCGCGACTTCCTTGTACAGGCGCAGCAGCCGCTCGTAGGAGAGATCGGTTTCCGACTCGAGCACCTGCAGCCGCGCGCCGAGGTGGATCAGCGCGACGGCGCGGCTGATCTGCTTGGCTTCGGTGAGGATCGATTTCGCGCCCATGCTCAGGCCGCCTCTTGGTGGCGACCCGCCATCAGGATGGAGGCGTGCAGGCGCGAGGTGGCATCGTTGGCCGCGGTCTTGCCGTGGTTGGTGAGCAGGCCCCAGACCATGTCGTCGTCCATGCGGAAGCGACACAGCAGCGTGTTGCCCGAGGCGATCCTCATCATCTGCGCCGGCGTCAGCAGCGCGATGAGCGCTGCGCTCTCCTCGCTGATGCCCAGGCGATAGAGCGCCTGCTCGCGGTCGGTGCGGATGAGGCTCTGGGCGAGCATCAGGTAAGAGAGGTTCGCTTCGCGAATCTCGGCGAGGATCTGGTCTGCGTTCATGTCGTGGGCTCCGTGATCTGCTGTGTGTCTGTGTGGTGGTCGGTTCGGAAGGTCTGGTGCCTTTCTCGATGGAATGGATTCTGAAGACCGGAACTGGCCCGGAACATCAGGCCTGCTCGGTCGCTTGAGTCCAGCTTCTTCCATGGACCTTGTCAGGCAAGTTCCTACGGGCCCCGTCGCGCCTGTGCTCAAGTCGATCGGCGCCTAGCCGAAAACGCCGGGTTCGGCCGGAACACCTCGACTCGGGAACGCCAACTTTTTCAGCTTTCCAGCCTCAAGTCGCGCAAACGGGAGCCCGATAACGGCCACAACGGTGAGGAGCAATCCAACCCGGGGTCCGGAGTCAGAGGCCGACGGTTGTCTTCAAGGCAACCCAGGAAGACGAACCCGGGCGCAGCGGGCCGGTGGTTTGCGCCGCCGGCTGCTCGGAGCGGAGATGCATCGAGAGCTGCATGTCCGCTTGAGTCCAACACGGCATGTGCCGGGATTTTTTCTTCAACCGCTTCAGGAGTGATCCAAATGTCCTCGACGATCAACACGAACCTGGCTTCGCTGAACGCGCAGCGCAATTCGAACCGCACCCAGAACGAACTCTCGACCGCCATCGCCCGGCTGTCGTCGGGCCTGCGCATCAACAGCGCAGCCGACGACGCCGCCGGCTTGGCGATCGCCTCGCGCTTCACGGCGCAGATCCGTGGCACCAACCAGGCGGCCCGCAACGCCAACGACGGCATCTCGCTGGCGCAAACCGCAGAAGGCGCGCTCGCGTCGGTGTCCGACAACCTCCAGCGCATCCGCGAACTGGCGGTGCAGTCGGCCAACGCCACCAACAGCAGCTCGGACCGCGCCTCGCTGCAGCTCGAAGTCAAGCAGCTGCAGGCCGAGATCGACCGCGTCGCGACGCAGACGTCGTTCAACGGTCTCAAATTGCTCGACGGCAGCTTCACCTCGCAGGACTTCCAGGTCGGTGCCGACCGCGGCCAGACCATCACGGTCGCGTCGATCGCGTCGTCCCGCTCGAGCGCGCTCGGCGCCTATCAGGGCTTCACGAACACCAATCAGTCGATCGGCACGGTGAACAACTCCGCCGTGGCTCTGACGGTGGCGGTCGGTGGTGGCTCGGCCATCGCGCTCGGCTCGGTCGCCGTCGATGGCAAGGCCATTGCCGCCGCGATCAACAGCGGCAACGTCGCCGGCCTGACCGCTTCTGCGAACGCGACCAGCGTCGCGGCGGGCGTGTCGGCAGCGGTGGGCACGGCTTCCGGAACCGCGACCTACACGATCAACGGCGTCGCGATCTCGATCGCCGGCGTGATCGGTGCGCCGGCGGTGGCGGGCAACCGCGCCAACGCGGTCGCGGCGATCAACGCCCAGTCGGCTGCGACCGGCGTGACGGCGACCGACACCGGCGCAGGCGTCTCGCTGTCCGCCGCCGACGGCCGGAACGTGTCGCTGGCGTATGCCGTCGGCAGCTTCACCGGCTCGACCGCCGCGTCGTTCGGTCTCTCGGCCACCGCGCTCACGGGCTCGACCGTCAACACGACCTACGTCGCTCCTTCCGGGGTCACGGGCAGCGTCGTGTTCGCACAGGCCGCCGGCTTCGGCAACACCACGGCGATCTCTGCCACCGGCACCGCGGTCGGCACGATCGACGTTTCCGACGTAGCCGGCGCCAACGCTGCGCTGTCGTCGATCGACGCGGCGCTGGCCACGGTCAGCTCCAGCCGCGCGTCGCTCGGTGCGATCCAGAACCGCTTCAGCTCGACGATCGAGAACCTGCAGACCACGAGCGAGAACCTCTCGGCTTCGCGCAGCCGCATCCAGGATGCCGACTTCGCGATGGAAACCGCGAACCTCTCGCGCGCCCAGGTGCTGCAGCAGGCCGGCACGGCGATGGTGGCGCAAGCCAACCAGCTGCCGCAGCAGGTCCTGACGCTCCTGCGCTGATCGACGCGCCGGCCGGGAGGCCGGCGCCGATCAACGCGACGGCCGGCGATCCCCGCACGGGGGCGCCGGCCGTCTTTCGTTGCGCGGAGTTGAATTGACGGGCGTTGCACCCGCTTATCGGCGCGTCGCGGCAGGCGAGACCTCTCAAGAATGACGTCACCGGAGCCAAAGGCCCCGATCGTTCAGCCAAGGGAGTCTTCTCATGCCCCAGATCATCAACACCAACATTTCGTCGCTGACGGCGCAACGCAATTCCAACCGGACGCAGACCGACCTGTCGACGGCGATCCAGCGCCTGTCGTCGGGCCTGCGCATCAACAGCGCCAAGGACGACGCAGCCGGCCTGGCGATTTCCGACCGGATGACGGCGCAGATCCGCGGCCTCAACCAGGCGGCGCGCAATGCCAACGACGGCATCTCGCTGTCGCAGGTCGCCGAAGGCGCACTCGGTTCGGTGACGGGCAACCTGCAGCGGATGCGCGAGCTCGCGGTGCAGGCGGCCAACGCCACCAACAGCGCGTCGGATCGCGTCGCGCTGCAGCAGGAGGTGGCGCAGCTGCGCACCGAGATCGACCGCGTCGCGACGCAGACCCAGTTCAACGGCCTGAACCTGCTCGACGGCAGCTTCCAGGCGCAGCAGTTCCAGGTCGGTGCCAACGCGGGCCAGACGATCACCGTCGACTCGATCGCCTCAGCGCGGGCCAGCGTGCTCGGTGTCTACCAAGGCTTCAACCTCACCAACCAGTCGATCGGTACGGCGTCGAACGCGGCCGCTGCGCTGACGGTTGCGGTCGGCGGCGGCGCGACGATCGCCCTCGGCTCGGTCGCCGTCGACGCCAAGGCGCAGGCAGCGGCCATCAACTCCGGCAACGTTCCCGGCCTCGTCGCCCAGGCGAACGCCACCAACGTCGCCGCCGGCACGTCGACCGCAGCGGCGAGTGCCGCGGGAACGGCGACCTACACGGTCAACGGCGTCGCGATCTCGATTTCCGGCAGCAACGGCGCAGCGGCGCTGTCGAGCAACCGCGCCAACGCCGTCGCCGCCATCAACGCGCAGTCGGCGGCCACCGGCGTCGTCGCGACCGATACCGGCTCGGGCGTCGCGCTCATCGCCGCCGACGGCCGCAACATCTCGCTCGGCTATGCCGCCGGCACGTTCACTGGGTCGGCCGCGGCCGATTTCGGCCTCTCGGCCGCCGCCATCACCGGCGGCACGTTGAACGTCACCTATTCGGCACCGGCCGGAACGAGCGGCAGCGTCGTCTTTGCGCAGACCGCCGGCCTCAACAGCTCGACGGCGATCGCCGCCACCGGAACTGCCGTCAGCGCGCTCGACATCTCCAACGTTGCCGGTGCCAACGCTGCGCTCTCGTCCATCGATGCAGCGCTGCAGACGATCAACGGCAGCCGCGCCGCACTCGGCGCGGTGCAGAACCGCTTCGGCTCGACGATCGAGAACCTGCAGACGGCCTCGGAGAACCTCTCGGCATCGCGCAGCCGCATCCAGGACGCCGACTTCGCGATGGAAACCGCAGCGCTCTCGCGGGCCCAGGTGCTGCAACAGGCGGGGACGGCGATGGTCGCCCAGGCCAACCAGCTTCCGCAGCAGGTGCTGCAGCTCCTGCAGCGCTGATTCGGTCATGAATCCGGCCGGCGGGCGCTACAGCTTTCCGGCCGGCAGCCGATAGACAGACGACGACGCACGGGGCGAGCGGACGCTGGCCCCGGCGACGGCATCGGAATCACGCATGCCCACCATCTCCTCCGGCAGTGTCGGCACGATCTCCTCGGCCGGCATCGGCAGCGGCCTCGACGTCAACACGATCGTCGACCGGCTGATGGGCGTGGAGCGGCTGCCGCTCAACCGTCTGCAATCCACGGCGTCGTCGCTGCAGACCACGCTCTCGGCGTTCGGGCAGATTCAGTCGCTCGTCTCGGCCTTCCAGGACGCGGCCAGGCCCCTCTACAAGCCCGAGACGTTCACCCTGACCAACGCGTCGTCGACCGACCCTCTCACCGTCAGCGCCGGCACCTCGGGCAAGGCGGTGCCCGGCAGCTATGCGGTTTCGGTGACGAAGCTCGCCGCGGCGCAATCGATCACCAGCGCATCGGGCCAGTTCGCCGACGCGACCGGCGTGGTCGGCAGCGGCAGCATCACCATCAGCCTCGGCGCCTGGAATGCGGGCCGGACGGCGTTCACGCCGAAGACCGGTGCGGTCGACGTCACGATCCCGATCGACGCCTCGGCGCAGACGCTCGGCGACGTTCGCGACAAGATCAACGCCGCCAACGCCGGCGTGAGCGCGACCATCGTCACCGACGCGACCGGCTCGCGGCTCGCCCTCACATCCACGGCCACCGGCGAGTCGAACGGCTTTCGCGTCTCCGTCGCCGACGACGACGGCAACAGCACCGACTCGGCCGGCCTCTCGCGGCTCGCCTACGACCCGTCGACCGGGCCGACGCAGACGGTCTTCGCGCAGGCCGCGGCGAACACGGAAGCAACCGTCAACGGCATCGCCGTGAGCACGTCCGGAACCAGCCTCGACGGCGTCATCGAGGGACTGACCCTCAATCTCGGCCGGGTGACGACACAGCCGGTGACCGTCAACGTGACGCGCAACACCGACGCGATCAAGACCTACCTGCAGAGCTTCGTGACGGCCTACAACGTGCTCAACAGCACCCTGGCGGCGGCGACCAAGTACGACCCGGCGACGAAGACCGCGGCGCTGCTGCAAGGCGACGGCACGACCACCGGCATCGTCAACCAGCTGCACACGCTGATCGGCGCTCGCAGCGGCGCGTCGGCCGCGTTCGCAACGCTGAGCGCAATCGGCGTGCAGGTGCAGAAGGACGGCACGCTCAAGCTCGACGAGGCGTCGTTCGGGACAGCGGCCACCAACCTGCCCCAGCTCACGAAGGCGCTGTCGAATGTCGACGACGCCGTGGCATCGAACAACGGCTTCGGCAAGCGCCTCGCCGACTGGGCCGACGGGCTGCTGAAGAGCGGTGGCGCGCTGCCCGGAAAGGCCCAGTCGATCCAGGCCCGCATCGACCTGAACCGGAAGCAGCAGGACACATTCTCGGACCGGTTGACTGCGACCGAGCAACGGCTGCGTGCGCAGTACACGGCGCTCGACTCGACGATGTCGCGGGCCAACGCCCTCGCCAGCTACGTGAAGCTTCAGTTCTACACGCTGAAGCAGAACAGCAACTCCGATTCCTGACGCGCCGGGCGCGATGCCCGACGCCGTCGCTCCAGTTCGCGACCCGCCTGCGGTCCGCCGGCTTGAGCCCGAACAGGCCCCCGTCCGGCCCCCGGATCGTCGCTTCGAGGGCCGTAAAGATCGGCGCCCGAGCACCGATAAACAGGAGCCACCTCGGAAGACGCCACATCATGTTCAGCAGCCCCACGCTCTCGACCGGCCCTCGCCCCAGCGTCGTGGGCATGTACCGAAACGTCGGTGCCGCGACCGCCGTCGACGGCGCGAGCCCGCACAAGCTGGTGAGCATGCTGTACGAGGCCGTCGGCAACGAGATCGCCGCAGCACGCGGCGCGCTCGAGCGCGGCGACATCGCCGAGAAGTGCCGCGCCATCGGCCACGCCGTGCGCGTGGTCGAGGAAGGCCTCCTGGTTCCGCTCGACCTGCAGGCCGGCGGCGCGCTCGCCGCCAACCTGCGCGACCTCTACGACTATCTCGTGCGCCGGCTCACCCTGGCCAACCTGCGCAACGACGACGTTGCGCTCGCCGAATGCGCGGCGCTGGCGCGCTCCCTCGGCGAAGGCTGGGACGCGATCAGGCCGCAGGCCAAAGCCGCGTGACCATCCGGCCGCTCATCCACCGAACATCGGGACGACCCATGAACTCCGTGCTCCTCAACTACTACGAAGCGATCGAGACCGCGAGCCAGGACATGCTCGACGCGGCGCGCGACGGCAACTGGGATCACGTCGTCAAGCTGGAGGGCGCCTGCGCGGTGCTCATCGCGCAGCTGAAGAACACCGCCCAGGCCACGCCGCTCAAGGCCGACGAGGCGCAGCTCAAATCGCGCATCATGCAGCGCATCCTCGTCAACGACGCCGAGATCCGCCAGCTGGCCGAACCCTGGCTCGAGGACCTCGACGACATCCTCGCCGGCAGGCCCAAGACCCTGCATTGAAGCCCCATTGCGACGACGAACATTCGACACGACATGGAAACCCGACCCGCTCCCCTCGACGGCATGGCCGGCGACGACGGCCTAGACGAATTCCGCGTTTCCTCGCCACGCGAGATCCAGACGCTGCTCAAGCAGCTCCTCGACGGCGCCATCCTGCTCAACCTCAACGCCAGCGACGGCCGGGTCTACACGACGGCCATCTGGACGCTCGACAGCTCGCGCGGCACGATCGGCTTCAACGCCGACCCGCGCGACCCGGCGCTGCAGGCGCTGCTCGAGTGTGGCGAAGGCACCGCCGTCGGCTACCTCGACAGCGTGAAGCTGCAGTTCGACATGAACGACCTGGTCCTCGTGCATGGCAACCGCGCCAGCGTGCTGAGCTGCCCGGCGCCGCGCGAGATGTATCGCTTCCAGCGCCGCAGCGCTTTCCGTGTCCGGCCGCTGGCCCGGGCGGCTCCGACGGCACGCCTCTTCCACCCCGACATGCCCGACATCGAGCTCGCACTGCGCGTGATCGACGTCTCGATCGCTGGCTGCGCCCTGTTCCTTCCCGACGAAACACCGTCGATGAGCCCGGGCGTCCTGATTCACGACGTGCGCATCGAGCTCGACGCCGACACGAAGTTCGAGTCGGCGATGCGCCTGCAGCACGTGACCGCGATCAACGCCGAGGCGCGCGGCGTCCGGCTCGGCTTCGAGTTCAAGCGCATCGGCGGCGACGCGACCCGCGCGCTGCAGCGCTTCATCGAGCTGACGCAGAAACGCGGCAAGCTGATGGCGCTCAACTAGCCGCCCCATGTCGGCCGAGCCCCGCGCCCCGAAGGCTGGACGCGCCATCACGCCCGAGCAGTTCGACGAGATGAGCGACGAGCAGTTGCTGCGGCTCGTGCCGAAGGCCTATCGCGACTGCTTTCCCGGCAAGGAAGACTGTGCCAACGGGCATTTCTACCTGCACGACGGAACCGCCTGGAGCTTCTTCAGGGGCGCGCTGCTCGACGAGTAGGCCCTCCCCTCAACCGGTTCCGGCAGCTTCCGTGACGGGTGTCACGTCCGTTGCTCGATGCCGTGCGTCTGTCCCGTTAGGGTTCGCTCCTCATCTTCATTCCAGGGAGTGCCGCATGACCCTTCGTCTCGTCGCCGTCATGGCGGGCGTCCTCGCGCTCTCGGGCTGCGCCAGCATCTTCAACGGCAAGACCCAGACGGTGACAATCCACAGCGTGCCGGTAGGCGCGACGGCGTCGGTCGTCAACAAGGCCGGCGAGAATGTTCACGTCGGCACGACGCCGGTGACGCTCACGCTCATGCGCGGCGCGGGCTACTTCAAGCCCGAGGTCTACACCGTGAGCCTCAGCAAGGACGGCTACGCGCGCAAGGACCTCACCATCACCGGCTCGCTGAGCGGCTGGTACATCGGCAACATCCTGTTCGGCGGGCTGATCGGCATGCTCGCCGTCGACCCGGTCACCGGCGCGATGTACACGTTCCCCGAGTCGGTCAGCGGCACGCTCGATGCCAGCGCCAAGGTCTCGGGAGCTGCGCCCAGCCTCACGATCGTCTCGACCGAGAGCCTGACGCCAGAGCAGATGCAGCGGGCGACGCGGGTGGCGCCGGAGCGCGGCGAGTCCTGATCCTGGGTGCGGGCCACTGACGGAGTCCGGCCGGCTCGCCGGCAGCCCTCGACGTCAGACCTGCATGCCCATGATGTCCGTGTAGGCCTGAACGAGCCGGTTGCGCACCTGCAGGGTCGCCTGGAAGCCGATCTGCGCCTTCTGCATCGAGACCATCGTCTGCTCCAGGCTGACGGTCGGGTTGTCGAGCTGCACCTCGCGGGTCAGCCGCGTCGCCTCGTTCTGCGCCTGGCTCACGCCGGCGAGCGCCTTGGAGAGCGTCTGCTGGAAGCCGGCCGCGGCTTCGGTGGCACCGGCCGGCTTCCTGAGCGGAACGCCGTCGGTGCCGAGGCCGGCCCGGGCGACCGCCTGGGCGAAATCGAAGGGCTTCAGGGTCACGTTCATGGGAACAGGATCTTAGGGATCGGCCGGCCGCGCGGCGACGCGAACTGACGAACCTTTGCCCGGCAATTCCGGGCCATGCGGCGGGCACGGCCTCGAATAATTCCGGGCATGGACCAAGCCGTCGCCCTTGCACCTGCCCACGCCACTCAGCTCATGCCGCTGCCCGCTGGCTCGGCGCCGGCGCCGACGTTCACACTGCGCATGCAGGCCATGCCGGCGCGCAGCAAGGCGGCATTCGCCATCGGCGTCGCCGCGCTCGTCGCCGTGGTCGCCGCGATGACGATGTGGAGCTCGCGCGGCGACTACAAGGTGCTCTACGCCAACCTGTCCGACAAGGACGGCGGCGCGGTGGTGGCGCAGCTGTCGCAGATGAACGTGCCCTACCGCATGGCCGAAGGCGGCCAGGCGATCCTCGTGCCGGCCGACAAGGTGCACGACCTGCGCCTGAAGATGGCGACGGCCGGCCTGCCCAAGGGCGCCGTCTCGGGCTTCGAACTGATGGACACCGCCCGCTTCGGGCAGACGCAGTTCCAGGAGCGGCTCACCTTCCAGCGCGGCCTCGAGGGCGAGCTCACGCGCTCGATCGGTTCGATCGCCGCCGTGCAGAGTGCACGCGTGCACCTCGCGCTGCCGAACCAGAACGGATTCTTCCGCGAGCAGCAGAAGCCGAGCGCGTCGGTGCTGCTCACGCTGCACCCCGGCCGCACGCTCGATCGCGCGCAGATCGCCGGCATCGTCCACCTCGTGTCGTCGAGCGTGCCGGAGATGAACCCGAAGGCCGTGAGCATCCTCGACCAGGGCGGGGCGCTGCTGACCGGCAACGAGGCGAAGGACGCCGGCCTCGACGCGCAGCAGCTCCAGTACGTGAACCAGGTCGAGTCGGGATACGCGAAGCGCATCCGCGAGCTGCTCGAGCCGGTGGTCGGCGCCGACAACCTGCGCGCCACCGTCACCGCCGACATCGACTTCTCGCAGACCGAGGCGACGTCTGAAGAATTCAAGCCCAACCAGGGCACCGACGCGAGCATCTCGATCCGCAGCCAGCAGACGAGCGACGCCGGAGCCGGCTCCGGCGCGAACGGCGGCGCGCCGTCGGGCGTGCCGGGTGCCACCTCGAACCAGCCGCCGGTCGCGGCGACCGCGCCCCTCACCGGCGCCTCGCAGCCGCTCCAGGGCGCGCCGGTGTCGACGGCGAACGCAGGTGCGGGCGGCGGTGGTCGCCGCGAGGCCGTCACGAACTACGAGGTCGACAAGACCGTGCGCGTCACCAAGAGCGCCACCGGCAACGTCAAGCGGCTCAACGCGGCGATCGTCGTCAACCACAAGAGCGTCGCCGATTCCAAGGGCAAGACGACCCAGCAGCCGCTCACGACCGACGAGCTCGACAAGCTCACCGCCCTCGCCCGCGAGGCGATCGGCTTCTCGAAGGAGCGCGGGGACTCGGTCAAGGTCGTCAACGCGCCGTTCAAGGTCGAGCCGATCGTCAACGCCGACGTGCCGTTTTGGAAGAGCCCGGAGCTGATCGACCTCGTTCGCGCCGCGGCGATTCCGGCCGGTCTCGCCGTGGTCGCCGTGCTGGTCTTCTTCGGACTGATGCGACCTGCGGTGAGGACCGCGTTCGCGCCGCAGGCACCCGCGACCTCCGCACTGCCCGCTCCGGGCCAGCGCCTCGACGCCGTGGTCGGCGGTCGCGGCGAGGACGGCGATGGTCGAACGTTCGACGCCACGCCCGCGCTTGCGGCGCCGGCCTGGATGAAACAGCTCGAGGGCGCGCGCGCCCTCGCCAGGGACAACCCGGCGGCGGTCGCCGGGATCGTCCGCACGTGGGTCAGCGGCCAACAGGTCGCGGCCTGAGCCGGCAGCTTCGACGAAGGCAGACACCGCGATGGACGACACCGGCCTGGAAGACTCCGCGATCCTCCTCATGTCGCTTGGCGAGGAGGAGGCCGCCGGCGTGTTCCGCCACCTCTCGCCGCGCGAGGTGCAGAGCCTCGGCGAGGCGATCGCGCGCATGAAGAGCGTGCCGCACGAGCGGCTCGACAACGTCCTCGCGAAGTTCGTCGACGTGGCGTCGAAGGAAAGCGGCGTCGTCTCCGACACCGGCGCCTACGTCAAGAACGTGCTGAGGAAGGCGCTCGACGAGGACAAGGCCAACCTGCTGATCGACCGCATCCTGCAGAACGGCGACATCTCCGGCATCGAGGGACTCAAGTGGATGGACGCCGGCGCGATCGCCGAGATGCTGCGCCACGAGCATCCGCAGATCGTCGCGGCGGTGCTCGTCCACCTCGACTCGGAGCAGTCGTCGGCGGTGCTCAAGAGCTTTGCCGAGCGGCAGCGCAACGAAGTGCTCGTTCGCGTCGCGACGATCGACGGCATCCAGCCGTCGGCGCTGAAGGACCTCAACGAGGTGATGGGGCGTCTTCTCTCGGGCAGCGAGCAGGCGAAGAAGTCCGGGCTCGGCGGCGTCAAGGCCGCGGCCGAGATGATCAACCGCCTCGGCACCGCCTACGAGACGTCGGCGCTCGACTTCATTCGCGAGGCCGACAACGAGCTCGCGCAACAGATCATGGACAACCTGTTCACCTTCGACGACCTCGACCGCGTCGACGACCGCGGCCTGCAGGCGCTGCTGAAGGAGGTGCAGACCGAATCGCTCGTGATCGCCCTCAAGGGTGCAAAGCCCGAGCTCCGCGAGCGCTTCTTCAAGAACATGAGCACGCGCGCCGCCGAAACGCTGCGCGAGGAGCTCGACTCGCGCGGCCCGGTGCGAGTCGCCGAGGTCGAGGCCGAGCAGAAGGAACTCCTCAAGACGGTGCGACGGCTCGCCGAGGAAGGCCAGCTCACGCTCTCGGGCGGCAAGGGCGAGGACTTCGTCTGACCCATGGGAGCCGCAGCCAAGCCCCGCCAGGTGCCACCGCCGCCCGACAGCAGCGGCGCCAAGGCGCATCCCTACACCCGCTTCATCCCGCGCGAGGAGCTCGCCGGCTTCGAAGCGTGGGCGCTCGGAGACATCTCCGGTGACGACGTGGCATCGGTCGGAGGCGAGTTGTTCGGCGAACTCTCGGGCACCGCGGCGTTCGGAGCGCGCATGCGCGTCGAACCCGAGCCGCCTCCCGTCGACCCGGCCGAGCTGGTGGCGCAGCAGCTGCGCGCCGCACGCCAGGCCGGCTACCAGGACGGCTACCGCGACGGCCTGGTCGCCCTCGAGGGATTCAAGCAGACCTTCGCGGCACAGACCACGGCGCAGATCGGCACGCTGGTCGCCTCGCTCGGCCGCGAGCTCGACGCCCTGCAGCAGGATCTGGCGGCGAACGTCGCCCGCGTCGCCACCGCGCTGGCGCGCCGGGTCGTTCGCAGCGAACTCGCGACCGAGCCGGAGCGGGTGGCCAAGGTCGCCGGCGAGGCGGTCGACGCGCTGCTCCTGTCGGCCCGGCACATCGTCGTGCGCGTGCATCCCGACGACGCCGCGCTCGTCGCGGCCGGCGCTGCCGAGACGATGACCGCGCGCGGCGCGCGGCTCGTCGCCGATCCGGCCATCGAGCGCGGCGGCTGCCGCGTCGAGTCGGACATCGGCGGCGTCGAGGCGCAGGTCGGCGAGCGCTGGCGGCAGGCGGCCGCGTCGCGCGGCGGCACGGCGCCGTGGCGCCGCGAGGACGACGATGCCTGACGCCGCCGCTCCCGCCGAGAACAGCACCTCCGTGCGCGCGACCTGGTCGCGCTACCTCGGCGACCTCGAGCGCTTCGCAGCCGATGCGAGCCCGCTCGAGACCTACGGCCGGCTGGTCCGCGTGACCGGGCTGGTGCTCGAGGCCTCGGGCGTTCGCGTTCCCGTCGGCTCGGTATGCGAGATCCGCGCCGAGGATGCGGCGCCCAGCGCGCCGCCGGTGCTCGCCGAGGTGGTCGGCTTCGCCGGCGACCGCGCCTACCTGATGCCCACGGGCGACATCCATGGCCTGGCCAGCGGCGCCATCGTCAAGCCGCGACCCTCTCCGGTGGTGCCGATGCGCCTCGGCGCCGCGCGACATCCGTGGCGACGCAACGTCGACCGCACGCTGCACCTGCCGGTCGGCGACGGCCTGCTGGGCCGCGTCGTCGATTCGCACGGCCAGCCGATGGACCGCAAGGGGCCGCTCGCAGGCCACGTGCACGACGAACCGCTGACGCGCCGCGCCATCAACGCGATGGACCGCGAGCCGATCCGCCGCCCGCTCGACACCGGCGTGCGCGCGATCAACGCGATGCTCACCGTCGGCCGCGGCCAGCGCATCGGCCTGTTCGCCGGCACCGGCGTGGGCAAGAGCGTCCTGCTCGGCATGATGGCGCGCTACACGGAGGCCGACGTGATCGTCGTCGGCCTGATCGGCGAACGCGGCCGCGAGGTCAAGGAATTCATCGAGGACATCCTCGGCGACGAAGGTCTGGCGCGATCGGTCGTCGTCGCCGCGCCGGCCGACGCGCCACCGCTGGTTCGCATGCAGGGCGCGAACTACGCGACCGTGATCGCCGAGCACTTCCGCGACCGCGGGCTCAACGTGCTGCTGCTCATGGATTCGCTCACACGGTATGCGATGGCGCAGCGCGAGATCGCGCTGGCCATCGGCGAGCCGCCCGCGACCCGCGGCTACCCGCCGAGCTGCTTCGCCAAGCTGCCGCAACTCGTCGAGCGCAGCGGCAACGGCAAGGCCGCAGACCAGGACGGCGGCGGCGGCTCGATCACGGCGTTCTACACGGTGCTCTCCGAGGGCGACGACCCGAACGACCCGATCGCCGATGCGGCGCGCGGCATCCTCGACGGCCACATCGTCCTCTCGCGCGAGCTCGCCGAGGCCGGCCACTACCCGGCGATCGACATCGAGCGCTCGATCTCGCGGGTGATGACGAACGTCGCCGACGCGTCTCATCTCGACGCCGCCCGTCGTTTCCGCCAGCTGCACGCGAGGCACCAGAAAGCGCGCGACCTGATCCAGCTCGGCGCCTACACGCCCGGCGTCGACCCCGACCTCGACCTCGCCGTGCGGCTGCACGACGACATGACGCGCCTGCTCCAGCAGGACCAGGCCGAGCCGGCGCGGCTGGCCGACAGCGTCGCCCACCTGCAGGCGCTGCTCTCGTCCTGACGGGGCGCTCCGACGACCCATCCTCCATCCGACCACCACCATGACCGACGACCTGCACACCGTTCGCCTGCTCCTCGAGCAGGCCGAGGCACGACGCGACGAAGCGATCGCCGAGCAGCTGCGCCTCGAGGCGGCGCGACGCGACGCCGAGTCGCAGGCCGATCAGCTCGCGCTGTACCGGCGAGAGTACGAGCAGCGCTGGCAGGCGCAGTTCTGCCAGACCGGCCAGATCGAGCTGGTTCGCTGCTACCAGGGCTTCGTGACGAAGCTCACGCATGCGGTCGAGCAGCAGCAGCGCGTCGCGGCGCATACGGCGACGCAGGTCGAGCGGGCAGCAGCGATCGCGCGCGGCCACGACGCCCGTGCGACCGCGCTGACGCGGCTGGTCGAGCGGCGGTTGCGCGAGCGCGGCGTGCATGTGGCACGACGCGAGCAGCAACAGACCGACGAACACGCGGCCCGCGCGGGCTGGCAGGCCCGCAACGCCGCAGCAGCAGCGGAGATGGCATGACGGCGGGCTCGGTGCTCACCGGCATCGCGCCGCCGACGCGGCTGGTCGGCCCGCCGACGCCGGCTCGCGAACCGGAGCGGAACCCGTCTCCGGACAAGGGCAGCGTCGCGCCACCGCCGAAGCAGCCGTTCTCGACATGGCTGCGCGAGACCCAGGCACGCAGCGCGGGGCACGACACGATGGCGGCGGCCCGGCCGCGCGACGACGACGGCGAGCGCACCGCCACGGATGCGAACGTTCCGAACGACCCGAACGAAGCGGGCCCGGCGCCGACCGCGGCCCACGTGATCGCGCCCAAGCCGCGCGCTGTGCTTCCAGGGCGCGGCGACAGATCGGCTGCGAAGGCTGCCGACGCCGATGCCGCGTCCCGAACTGCCGATGCGGCCCGGACCGATGCCGAGGCGCACGACGCTGCCG